>JAIFND010000227.1 GCA_020047915.1 bacterium | reverse complement strand
CCGGCACCTACGTGCTGACCCTGACGGCCAGCGACGGCAGCCTGTCGGCCAGCGATGCGGTGCAGGTGACGGTCGCCGCGATCCCGACCTATACGGTGACGGGCGTGGTGACGGTGGGCGGTACGGGCGTCGTGGGCGTCACGGTGAGCGATGGCACGCGCATCGTCGTGACTGACGCGACGGGCACCTACACGCTGACCGGCGTCCCAGCCGGCACCTATGTCCTGACGCCCACCCTGACCGGGTACACCTTCACGCCAGGCTCGACGACCATCACGGTGTCGGGTTCGATCACGGTCGGACAGACCTTCACGGGCTCGCCGACCGCCACGCTAACGGGCACGGTGAGTGTGGTCGGTGGCAATGGCGGGGGCGGCTGCGGCCTCGGTGGCCTGGGTGCATTGTTGCTGTGCGGTCTCTGGCTTGGGCTGTCGTCCCGTCGACGCACGGGAGGGTGAACCAGCAGCGCTGGCGTGATCGAGGCGAGGTTGTCGGCGGGCATGAGGCCGGTTCGTCGGCAGGAGTGGACGACGGTGAGTGCGACGGCGTCGCGCTGCGCGCCAGGGGCAACGGGGCGAGAGGCCCAGAGCGCAATCGAACCCGTTCGGAATGGTCGCGCCTGGCCCTTGCCATCGCTATCGCCGGGCCATGGACTAGGTTGCAGGCGCTCGGGCGGAAGCCATCCCAAGGAGAGTCGGCATGCGCCATGTATCCTCAGCCGTTCTTTTCCTGCTCGTCCTTGCCGCCTTCGCGCCTGCGCCTCTGCTTTCGGCCGAGAGCGCAGGTCTCCCCGAGCCGCCACTCGGCTGGACCCCCGACCCCAGCCCTTGGGCCGTCGCCCTGGCCAAGACCAAAGCCCCCGGCAAGCGCGAATTCGCCATGCCGGCGCCCATCGATGAGGCGGCCTTCCCCAAGCTGCCCATCCCCGAGGTGTTGTGCCGCGCCGACGGCACGCTGATCAGCGACGCGGCGGACTGGCCGGCGCAGCGCCTCGCCCTGTTGCAGCAGTTCCGCGACATCTTCTATGGTGACATCCCGGCCGACGCGCCGCGGCCGCTGGCCGAACCGGCGTCCGTGGTCGAGGGCGCCTTCGACGGTCTGGCGACGCTCAAGCAGTTCCGCCTGCTGCTCACAGGCCGCGCCGACGGCCCGGTGGTGCAGGTGATGGTGCTGCTGCCGGCCAAACGGAGCGGGCCGGTGCCAATCTTCGCCGGCCTCAACTTTGCCGGCAACCACAGCATCCATGCCGATCCGCGCATCCTCCTGCCGCAGTGCAGCCTGAAGAACAGTGCTCCGGCCGTGGTCGGCAACCGCGCGACGGAGGCCGGACGCGGCAAACGCCCGGACGCCTGGCCGGTCGAGCTCATCCTCGGCCGCGGCTATGGCTTGGTGACGGCTTGCTACCACGAGGTGTGCCCCGACAGCCCGGAAGGCTACCTCGACGCCCACCGCGCCCTCTTCCCCAAGGTCGATCCCGACGAGCGCGGCGCCATCGCGTTGTGGACCTGGGGACTGCAGCGCATCCTCGACGCGGTGTCCAGCGATCCCGACATCGACCAGCAGCGCATCGCTTCGATCGGCATGTCGCGCCTGGGCAAGGTCTCGTTATGGGCCGCCGCCCAGGACGAGCGCATCGCCCTGGCCATCTCGGCCTGCAGCGGCAAGGCCGGCGCCGCGCTGTCGAAGCGTGTTGGCGGCAGCGACAACGGCTTTCTGACCCACAAGCATTGGTTCTGGTTCCGCCGCAGCCTTTCGGCCTACGACGATGCCGAGGCCAGGCTACCGGTCGACCAGCACCAGATGATCGCGTGCATCGCTCCGCGCCGCGTGCATGTCGGCAGCGCCTCGATCGACTGGTGGGCCGACCCGCGCGGCGAATTCCTTGGGGCGAGTCTGGCCGCCCCGGTGTGGCGGCTGCTCGGCGCCCCTGGCCTGGCCGAAGGCGCGGTCTGGCCCGAACCGGGCGGATCGATCTTCGGTGGTATCAGCTACCACCTGCGTCCGGGAGACCATGGCATCGAGCCCTATGACTGGGAACGCTACCTCGCCTCGGCCGATCTCGCCCGCGGCCTTCAGCCACCGCCGCTGGTCCTGCAGCCGAAACCGCCGCGCTCCGCGCCGTAGGAGCCAGCCGGAGATTGTCGGATCTGCGGCTGGCTCCTGGGGCAGAGCGCCAGACCTCCGGCCCTACCCCTCGGTCTGGAAGATGTCGTAGCCGCCGACACGGGCCTTGAGGCGCTTGTTGCCGGCGCTGACCACCAGGCCGTCGCTGAGCGGCTGCCAGGCGCCGGGGCCCGGACGCCAGATCCAGCGACCGCGCCACAGCGCCAGCTCGGCGGCGGCGCCGCTCGCCTGCGGCAGCACCAGGTCGGAACCCGGGCCGCCGATCGACAGGCGGCGCAGGACCAGGGCGTAGGCCATGCCAGGCCGGTTGTCGGGGCGGGACAGCACCGCGCTGTCGAAGGCGAAGGACTGGTCGAGGCCGCAGTCGCCGACCGATCCGGCATCATTGCCGAGGCTGGCCGGCGGCTCGCCCTTGCGCGCATGGGCGCGCAGGTTCAGCGTCAGGGCGCCAGCGACATGCAGGCGGCGCTCGCCCCCCGCCTCGATCGCCTGCGGCGCGTTCGGACCCATCGCCGCGCCGTCGAGCAGGGTGCCGTTGCCGCTGCCCAGGTCGCCGAGCAGCAGGCGGTTGGTCGGCGCGTCGAAGCGCAGCTGCAGATGCTGGCGGCTGATGCGCAGGCAGTCGTCGCGGAACATCGTGGTCGGATGCTTGCGCAGGCAGACATCGACCGGGGCCTCGCACAGCTTGCCCAGGGTGATCTGGCGGCGGGCGTAGAGCAGCACATGGCAGCCGTCGCCGACCAGGGCGATCCATGGCGCCTCCAGGCCGCGCGTCAGGTCACCGTCGATGCGTTCGGCCGGTACGACCGGAGCCGCCTTGGGCGCCGGGGTCTGCACCACCGAGGTCATCACGCCGGCCGGGGCGCCGCTCGACCACTCGCTGGCGGCGACCGCCATCGTCGCGTCAGCATTCACCGCTTCGCCAGTGGGCACGCGCACGGTCGGATGACTGTCGCTGGTCGAACCCGGCGCCTTGTCCTCGGCGAGCAGGTCGCAGGTGATGGTGCGGTCGAGGGTCTGGGCCGGGGCGGCCGGCATCACCGCCGCGCCGCCGGTGCCCAGCGCGGCGAGGGCGTCGGCCAGGGCGGTGCGCAGGTCGGCCGGGGTCTGGAAGCGCTCTTCCTTCTTCTTGGCCATCAGCTTCTGCACGATGCCCGCCGCCTTGGCGGTAATCTCGGGGCGGCCGGCGCGCGGATCGGGGATCGGCGCGGTGCGGTGCGCGTGCAGCACCTCCTGCAGGCGGCCCTTGTACGGCTCTTTGCCGGCCAGGCAGAAGTACAGCACGCAGCCGAGCGCGTAGAGGTCGCTGCGGATGTCGAGGTCCTTCTCGGCGAGGACCTGCTCGGGGCTCATGTAGGCGGGCGAGCCGACCAGCGTGCCCTCCATGGTCAGCTGGGTGCGCTCGGTCGAGGTCGAGCGCGCGATGCCGAAGTCGGCGAGCTGGCAGGTGCCTTCCGGCGAGGCGAAGATGTTGGCCGGCTTGATGTCGCGGTGGATCAGCTTGCGCCGGTGCGCCTCGTCGAGGGCGTCGGCGATCTGGTGGACGAAGGCCAGGGCGAGGGCCTCGGGCAGGGCGCCCTGCAGCTCGACCAGCTCCTTGAGGTCGCCCGACTCGACGAAGCGCAGCACCATGTACAGCGTGCCGTCGTCGGCCGCCCCGTGGTCGAGGATCGCGACCACGCCGGGGTGGGTCAGCTCGGCCATATAGCGGCACTCGCGGTTGAAGCGGTGGCGCACCTCGTCGAGGCCGGCGAACTGGCCCTTCATCGTCTTGACCACGACCAGTTCGTCGGGGCGTGACAGCGGAGGCGGGTTGAGCCATTCCCCGCTGTTGCGCTGCGACGCCGACGCCGGGTTGGGTGTGCGCGGGTCAGGAGTCGGGGTCGGTGCGGCGACCGGGATGTCCGGATCGCGCACCGCCAGCCACACCGAGCCCATGCCGCCGTCGGCGAGGTGGGCGAGGACGCGGTACGGACCCAGGACCATGCCTTCGGCCGGCGGGACATGGGCGAGCAGCTGCTGCGCCGGCCCGATCGGCAGCAGGCGGGCTTTCTCGAGGAATTCCCGCGCCGAGGCCGGGTCGGTGACGCGGCGGTCGGCGAGCAGGATGCGCAGGCGGGCGCACCCGGCGCGATCGAGGATGCGCCGCTTGCGCGCCAACTGGACCAGCGCTTCAGCCTGTGGGGACACCGGCATAAGGCCTCCATCATGCCAGATGAAGGAGGCGACGGCAACGGCGGAGGAGCGGGGAGCGGGGAGCGGGGGGCGAAAGCAGGCATGGGCCGCGTGCGGAGGTGTTGCGGAATGAAGCTTGCGCGGCGGGGCGGTACCAGAACAAGGCATGCCTCGCCGGAGCAGGCCATGGCAGATACCCACAAAGACCAGCCCCCCGCCGACCCAGGCCGCGACGACACCGACGCGACGATCGTCCCACCAGCCACGCCGGAACCGGCCCTATCCGGCCGCGAGTTGACGATGCAGCCGGTATCGACGCCGACCGAGGGGCTATCCGGCCGCGAGTTGACGATGCAGCCGGCCTCGACACCGACCGACGGACTGACCGGGCGTGAGCTGACGATGCAGCCGGCCTCGACACCGACCGGCAGCCTGACCGGCCGCGAGCTGACGATGCAACCGGTTGGCCCGGAGACGACGCCGTTGTCGGGCCGCGAGCTGACCATGCAGCCGGACGCGACGCCGTTGTCGGGCCGCGAGTTGACCATGCAGCCCGGCGTCGCGGCGACCCCGACCCCGGCGACCATGGGCGGCAAGCCCTCGACCGACTTCCACGGCCGGCCCAAGACCGGTGGCGGCTCCTCGGTGTCTTTCGATGACGCCTGGCATCTGCAGGGCCGCAAGGGTCCGCACACCGGGCAGACCTGGGGCGACTTCGAGATCGGCGGCATCCTTGGCGAGGGCGGCATGGGCGCGGTGTACCGCGCCAAGCAGAAGTCGCTGAAGCGCCGCGTCGCGATCAAGGTACTGCCGCCCAACCTGGCGGCCGACGCCCGGCTGTTGCACCGCTTCCATCTCGAGGCGCAGACCGCGTCCAAGCTGGTCAGCCCGCATATCGTGCAGGTCTATTACATCGGCGAGCACGAGGCGAATCACTTCTACGCCATGGAGTTCGTGGACGGCACCGACCTCTACGACATCATCAAGAAAGCACGCGACGAGAACAAGCCGCTGACCCCGGACGAGGCGCTGGGCTACATGCTGCAGGCGGCCAAGGGCCTGGCCGAGGCCGGGCGCCACGGCGTCGTGCACCGCGACATCAAGCCGCCCAACATGATGGTGACCAAGGACGGCCACCTGAAGCTGGCCGACTTCGGCATCGTCAAGGTGCTGGGCGAGCACAACCTGACCATGACCGGCCAGGCGGTCGGCACGCCGGCCTACGTCAGTCCCGAGCAGGGCCGTGGCGACCGCGCGGTGGACTGCCGCAGCGACCTGTACTCGCTCGGCGTGGTGTTCTACGAGGTCGCCACCGGGCAGAAGCCGTTCAACGGCTCGACGCCCAACGCCCTGATCTACCAGCACTGCTACGACGAGCCGGTGCTGCCCAAGAACATCGTCAGCGGCATCAGCGACGAGATCCAGGCCGTCATCCTGCGCTGCCTGCAGAAGAAGCCGGAGAACCGCTACCAGTCGGCCGACGAGCTGGTGCGCGACCTCGACGCGATCAAGACCGGCTCGATGCTGCACCGGCGCCGACGAGGCCAAGCGCGAGCAGATGAACTTCTTCCAGCGCCACCTGCTGCCGATCGCGGCGGCGGCGCTGCTGGTGGTCGGTGGCGGCGTGGCCGGCGGCTATATGTGGCTCTCCAAGAGAAGCGGCGAGAAGCTGCAGGCCGAACTGGCGGCGCAGGAGCGCAAGAACGTCGCCGAGTCGAAGATCGCGCGCCTGCGCCAGACCCTGGCCGCCGCGCTCGACAACATCGCCCCGCTGCCCGACGGCGTCGAGGCCTCGCTCGACGAGTTGGCCAACTACGCGCCGCTCGGCTCGAAGGACCCCGACGTGCTGAAGTGGCGCACCAAGGTCGACGAGGTGCGCGTGCTGCAGACCCGCCTCGCCGCGGTCGATGGCGCCAGCCTCGACCTCGCGGCGCGCCAGGCGGCGCGCAAGGACATCCAGGGCTATCTCGGCAAGGTCGGCGGCGACGATGTCTCCGCCCAGCGCTGGCAGAAGCGCCTCAACGAACTGGACACCGAGGAGGCACGCCTGCGCACCGCCGCCGCCTCGTTCGACGCCATCGATTTGAAGAAGGGCGACCGCGAGCGCCTCGCCCCGATCCTCGTCTCCCTCGGCGCCCTGGTGCCGGCCGAGGATGCGCAGCTCACCAAGTGGAACGCGCGTGCCGTTGAATTCGACGCCAAGCTGGCCGAGCGCCGCGCGCGCATCGCGCCGCTTGACCAGAAGACGGCGATCACCGAGCGCGAACGCGCGGTCTTCGCCAACGCCCTCGCCGATCTCAAGGTGCTGATCGACGACAACGACGAGGACATGCGCCGCTGGAGCGCCAAGCTCGACACCGCCAGCCGACGCGTCGCGACCCTGCGCGAGCAGATCACCGCCGTGGTCGGCCAAGCCCCCGACCTGATCAGCAAGCCGAAGCACGACCAGGTCGCCGACAAGCTCACCGCCTACCGCGAAGCGATGGGCGACGAGGACCCCTTCGCCAAGGACTGGCTCGCCGCCATCGCCGCGGCCGAGAAGACCGCGGCCGGCTGCCGCGGGCGGCTCGAGACCTTCGCCACCCAGGCGCAGGGCCTGCTGCCCAACGGCGTGCTCGGACCCTTCGAAAGCAACCTGCGTCAGCTCGAATCGCTGATCCACCAGGGCGACGCCCAGGTCCTGGAGTGGGACCAGCTGCTGCGCGACAGCCGCCGCCAGCTCGACCAGCTGCGCAGCGATCTCGCCGTCCTCGAGCCCACCGACCCGCGCCCGGTCACCGCCGCGGCCCAGGCCGACCTGACAGCCAAGCTCGCCCGCCTGGCCGGCAAGGGCGGCATCGACAACGAGCGCGCCGACGTCTATCGCGTGCGTCTGGCCGAGGAGGCCAAGCGCATCGCCGCGCTGCGCGAGGCCCTGGCGCCCTTCGCCCGCGTCGAGCCGGTGACCCCGGCGATGCGCAGCGCCTACGAGCGCCTGCTGATCGACGTCGGTCGCGATGATGCCGAAGTCGGCCGGGCCACCGCCAAGCTGATCAGGGTCGATGATCTGATGCACCGCATCGGCGCCATCGACCGCAAGGAACCGGTGCCCGAGGACCTCGACCGCCTGTTCGCCGCCTACGAGGCGCAGGTCGGTCCGCAGGACCCCCAGCTGCTGGCTTGGCGCGGCAAGGTGCTGCGCATCAACGAGGCGCGCTCGGCCCTGGCGGTGCTCGACCGCCGTGCGCCCTTCGTCGCCGAGGCGGTGGGGGCCGGCCTGGCCACCCTGCGCGAGCTGGTCGGCGAGAGCGACCGCGCCTATGTCCGCTGGAAGGCCAAGGCCGACGAGGTCGCGCGGCTGAAGGCCTCGTTGGCGCGTCTGCCCGCCGTCCTGGCGCAGTCACCGGCCGCGCAGGAGGCGGCGCACGCCGAGCTGCGCCGACTGGTCACCGCGCTGATCGGCACGGAAGACGAGGACGTCCAGGCGGCGGCCCGCCGTCAGCAGGAGCTCGACGGCCCACCCCGGCCATCCTGGGCGGTCGATGGCGGGCGCGACGCCTACGGCCTGTGGGCCGCGGCCGACCTGCCGGGCGGACGCCAGCGCTTCCGCTTCGTCCCCCCGACCCGCGTCGTGGTCGGCAGTCCGGACAGCGAGGCCGGTCGCGACAGCGACGAGCTTGCGGTCGAGCTGATCCTGCCGCGCGCCTTCTGGATCCAGGAGACCGAGGTCTCCCAGGCGTTGTGGAGCGCGCTGATGGGGCGTGACCCCAGCCGCTTCCCCGCCCGCGATCCGGCGACCCAGCCGGTCGAGCGCATCAGCTGGGACGACACCCAGGCCTTCGTCGCCGCCCTCAACGGCGCGGCCGAGGGGCTCGGCGCGCGCCTGCCGCTGGAAGCCGAGTGGGAACTGGCCGCGCGCGCCGGCAATGCCGCGCCGTGGAACCTGCCCGCCGACGCCGTGCCCGATGCCGATGGCGTCGGCAAGGTCGCCTGGACCCGCGAGAATGCCGGTGGAACGCCGCGCGCGCTGCGTGCCCGCCTGCCCAACGGGCTCGGCCTCTTCGACCTGCACGGCAACGTTGCCGAATGGGTCGCCGACGCCTATGGCCCGTGGCCGACCTCGACCGTGACGGTCGAAGCGCCCGCCGCCGGCAGCGACAGCCGCGTGCTGCGCGGCGGCAGCTGGGGCGACGCCTGGACGAAGACCCGCGCCGCCAACCGCATTCCGGCCAAGCGCGACCTGCGCACCGCCTACGCCGGCTGCCGCCTGGTGCTGGACGTGGACTGGGGTGGCGCCGCCCCCGACGGCGCCGCCGTGCTGGCGCGCGCCGAACAGGGCGCAGCCAAGGCCAGGACCTTCACCTTCGGAGGATGGCGTGTGAAACTGGAGAGGGACGAATGATGAATACCATGCGCATATGGTTGCTGGCGGTCATGGCGACCTTGGCGTGCGCCGCGACGGCGACCGACTTCACCTGGAACGGCGCCGCGAGCAGTGACTGGGCCAATAATGGCAACTGGACGCCCAACAACGGCACCGCTAGCGATCCCAATGGCACGGCGGTTATCGCCCGCTACCTGGGACCGGGCGCCAACCAGCCGAATCTCGCCAACAACCGCACGGTGAACCAGCTCCACTTTGGAGCAGGCGGCACGGTGTCGCTGACGGGGGGCAGTACCCTGACTCTCGACGGCACGTCGCCGACGATCTTCGTCACCTCTGGGTCGCACAGCATCGCCTGCCCCGTGGACCTGGGCGCCAACCTCGCCATCCAGGTCGATGCCGGCAGCCAACTGACCATCTCGGGTGCAATCAGCGGGGCCTTCGCCATCACCAAGACGGGCACCGGCACCCTGGTCCTCTCTGGCGCCAACAGCCACACCGGCCTGACCACGGTCAGCGCCGGCACGCTGCGCATCGAGCACGCCACCGCCCTGGGTACCACCGCCGCAGGCACCACGGTGTCAGCCGGGGCGATGCTTACCCTGGCCAACGGCATAACCGTCGCCGACGAAGCGATCGCCATGAACGGCACCCTGCGCATCGACTCGGCCACCAGCTGCACATTGTCGGGCGCCGTCGGACTGACCTTCGGCGGTACGCCGTCGATCGAAGTGCTGCAGGGGACGCACTCCTTCGCGGCGTCGATTGATGTCACGGTCAATGCCGACACGACCGCCTTCGTCTCGAGCGGCGGCGCCCTGACGATTTCGGACACCGCCCTGTCCGGCAACGGATTGATCACCAAGGTCGGCACCGGGACGCTGACCTTCGCCGACGGCACCGCGCCCTCGCCGCCGAGCATCACCGCGCCGACCAATGGCTCGACCGTGACGGACACCACCCCGACCTGGAGCTGGACCCCTGCCGGCGGTACCTACCGCTACGCCCTCGATGGCGGCACGCCGATAATCACCACCGCCACGACCTTCACGCCAGGTGCCGCGTTGGGCAACGGCAGCCACACCCTGACCGTCGCCCAGCGCGATCCGGCAGGCCTCTGGTCGGGCAACGCCAGCAACACCATCACCATCGACGGTTCTGCGCCGTACATCGTCTCGCGCACGACCATCGATAACGACCTTGACGGGCAGATCGACGCTATCGATGTCGTGCTGAGTGAGGCGATGGGCACGGCCACCGGTACCTGGACCGTAACGGGGTACGCGGTCGGCACGCCAACGTGGCCGACCACCACCCGCCTGCGCATCCCGCTGACCGAGAAGACAACGCCCGACACTGGTGCGCTGCCGGCAGTGCTCTACTCGTCTGGCGTTGCCGACGTGGCAGGAAACGCCCTCCCACCCGAGGGCGCCGGGACCACCCCGGCCGACGGCGCGGCCCCGGTGATCACCGGCTTCTCCGGCACCTTCGGGTCGACCAGCGCGACCATCACCTTCTCGGAACCGGTGGCCACGTCCTCAAACGGCACTGGTAACCTGGTCGCCGGTGACTTCACCTATACGCCGGGCACCACGAGCATCAGCGGTTTCAGCGACGCCAACGGTCTCGACCAGTCGGTAGGCATCACCACCAGCGTTGCGGTCGCCTCGGGCAACACCATCGCGGCGGTTGCGGCGTCGATCTACGATGTCGCGGGCAATGCGGCCGGGACCACCAGCAAGGCCATCACCGAGCCCACCGCCACCAAGGACACGGCCCAGGCGGGCGACTGGGCGACCCCTGCGACCTGGGTGGGCGGTACCGTACCGGCCGCGTCGGATGACGTGGTGATCAAGCATGCGGTGACGGTGACCCAGCCGGGTGCAACGTATCCGTTTTATCAGGTCAAGACGCTGACCATCGACACCGGCGGTTCGCTGAACGCGACCGGAGTGGTGTCGTCCACGACCTATTACACCCTCATCTCGGTGACGGACCGCGTTGTCGAGAGCCGCATCGACACGACGGTGGGCAACATCCAGTTCTACGACAACGGCACGGCGCAGGATTTCATCTTCCGCGTCGCGTCGGGCACCACGCTCACCCTGCTCAACACCGCACAGGGGCACTTCGTGCGCAGCGTGGTGAAGCAGGGGGCCGGCACGCTCGCCTGGCAGTCGGTGCCCAACTACTATCCCAATGTAGCCAACGGATCCTACGATGACGGGCCGCTGCGCGTCGAGGCCGGCACCTTCCGTCTGGTCACCGCTGGCGGGCGAGATGCGGGCTATGCCCTTACCGTGCAGGGCGGTGCGACCCTCGACCTGCTTGCCGACTACAGCACCAGCAGCCTCAGCGGCCAGGGCCTGATCACGCGCGGCGCAACGGGCACCGCCACCCTGAGCGTCGCGGCCGGGTCCTACTCCGGCGTCCTGGCGAACGGCACGGGCAGTCTGGCCCTGACCACCACCGGCGCGGTCGATCTCAGCGGCACCAACACCGCGACCGGCGGCATCACGGTCAGTTCCGGGACGCTGCGCGTCCTCGGCGGCGCGGCGGTGGCGAACACCTGCCCGCTGAATCTGGCCGGCGGCTCCTTGCAGGTCGATGCGGCCGAGACCGTCGGGGCGGTACAGGGCGCCGGAGGCATCCTGCTCAATGGGGCGCTGACCGTGGCCCAGGGCGCGACCTCGACCACCCACTCCGGCCCGATCAGTGGCGCCGCCGCCCTCACCGTCACCGGCAGTGGCGGCACCTTGTCGCTGCGCGGCGCCAATACCTTCACCGGCGGCCTCACCCTGGGCAGCGGCGCGCGCGTCGATGTCGATGCCAACGACAGGTTGGGCGCCGATGCCGGGGCTCTGAACCTGGCGGGCGGCACCCTGGCCCTGTCGGGCAGCGTCAACATGACCAGCGTGGCGGTGACGAGCGACAGTTCGGGCAACCGACCCGCCTTCAGCCTGGTCGCCGAATCGGCGAACCGTCCGATCACGATCAGCAGCGGCGGTTTCGACCTCGGCGCCAACGCCCTGGCCCTGCCGGCCTATGACACCGCCGTCGGCCAGACCCAGACCTTCTCCGGTCTGGCGGGCAGTGCGCTGTTCGTCGTGGTGCCGACCGGCGCCACCGCGACCTGGGCCGGCAACCTGCTGGCCGGCAGCGGCACGCTGGGCTGGGTCAACAAGCTGGATCTGGGCACCTGGGTGCTGCAGGGGACGAACACCTGGAACAAGAACATCCTGCGCGTCGAGCAGGGCACCCTGCGCGTTGGCTCGGCCAGCGCTCTCGGCCCGGTGGTCAACTGGATCTTCACTCTCGGCAACGGTACCTTCGATCTCGGCGCCTTCGATTACAGCTCGTCGACGATCTACCACTTCCTGTCCGGGACGATGCTGGCCGGCGGCGGCACCGCGCGCTGGGGCGGGACGATCGACGTCTATCCGTATCCCGACGTCACGCCGACCAACACCCCGACCTTCTCGGTCACCTCGGGCTCGCTGGTCGCCAGCGGTGCCGTGACCGGTTCGCGGGCGTGGAGCAAGACCGGCGCCGGGACGCTGTCGATCACCTCGGCGACGGCCAACAGCGGCCTGACCGCGGCCGGCACGGTCAACGGCGGCACCCTGGCGATTGCTCGCGCCGACCAGCTCGGGACCAATACGCTGACGCTCAATGGCGGCACGCTGCGCGCCACCGCCAACGGCACGGATGCCCGCGGCCTGAGCGTCCTGGCGGGCGGAGGCACGGTCGAGGTCGACAGCGGCGTGACCTGGACGACCGGCGGCATCATCTCTGGCGGCGGCCTGTTGACCAAGGCGGGAACCGGAACCCTGGTGCTGAGCGGTGCCAACACCTGGACCGGCGATGCGCAGCTCAGCGCCGGCATCCTGTCGATCGACAGCGATGCCCGGTTGGGCGGCGTCGGGTCGGACCTGATCTTCGCCGGCGGCCAGTTGAGCACCACGGCTACCCTGACGGTCGGCGCGGCGCGTACGGTGACCCTGAACAGTGGCGGCGGCACCGTGTCCGTCACCGGCGGGACCACCTGCACGATCGCCGGTCTGATCGGCGGCACGGGAACCCTGGCCAAGACCGGCACGGGCGGCCTCGCGCTGTCCGGCGCCAACACCTACACCGGCGCGACCAGCGTGGCCGCGGGTGAACTGGCGATCAGCCATGCAACCGCGCTGGGCACGAGCGCGGCAGGCACCACCGTGGCGTCGGGCGCCGCGCTCTCGGTCGCAGGCGGCATCACCAGCACCGAACCGTTGACCATCGACGGCTCCGGCGGCGGCAGCGGCGTCGTCCGCGCCACCGGTGGCAGCAACACCCTGAGTGGAACCGTCGTCCTGTCCGGCAGCAACCCGCCGACCCTGCTCGGTGCGGCGACCAGCACCGGCCTCACCCTGTCCGGCGTCATCTCCGGTTCGGGCGGCCTGAGCAAGGTCGGCGCCGGCACCGTGACCCTTTCGGGAGCGAACCTGTTCACCGGCACGGTGACGGTGGGCAGCGGCACCCTGTCGATCGGCAGCGACGGCAATCTCGGCTCGACCGGAAACGCCCTCGCCCTCGCCGGCGGCACCCTGGCCCTTTCCCAGTCGGTCTCCAGCACCCGATCGCTCAGCGTGGCGACTGGCACCAGCACCATCGACACGGGTGCCGGCTTCACGCTGGAACTGCCCGCTTTCGCCACCGCCTCTGGTCAGGACCTCGCGCTGCTCGGCAGCGGCCAGCTGATCGTCAATGGCAGCACGGCGCGCAGCCTGTCCGGCCTGCTGTCGGGGTCGGCGACGCTGCGTAAGCGCGGCAGCCATGTGCTGAGCCTGGTCGGCGCCAACACCGCCTTCACCGGCGCGATCGCGGTCGAGGCTGGCCAGCTCAGCGTCGAGGGCATCTCGGCCCTTGGCACCACGGCCGGAGCGACCACCGGCGAAAGTGGCGCGACCATTCGTCTTGCCTTCGCCGGGGCGAGCGCGGAGCCGATCACCATCAACGGCACCCTCCTGGGCGCCGCCAACGCAACCCTCAGCGCCCCGCTCGTCCTCGACGGACCGTCGGTGGTCGAGGCCTCGGCTGGCGCCCTGGTCCTGGCGGGCGGCGTCTCCGGCGGTGGTTCTGGCGGCCAGACGCTGAACCTGCGCGGCGCCTCGACGGCGGGCAACCTGGTGAGCGGGGCGATCGCGGCGACCATCTCCAGCGTCACCAAGGAAGGCACCAGCACCTGGTCGCTGTCTGGCGCGAACGCCTTTGTTGGCAACCTGCTGGTGCTCGATGGCACCCTCCGCCTCGCGGCGGCCGGCACCGTGCCCGACAGCGTCGACGTCACGGTCAACGCCGGCCGCCTGCAGCTCGACATGGGGACCAACCAGGAGACGGTCGGACGCATCACCGGCGGCTCGACCGCCGGCGTGATCGACCTTACGGCGGGCGACCTCGCGGTGATCACCGACGACTCGGGCCTGTATCCGGGCACCATCACCGGATCTGGCAGCCTGCTCAAGGGCGGCGGCGGCACCTGGCGCCTGACCGGGGCGAGCACCGGCTTCACCGGTCCGCTCTCGATCGCCGGCGGAACGGTGCGCCTGCAGGCCGGCGGACGCCTGCCGGCCGCCACGTCCTACACCGTCCTTTCCGGCGCGACGCTGGCGCTGAGCGACGATGACGGCGTGGTCGCGGACCGGCTCAACAACGCGGCCGCGATTCTGCTGTCCAACGGTACGCTCAGCCTGACCGCCGACGACGCGGGCTCCACCGCCAGCGCCGAGACGGTGGGCGCGATCTCGCTCACCGGTTCCGCCTCGCGCATCGTGGTCACGGCCAGCGCCGGCAATGATGCGGTGCTGACGGCCTCAGACCTCGGCGCGGGCCAGGTCACGGTCGAACGCAACAATGCGGCCGGTGGCGGCCTCGCGTTCCTGCGCCTGGTCAACTACGCCGGCGCGGCGGTCGGCGACGGCCAGGCCCTGACCACGGTGACGGTATCCGGCACCAGCGCGATCTACGAACTGGCCCCGACCCACTACGGCGTGATCAATTCCCGCCGCGAAACCGTGCTCGACGGCGCCTGGACGACGGCGACGACCTGGCAGGGCGGCATCCTGCCTGGCTCCAGTGACACGGTGTATATCCGCCACGACGTCACGCTTGGTGCGAACGCTTCGTGCGACCGCCTCGAATTCACCGTCGATGGCTCCAGCCTGAGCGGCACGGCCACCCTGACCGTTCGTGGCGGCACGGTATCGGTCGGCGACCTCGTCACCGCCACGGTCGGCTGCCCGCTCGATGGCAGCACCGCTGCCGACGCCCTGGTCAAGGCCGGTCCGGGCACCCTGGTGCTTGATGGCACCTCGCTGCACACTGGCACCACCACAGTGCAGCAGGGCGAACTGCGTCTCGACACGGCGGCCGGCGACGCGATCCAGTCCAGCGCTGGCGTGCGCGTCCAGGGCGGCGCCACGCTGCGCCTGGGCGCCGCCCAGACGCTGCAGGACCTGGACGGCTTCGGCGCCATCGAACTGGGCAGCCACGCCTTGACCGTCGCTGTCGATACCGCCTACGTGTGGGAGAACGACGCGAGCAACGGCACTGGCGCCGGCAATGAGGACGAGCCCTACTTCGCCGGCGTGATCGCCGGCAGCGGGGCGGTGAACAAGATCGGGGCCGGCTCATGGATCGTTGGCGGCGCCAACACCTACACCGGCACCACCACGATCAGCGGCGGCACCCTCCTGCTCGCCAGCGGCACCGCAACCCTTGGAGCGGGCACGGCCGATGCGCCGGCCGGACTCGGCACCACGGTGGCGGGCGGCGCCCTCGCTCTCGCCAACGGCGCTGAGATCCCGACTGACGAGCCGCTGATCCTCAACAACGGTGCGGTGTGGAACCTGCTGCGCGACAACCGCGTGCTGGCTCCGATCACGCTGAGCGGCACCGGCCGTCTCTACAACGTCGATGCCGGCGCCGGCAATCGCGGCACGCTGACCATCGAAGGCGCCATCGACCTGGGCGCCAACACCCTCGAACTGGGCGGCGACAGCCCGCAGCCCGGCCTGATCTCGGGGGCCATCACCGGCAGCGGCGGCCTCACCCGCATGGCGCAGGCCTCGCCCGACACGGTGTGGCAGCTGGTCGCCGGCACCACCCACACCTACAGCGGCCCGACCGTGCTGGCGGCAGGCGTCCTGGTGTGCGACGCCACGCTCAGCGCGAGCCCGATGGCGGTCCAGTCCGGAGCCACGCTGGCCGGTTCTGGCAGCCTGGCTGCGGTCGGTGTCGCCACCGGTGGCACGATCGCTCCGGGTGGCGGCAACGCCGCGATTCTGGGCATGGGCAGCCTCGCCCTGGCTTCCGGAGCCGTGCTCGACTACGGCCTGGG
>JAIFND010000079.1 GCA_020047915.1 bacterium | reverse complement strand
CGCCATGATGTTCATGGACCAAGTCGATGCCGCGCTGGTAGCCACACTGCTCGCGGATCATGGTCATCAGCACTGCGACGACCTGGCGGGGACCCAACAATCGTTCGCGGTCGAAGCCGGTCGCGAGGAAGTCGATGAAGTTCCGCGCGTCATTGTGGATCGCGCGCTCATGAGAGGTGCTCATGAGGTCCGACCGCCGACCTCCCGAGCTTTGTCAAGTCTTTTTATAACAACGGCTTATGCGACACCAGGCCCGTGTCACACCACGCAAAGTCAACGGCATTGGCTGCTGGATGCCCTGGCCGATGCCTCCCAGGGCATCGCTGGTCTCGTGGATGATGCGCGCCATCTCTGCCGCGGTGGTCGCCTGCTGACCCGTCGCCTCGGCGATGCTGCGCGCCGCGTCCTGCGCCGTCTGGCTGCCGGCGTCGAGGCGCTGTACATGCGGGCGCAGGTCATCGACCGTGCGCCGGATGTCGGTGGCCGCCACCGATACCGCGACGGCGAGCTGCTTCACCTCGTCGGCGACCACGGCGAAGCCGCGCCCGGCCTCGCCGGCGCGCGCCGCCTCGATGGTCGCGTTCAGCGCCAGCAGACGGGTCTTGCTGGCGATCCGCGTGATGCTGTCGGCCAGTTCGGCCACCGCCGCCGAGGCCCGGCCCACGGCGTGGGCGGTCTCGGCGGCGCTCGCCACCTGCGCCGCCATGGCGGTGCTGCGGGTGGCGACCTCCTGCACGCTGGCGCTCATCTCTTCGGCGAAGGTGGCGAGGGACTGCACCTGCCCGACCCCCTGCGCGGCGCCGAAGGCGGCCATTCCGGCCGCCGCCTGGGCGCCCATGGCGGTGACGCTGATCTGCTGGGACAGGGTCGCCAGTTCGCCGTGGGCCACCGCCATCGCCTGCACCACTGGGGCAAGGTCCGGGGCTGATGGATGAGCCGGGGTAGCGATGGCTACGGTCGGCAACGCAGCGGCATCAGGCACGACGGCCCGGTTCGAGGTGAGGAAGCGCAAGATGCCAGCCGGCCGCATGTCACTGCATCATGACGAAGCACCGTTCGCGCTGCAATGACAATTGGCTCGCATTCCCTTAGCGTTTGAGCGCTGCTTCGCGCAACGCCAGCACCTCGCGGTAGTAGTCCAGGGCGCCAGCCAGGGCGGGGTCGTCGGGGTCCAGGGACACCGCCTTGATCTGCGCCGCCATCGCACCATCCAGATCGCCGAGCGCATAGCGCACCCGCGCGTAGGTGTCCTGCACGGCGGGATCCTCGGGCGTCAATTCGCGGGCATGCTCGGACAGGCGCAGGGCCAGATCCGGCTGGCGCCAGGCCAGATCCTCGTCGGTGACCCGCGCCCAGGCCAGTTCGTTGGCCAGTTCGGCCGACAGCCCAGCCAGCGGCAGGCGCTGCAGCGTGTCGCGGAACACCTCGCGCCGGTCGAGATGGCGCGCCAGGTCGAGGCGCAGGCGCAGGGCCTCGTCATCGAGCGGCTCGCGGGTCAGGATCTCGCCGGTCAGATCGAGGGCGCGCGGCAGCGAGGTCTGGTCGGCCTCGGCCTGCAGCGCCGCGCGCAGGCGCAGGCGCAGGGCCGCGACCTCGGCCAGCCGGGTGCGGTCGAAGCCGCCCGCGCGTTCACGCTCCCACGCCGCGGGCAGGCCGCGCAGGTTGCCACGCCACAGCAGCAGCCCGTCGCCGCCGACCAGGGCCGCCGCCGGCAGCGCCGGGTCCGGTCCCAGCCAGCGCTCGACCTGGGCTGCCTCAGCGAGGCGCACCACGGCGAGTCCGGCCGGCAGCGCCGGGGTCGCGTCGTCCTCTGGTTCGACGCACAGCACGACCAGGGGCGGCGCTGGCGAGCCGGCTGGCAGCGCCGGGGCCGCTCCACCGAGGTCGGCAGGCGGCTCGGCCGCCCACAGGCAGGCCAGGCAGCACAGGATGACGAAGCGCATGGCGATGGATCCTGGACGCCGGAAACGGCGGTCCAGGATCCCGCGCATGCGCCTCGTCACCTGGAACGTCAACGGCATCCGCGCCTGCACCAAGAAGGGCATGATCCCGTGGGAGGCGGTGCCCGGCTCGGACATCGTTGGCCTGCAGGAGGTGCGCGCCAACCTCGACCAGATCGGCCACCTCGCCGAACCCGAAGGCTGGCACGCCAGCTGGTTCGCCGCCGAGAAGCCGGGCTACAGCGGGGTCGCCATCGTCAGCCGGACCAAGCCCGACGAGGTGGTCGAGGGCCTGGACGAGCCCGACTTCGACCGCGAGGGCCGCGTCCTGAGTGCGCGTTTCGGCGACCTGCTGGTGGTCAGCGCCTACTTCCCCAACAGCCAGGAGTTGGGCGCGCGCATCGCCTACAAGCTGGGCTTCTGCGCCGCGCTGGAACGTCACCTGGCGGCGTGGCGGGCGCGCGGCTGCGCCACCGTGCTGCTCGGTGACTACAACATCGCGCACCAGCCGATCGACCTGGCCCGTCCGGCCGACAACGAGCAGAACCCCGGTTACCTGCCGCAAGAGCGCGCCTGGTTCTCGCGCTACCTCGCGCTCGGCTACCGCGACGTGTTCCGCGAGCGCAATCCGACCCTGGCTGGCGCCTACAGCTGGTGGACGATGCGCGGCGGGGCGCGCGCACGCAACGTCGGCTGGCGCATCGACTACGCCACGGTCAGCCCGGATCTGGTGGCGCGCGTGACCGACGCGCAGATCCATCCGGCGATCCAGGGCAGCGACCACTGCCCGGTGTCGATCGACCTGGCCTGATCCGCGATTGCTCGATTGGATCTCACGCGAAGGCGCGTGAGCCGCGGAGAAAACCTCAACTCGGCGATAGGGGTCACACTGAGCATCTGAGTGACCAGAGGGGAAATGCTTTGCATGGTACATCGACATGCACCGTCCGGGTGAACCGGAGAAATCGCGCAAATCCTTGTCTTGACCTCTGGTGGCTCTGGTTCTCCGTGTGAAATGCTGCGTTAAGGATCAATTCCCAAGGGATCGCGACAGATTCCTCCGCGTGAGCCTGCAAGGGGTCAACCTGGGCTGATCAGCCCTTCGCCACCTGCTCGTCGAGTTGGCGCGCGGTCGCCGACAGCTCGTCGGCGAGGCGCTGTACCGCCCCGGCCTGCTCTGCGGTCTGGACCACCGCCCCGACCACGGCCTGGATCTGCTCGGCGATCGACCGGCATGTGGCGGCAGCGGTGGTCAGCGAGCCAGTGATCTCGCGGCTGGTCGCGGTCTGCTCCTCGACCGCGCTGGCGATCGTGCCCTGGATGCCGTCGATCTCGCCGACCACGGTGCGGATCGAACCGATCGCAGCGGTGGCTGCAGCGACGTCGGCCTGGATCGCGCTGATGCGCCGGGCGATGTCCTGGCTGGCGTTCCCGGACTGCTTGGCCAGCGACTTCACCTCGCCGGCCACCACGGCGAAGCCACGACCGGCATCACCGGCCCGCGCCGCTTCGATGGTCGCGTTCAGCGCCAGCAGGTTGGTCTGCTCGGCGATGCCGGCGATCAGCTCGACGATCTTGCCGATCTCGCGGCTCGATACGCCAAGATTGTCCACCGCCGCGGCGCTGCTGCCGGCGTGGTTGACGGCTGCGCGCGCGACCTCGGCCGCGCGGCTGGTCTGCCGTGCGATCTCGCTCATGGTCGCCTGCATCTGCTCGGAAGCGGTCGCCACCGAGCCGACCGCGGCGTTGACCTGCTGCACACCGTGCGCGACCGCATCGGACTGCGCGCGGCTGGCGTCCGCCGCCTGGGCCAGGGTGGAACTCGCGGCAACCAGGCCTCCGGAGGCTCCGGACACGGTCTTGGCCGAGCCGGCCACCTCTTCGATCATCGTCCGCATGCGCTGGGCCTGGGCGTGATCGCGCGCCTCGGATTCCAGGATGCCGCCAGACACCCGGCGAGCAACGCGCCGACCGAACAGCAGGGCCAGGGCGCCGATGCCGGCGAGGACCGCGATCGCCAGCTTGGCGACCAGCTGCATGCGCCCGAGTGCCCCCTCCTGAGCGGTGCGCGCCTGCCCAGAGAGGTCCTCGACCTGGGTGTGCGCCAAGCGCAGCGACTCGGGCACCTGCGCGGACGACTGATTGGCCGCCGCCTCGGCTGCGACGCGTTTCTCCACCGCTACCGACAGGCCGTCCTGGCCCGAAAGCAGCGGCTCGACCTTGGACACCAGGATGCGGATCTCGTCCACCTGCCGCGCGTCCTCGACCGCGCCGGCCTTTTCGCACAGTCCATGCACGATTCCCAGCTTGACGCGCAGGTCGCGCAAGCGCGACACGGCTCCCTGGCGGAAAGCGCGGATTGTGGTGTTGTCCGCCGCCCGCGCAGCGAATCCACTGACGTCGTCTGCGAGGATGCGGGCCGACAGCAGGGCGTCGCGCGCGACCATTTCCAGGGTTACGCAATCGACCATCGTCGCGATCGAGGCGGCCGTGGTACGCTCGGCTTCGATCACCGCGACATGCAGCGGGTCGGCCAATTCCGCCAGGGACGAGAGCCAGGTCTCGACGCTGCTGGCCAGGACGCGGGCGCGTTCAAAGTAGGCCGCGCGGGGCGCTTCGGCGGCCAGGTCGACCAGTTGCGCCCGCCGCCGAGCAAGCAGCCCATCCGCCGGATCGGCGTAGCCTGTGAGGAACACATCAAGCGCACTGAGGATCGCCGCCTCGGCCGGGACGGCTCCACTCAGTTCGCTGCGCATGCCCTCGACCTGGGCCTGGACGCGGTCGAGGAGGGGATTCAACCGATGCCGACTGTCGATGGCCAGCGGGCGATCAACCATGCTGCGCAACTGGGCGACCAGTTCGCGCAACCTGGACAGGCGGTGCAGATCCTGGTTGTTGCGGCTACTCGCCGCCTGAGCCTGATTGAGCTGTTCCTGAGCCTCACTGCGCCGCCGCGCGGCGACCTCGACCAAGCGGTTGAGGCTGACCGTCATCTGCGCCACGCCAGCATCCACTTGGCGCACCGCTTCCGCACCGGTCTCGATCGCGCTCGCGCGCTCGAGCCGCACCTCGCCCAGGCGCTTGCACAGCGCCTCGAGTTCGACCAGGGCCTGCCCCGTGCGCACTCCACCCATGCGCTGGTCCAGGTTCTGGGCCGCCGTCCGACAGGCCGTCATCGCCTGCTCGGCGGCGCGTCCGGCCGCCATCACCGATGCGCGGCCGTCAGCCGCACCCAGCAGTTCGATCCGGCCAGCCGCAGCGGCCAAGGCCGCCTCCATCTGCGCCGCCGCCTCGCGTTGCGGCGTGGCGATTTCCGAGACCTGATGGCTCTGCCACACGATGACGCCGCTGACGCCCACCGAGACGACGATGACGGAGACCAGGGCCAGGGTCTGGCCGCGGGTCAGGGTGCGCAGCTGTGGTTCAAGAGACACGGAAACCTACTTGAGCGAGGTGATGCCGGCCGCCGTCCCGCCGGTCACGCGGGTCAGCCAGACGCGGTCGAGGGCGACGCGGCGTTCTGCCCCGTAGCTGATCGCCAGACCACCCAGGTCGTGGCCCTGCAGGCCGGCGAGGCCGGCGACCAGGCCCTGGCGGGTGGGCTCGGCCCCAGCCTTGTCGAGACCGGCCAACAGCACCCGCCCGGTGATATAGCCCTCGAAGGAGACGTAGCTGGGCTTGGCTGCGGCATCGACCTTGGCCAGCGCGGCCCGGTAGGCCAGCGCCACCGGCAGGGCCGGATCAGCGGGCGAAGGCACCACCTGGCTGATGATCAGACCGTCGCTATTCGCCCCGGCCTCGACGATGAGGTTCTCGGTTCCGACGAAACTGATCGTCGCGAGCGGACAGGTCAGGCCCTTGGCGCGCGCCTCCTTGACGAAGGTCGCGACCGGCTTGTACGGCCCGACCATCACCACCGCATCCGGCGTCGCCGCCTGCACCGCGGCGAGACCGGTCTGCACCGCGACGGTGTTGCGCTCGAAGGCGCCGATGCCGGCTACCGCCATACCGCGCTTCTCGAGCGCCTTCTTGGTGCCCGACAGCCCAGCCTGGCCGAAGGCGTCATTCTGGTAGAACACGGCAATGCGCTTGGCGCCAAGGTCGGCAGTCAGACGTTCGACCAGCAGTTCGGTTTCGTCGTCATAGCTGGCACGGACATGGAAGACCAGCGGGCTGGGCGGCTGGCGCAGGGCCATGGCCCCGGTGAACAGTCCCACCACCGGCACCTGGGCTTCGATCGCCACCGGCAAGGCAGCCTTGGCGGTCGGCGTGCCGACCAGGCCGGCGAGACAGAACACCTTGCGCTGCTCGATCAGACCCGCGGTGGCATCGACGCACTTGTCGGGGTCGTAGCCGTCATCGACGGCGACCAGTTCGACCGTACGCCCGTGCACCTGCGGAGTCTCGGCGAAAGCGGCGCGCAGCCCGAGATTCATGCCCGTACCAAGACCCTTGGCGGGACCGTCAAGGGGGCAGGGCTGCCCGACCAGGATCGGGTCGGCGGCAGCCAGGATGGCGGCACAGGCGACCAGTGCAGCCAAGGGACGCAACTTAGGGCAGATGGACAGCATGTGAGAGCTCCTCCGGGGGCGTCACTCTAAACACATCCCCCCCCATGATGCAAGGCCAGAGGCTGTCTGGCGAACAGCACGACCTTAGTCAGACCGAGAGGGCGGGGCGGCCCCGTGAAGCGCAGGTTATCTCACCACGCGCGCGCTGGCGCCCTTGACCAGCGCTTCGACCTCGGCCTTCGTCGCCATCGAGGTGTCGCCCGGCGTGGTCATGGCCAGGGCGCCGTGCGCGGCGCCGTAATCGACCGCCGCCTGCGCACCGAGACCGGCGAGGAAGCCGTAGGCCAGACCCGAGGCGAAGCTGTCGCCGCCGCCGACGCGGTCGAGGATGGCGAGGTGGTCGCGCTGCGCCGCCTGATGAAACTTCCCCTCGGCCCACAGCACCGCGCCCCAGTCGTTATCGCTGGCTGAATGCACCTCGCGCAGCGTCGTCGCGACGGCCTGGAAATTGGGATAGGCCTTGGTCACCTCGCCGATCATCGCCTGGAAGTTGGCCGGATCGAGGGCGCTGCGGTTCTCGTTGAGGCCAGGCACGGCGAAGCCCAGCGCCATGGTGAAGTCCTCTTCGTTGCCGATCATCACATCGACGTGGCGGGCGATCTCGCGGTTGACCTCCTGGGCACGCTTGGTGCCGCCGTAGGCCTTCCACAGGCTGGGGCGGAAGTTGAGGTCGTAGCTGACGATGGTGCCGTGCTTGCGCGCCGCCTTGGCCGCCTCGATCACCACCTCGGGGGTCTTCTCGCCCAACGCCGCGAAGATGCCGCCGGTGTGGAACCAGCGCACGCCCTGGCGGCCGAAGATGTCCTCCCAGTCGAAGTCGCCCGGCTTCAGCTGGCTGGCGGCGGTGTGGCCGCGATCAGAGCAGCCCACCGCGCCGCGTGCGCCGAAGCCGCGTTCGGTGAAGTTGAGCCCGACGCGCACGCTGCGCCCGAGGCCGTCGTAGGGCACCCACTTGATCAGCGAGGTGTCCACCCCGCCCTGCAGGATCAGGTCCTCAACCAAGCGCCCGACCGGATTGTCGGGAAAGGCGGTGGCGACGGCACTCTTCAGGCCGAAGCAGCGCCGCAGGCCGCGCGCCACGTTGTACTCGCCGCCCCCCTCCCAGGCCGCGAACTGGCGCGTGGTGTGGATGCGGCCCTCGCCGGGATCGAGGCGCAGCATGATCTCGCCGAGCGAAAGGGCATCCCAGGTGACGGACTGGCGGGGCTTGATGTTCATGCCGGCATGGTGGAGCTCCGCGCATGTGTTCCAAAAGAGTTCCAATCGCTGGACTGTGTTCCGCCATATGGAACATGGTGGCATGCCTGCCGCGCTACGCCCGCTGCATGACGGACTCGCCCTGCTCGCCCTGCTCAGCGACGCCAGCGAGGCGCAGGGCGTCAGCGCGGTGGCGTCGCGCCTGGGCTGGCCCAAGAGCCGCGCGCACCGCATCCTCGCCGCCCTGGTCGCGGCTGGCTATGCGGCGCGCGACGACGCTCGCCGCTACCGCGCCACGCCGCAGGTGCTGGCCCTGGCCAGCGGGGTGATGTCGCGCCATCCGCTGCGCGCCCATGCCCTGCCGGTGCTGCGCCGCCTGTGCGACCGCACCGGCTGCGATGCCACCCTGTCGGTGCTGCATGCCGGACGCAGCCTGGCGATCGCCGTCGACAGCCCGGCCGGCCGGCCGGCCGACGACCCCTTCTCCACCCTCGGCCGCACCTCGTGGCTGCACGGCGCCGCCAACGGCAAGGTGCTGCTGGCCTGGCTGCCGCTGGCCGAGCAGGAATCCCTGCTGTCCACCCTGCCGCTGCCACGCCTGACCCCACGCACGATCACCGACCGCCGCCGCCTGGCCGCCGAGCTTGAGACGGTGCGCGCCGCCGGTTATGCGGTCAACGACCGCGAGAACCATCCGGCGGTGTTCACCGTCTCGGTGCCGGTGTTCGACGGCTTCCACCGCTGCCTCGCCGCCCTCGGACTGTCACGCCGCCCCGATGACGCGAACGCGCTGCGCCTGGCCGAGCCGCTGAAGCGCGCCGCCGCCGGCCTCACGCGGACCATCGCCGGACTGCCACCGCGCAGCTGAGCGGCGCGGCTAGGTGGCGCGGCAGGCGGCCAGCGCCGCCGCGGAATCGCAGCCATCCGGCGCAGGCAGCTCCAGGCGTTGGTACTGCTCGGACGGGGCGTCGGAAGCCGCCATCGCCGCCACCAGCAGCGGGATGATCGCTGCCTCCTGCGCACGGTCGTGCAGCGGCGCCTTCTGCGCGTAATCCTGCTGCAGATCGTAGAGCCGCGTCTCCTGCTCGACGATCCAACTCGATGCGCCGCGCGGGAAGGCCATCACCGGGCAGCCCTTGGTGTGGACGAAGGGGCCGTGCTGCCGCCAGCCGCGCAGCTCCTCGACACTGTAGCGGCTGCGCATGTGCGTCGGCATGGTGGTGTATTCGTTGAGCGGCTGGTTGCCCCCCCGCCCAGGCCCGCGCATGTACACCTGACGGCCGTCGGTCCAGTTGACGTGGCCGCCGAAGATGCCGAACAGCGCGCCGTCGCGCAGCGGCGCGTCCGACTCCAGCACCGGGCGCAGCGGCCGCCCCTGCATGTTCGCCGGGATCGGCTGGCCGAAGAACTCGAGCAGGGTCGGCGCCAGATCGATGGTCTGCACCAGCGCCTGGCGCTGCACCCCGGCCACGCCTACCCGCGGATCCCACACCCACAGCGGGATGTGCGCCGCCTCCTGGTACCACGGCATGCGGCACTTGCCCCACCAGTCATGCTCGCCGAGGAGGAATCCGTGGTCGGTGTTCACGATCAGCATCGTGTCCTTCCACAGGTCCAGCTCATCCATCAGATCGAGCACGCGCCCGAGGTTGGCGTCGCACATCGAGACCAGGGCGCGGTACATGCAGCGCAGATGTTCCAGACGCGCGCTGTCGCCATCGTGGCGTTCGTAGCCCGGCCAATCGAGGGTGCTGCCGTCCCATTCATGCGGGTACATCTGCTGCCATTTCTTCTGGGTGAAGAACGGCTCGTGCGGGTCGAAGGTCTCGATCTGGCAGAACCACTGGTCGAAGGGGGCGTTGCGTCGGACGAAGTCCAGGCCCTCGTCGAAGGTCCGCGTCTGCGGCATCGACGCCTCGCTGGTGAACTGGGTGCGGTTGACCCAGTCCTGGGTCGTCATGTCGTCGAAGCCGCAGCGCGCCTTGGCCCCGCCGCGGTGGCGGCAACGCTCGCGGTCGGCCACCGGCCCGGCCCAGCCGAAGCAGGCATCGCCCTCCTGGCCGCGCACGAAGCCGCAGGTCTGGTAGCGATTGTGGTAGGTGCCGCTGCCGTCCTCCCAGTAGTGGTAGTGGTCGGTGACGAGGTGGGTGTGGATACCAGCGCGGGCCAGCTGCTCGGGCATCGAATCGTCGAAGCCTTCGAGCGGCCCCCAGGCGCGGTGCAGGAAGTTGTACCTGCCGGTATGGATCTCCTGGCGGGCCGGCATGCACGGCATCGAACCGACATAGCAGTTCTGGAACTGCGCCGTGCGCTGCGCCAGGCGGGTGAAGTTCGGGGTGAGGGTGTCGGTTCCCCCGTACGGCTCAAGGAACCGCCGGCACAGGGTGTCGTACATGATCATGATGGCGCGCATGCCGCCACCCTACGCCGGGGGCCATAGCCGGCCATGGCTGGAGTCGCGATGACTTGCACTAGAATGACCGCATGAGCGACGACCCATGGCAGCATTGGCTCAACGCCCTGGCCGATCCGGCGACCCCGCTGACGGTGACGCTGTGCGCCCGCTACCGCCAGACCGGCTGGGACATGGGCCGGCGGGTGCTGGACGACCACATGCTGCACCTGGTCCACGAAGGCGGCCAGGTCGGTCAGGTCGCTGGGCGGGCGCTGCGCACGGCCGCCGGCGACGCCCTGTGGGTGCCGGCCGGCCAGGTGCAGATCCTGCGCCAGCGCGCCGACCGCCGCTGGTTCGCCAAGCGCAACCTGCGCTTCACCCTGGCCGCCCCGCCACCCCCCTTGCCAACCGTGATCCCCGGCGCCGGCGCCCTGGCTCCGCGCCTGGACGACCTCCGGCGCACCTGGACGGCGCAGCAGCCCGACCGCCAGCCGCGCCTGCGCGCCCTGCTGGTGCTGCTGTTCAGCGATCTGCGACGCATCGCCGCACGCGCCACCCGCGGCCTCGATGCGGGCGACCAGCAGGCGGTGCTGGCGCTGATCGACCGCGACCCCGCCGCCCGCCTGGCACCCGCAGCCCTGGCCCGCGAACTGGCGATGTCGCCAACCTGGTTCGCCCGCCTGTTCCGGCGCACCTACGGCTGCGCCCCGCGCACCTGGCTGGTCCGGCACCGCATCGGCCAAGCCGCCGAGCGGCTGCTGTCGGCCGACAGCATCGGCGCGGTGGCGGCCGAGTTCGGCTATGCCGACCTGTTCCTATTCAGCCGGCAGTTCCGTACCGTCATGGGTGACAGCCCACGCCGCTGGCTGGCCCGCCAGCGCTAAGCACCGGCTGGCGCGGCCCGAGGTGAGAGCGTTATTGTTTCTTCCCCAGCGGTCAGGGCGCCTGGACGCCTCGCTGGTGACCCAGCAGCCAGTCGATGACGGTCCGATCGGCGAAGGCCTTGGCTTCGGCGCCCGGATGGTCGGTGCCGGGGTAGCGCGTCAGGGCAGCCTCGCCCTGGGCGGCCAGCTCGGCCTGCATCGCCGCCATCTCGTCAGGCGGGGTCAATTGATCGGCATCGCCGAACACCAGATGCACGGGCAGTCCGCGATAGCGGTAGGCCAGTTCACGGTCGCCGCGGAAACCGACGGCGGCGATCGCAGCGAAGCGCTCGGGCCGTACTGCCGACCACATCCAGGTGGCGATGGCACCGCGACTGAAACCGACCAGGACGATGCGCGTCGGATCGACCCGCCGCTGCGCCAGGTAGCGGTCGAGCAGATCGTCGAGGGCTGCCTCGTTCCACAGGCCCTCGCCACGGAACGGCTGATACTCCTCGACATTGGCCGGCTGCAGCACCAGGGCGGGGAAGCCGGGCGAACGTCGCGCCAAGGCCACGGCCTGCCGGGTCGCGAGCTTGGCGACATCGCCCTGCTGGCTGCCGCCGGACCCGTGCAGGCACACCACCAGCGGCCAACGCCGCTGGGCGTCCTGCTCATAGCCCTCGGGCAGGAATTCGGCGTAGGGCATGTCGGCGAACAGCGTGAGGTCACGACGCACGCGCCACCACCACGCGCGGTCGGCCTGCTCGGCGAGCATGGGGTCGATCCCCTCGTCCCGCGCCGCGAGCAGGCGGGCGGCATTCGGCTCCCGCACGAATGCGCTGCGCAGGATGCGTCCAACCTGGATCTCTCCGCACACCGGCAGCGCACCCAGCCCCTGCGGCAAGGCCGTGGGCAGACCGGCCCAGCCGGGGACGCCGAACATCCAGGTGCGGTAGTCCTGCTGCCACGCGCTGACGCGGTAGCAGGTCAGGTAACGGCGCAGCCGCAGCGTGCCGTCGCCACCGGACACCTCGACCAGTGCTCCGTAGCGGCCGGTAGCTTGCGGTACCGAGCAGGGCTGTCCCGCCGCGTCGAACCAGCGCGTGCGCAGGTCGTAGCCGCCGGTGATGTCGTCGGCGAGGTTCGCGTCGCGGAAATCGACGGTCGGGAAGGCCGCCCCGGTGAACACCCAGCCAGTTTCGAATTCGAGGCGTTCGAGGGCTTTCCTCCGATCGCCATCCAGATCACCCAGGCCGGGCAGGTCGAGCGCAGCGTCCCCGAGGCTGGCGTGCAGGCCGGCCAGCGCGGATCCCGGCGCTGGCAACGGCACGGTGAAGGACGCGACCGCGCGGCCGGCCTCGGCCACAAGCCGCGCCCGACCCAGTTCTGCATCACCCAGCCGCATCACGACGGCCTCGCCGACCCGCGCGGGCGGCGCCTCAACCAGCACGCGCAGACGGCGCCAGCGCTCGGGCGCCAGCGAGATCGCCGTGTCGCTCGCCGGTCCTGGCGCCCCGGCGAGGCGCAGCACGCGACGCCCCTTGCCAGCCGGTTCGCCGGGGACGGCCCAGGCCGCCCGACGGTTGCTTCCCGGCCCGTCCCAGTCGTTGTGCAGCACCTGGAACGAACACAGCGCTCCGACTTGCGCCACCAGTGGCAGCGCCGCCCACGGCAGACGCGCCTCGATCAGGCGTCGCCCATCCTGACTGCTCATCTTCCATTCCACCGTGATATCGCGACCGGCACGCTGGTGCACGAAGCAGCGCGCGACGGGATGGGCCGCGCCAGCATCGGGGCCGATGACCGGCTGGTAGAGACCGGTACCATCCGCAGCGGCGAGGAAGAGCTCGAGGCTGTCGCGGGTGTAGAGGGCGCCGTCCTGATCAGCGGCGTGCCAGCGGTCATCGCGCAGCTCGACACACAGCAGCAGTCCGTGATCGTCCCAGCCCAGACGCATGTCCAGCGCCTGGTCGGCCGGATCGGGGAGAGCACGCGGCAAGGGCCCCCATTGGGTGGCCCACGACAGGGCAGAGATGTGGTAACCGCGCTCGCCCCAATCCTCGCCACTGCCATCGATGGCAATGCCGTCGAGACGCGGAATGTCGAGCGGGTCGGCAGCGCTCAGCGGAGCGAGCAGCAGGATGGTCAGCAGATGACGAAGCATGCCGCCACTATCTCAGGCCGCTGTCTGATGGCAGAAGCTATTGCGCAGCTGGCTGGGACTTCTGCGTCGCCGGCGCAGGCTTCTCCGGACCGGGGCCTGGCACCGGCTCGGTGTTGCGCAACACCACCTGCCCGAGCGTGCCGAGGCCCTGGTGCAGCACTTTCTCCAAATCACCGGCGAAGCGTTCGAGATCCTCGGGGTCGTTGCCGTCGAGGTGCTGCAGGCGCTCGCGCAGTTCGCCACTCTTGCCCATGAAGTCGATGAAGCCGCGCAGCAGGTTGGCGTTGTAGGCCGGGGCCGACTGGTTGGCCTGGTAGCCGACCACCTTGGCCGCGGCGGCGCGCTCGACCTGCATCGCCCGGTCGTGCGCCAGCTGGCGCTGATACTCCTGCTGGGCGGCCTCGAATGCGGCGGCCTGCTGGGCGACCTGCTGGCGCATCTGGCCGATCTCCCGCACCACCAGAGCGATGCCGCCGCCGATCACCAGCGCGAGGACCAGCCCGGCGCAAGACAGCCAGAACCACAAGCGCAGGCGTTCGCGGTCGCGCAGTTCGGCGACGCGCTCGGAGACCAGGCGGTCGACCTCGGCCTGCTGTTGGGGATCGAGGGGCATGTCCGAGGATAACGCATTGCCACGAATGCCAAATGCTGGAATGCTGAAATGCTGGAATACGGGCAGCCGTCTGTCTTTCCATTCCAGCATTCCGACATTCCAGCATTTGGCATTTCCCCAATCCCCCTCAGCATGCCCGTGATGACGCAACGCCTCGGCATCCTCCTGTCCGGTTCCGGCACCACCTACCAGAACCTCGCCGACCGCATCGCCGATGGCAGTCTGCCCGCGACCATCGCGGTAGTGGTGGCCAGCCGGCCCGACGCCTACGGCATCGAGCGCGCGAAAAGGCTCGGCCACCCGTGCGTCGTGGCCAAGGATCCGTCCGAGGCGCTGCGTGCGCATGGCGCGCAGTGGGTGGCGATGTGCGGCTGGATGCGCTTCTGGGATCCACCCGGCGAGTTCGCCGGGCGGACCATCAACGTCCACCCCAGCCTGCTGCCCGCCTTCGGCGGCAAGGGCATGTACGGGCACCATGTCCACGAGGCGGTGCTGGCGCACGGGTGCAGGGTCAGCGGCTGCACCGTCCATGTGGTGCGCGGCGGCTACGACACCGGCCCGATCATCGACCAGTTGGCGGTGCGGGTCGAGGACGGCGACACCCCTGACACCCTGGCGGCACGGGTGCAGGCCGCTGAGCGCGAATTGTATCCGCGCGCCCTGGCCAGGGCCATCGCGCGGGGCTGACCTGCGTCTTGCGCTTCGCCCTCCACGCCTGACCGTTGCGCGGATGCCCCTCCAACTGGACCCCAAGGCCCTCGAATCGCACCTCCCGCATCGCGGCTGCAACATGCTGCCCGATCTGGTCGAAGTGCACGACTGCGGCAAGGTCGCCCGCTCGACCGCCACCGTCCTGCCCGGCGATGCGCGCGGCCGCCTGGTGATGGGCCGGCGCGACGCGCAGGGCCGCGCCTGCTGGTACGAGCCCTTCGTCTTCGAGTTCCTCGCCCTGACCGGCATCCCGCTGCTCACCCCGCGCCTGGCGCCGGCTGGCAACGTCGCCGTGTTCAGCTCGATCTCGCGCGTGGTGTTCAACCGCCAGGTGCCCTTCGCCGGCAAGCTGGTCGGCCACGCCGAGATCACCCGCGACCGCGCCCCCTTCACCGTGTTCGGCACCTGGGCCGAGATTGACGGCGAGAAGGTGCTGGAGGCCGAGGTGATGAGCGGCGTCTCGACCCTGGCCGAGGTCTCCGGCCGTCCGCCCAAGCCGCTGCCGCTGCCCGCCAGCGAGCCGATCAGCGACTTCGGCTGGAAGGAGCGCCCGATCCGCTTCGTCGATGGCGTGGTCTCGTGGGACGCGTCGACGAAGAAGATCGTCTGCGCGTACACCTACCCGCACGACCACCCCTTCGTTGCCGGCCACTTCCCCGGCGCCCCGCTGATGATGGGCGTCACCCAGCTCGCCTCGGTCGCCGATGCGGCGTGGGTCGCGGCCAGCCGGCTCGGGGTGAAGTCGTGCACCGCCTCGGGCAGCGTGAAACGACCCGACGGCAGCGAGGTCGCCGAGGTGCGCGAGCTGGTCCTGGCCGATGACGGCGGCGTGCCACGCATCGCCAGTCTGCGCCGCATCGCCTTCCGCGAGCCGGTGCGCCCCGGCGACACCCTGCTGATCGACGCGACGCTGGCCTGAATGCTCGCCAAGCCCGGTGAGGACAGCGACGAACGCCTGGCCGAGCGCTGCCGCGACGGCGACCTGGAAGCGTTCGGCCTGCTCTACGAGCGCTACCGCCGGCCGATCCTCGCCTATCTCTACCAGATCGTGCGCGACTACGACCAGGCCGCGTGCATCGGCCAGGACGTGTTCGTCAAGGTGTTCCAGCGCGCCGACCGCTACGACCCGACGCGCCGTTTCTCGACCTGGTTCTACACCGTGGCGCGCAACACCGCGCTCGACTGGCTGCAGTCGCGCAACCGCCGCCCCCAGGTGTCCTTCGCCGATGCCGACGAGGATACGCCCGGCGCCCCGGTCCTGCCCGACCGCAACGCCAGCGAGATCGGCGAGCGCCTGCAGCGCCGCGAGGCGGCCGAGGTGATGGCGCGCGCGGTCGGCGAACTGCCGCAGATCTACCGCGAGATCATCGAACTGGTGGTGTACCAGGACATGACCTACGAGGCCGCCAGCGAGATCCTCGGCGGGGTCAGCCTGGGCACCCTGCGCAGCCGCATGTTCCACGCCCTGCGCATGTTGCGGGCCAAGGTCGAAGCGGTGGCGGGGCCGGACGGACGCAATCTCATTTAGCCATTGCCCCAATTCCCATTGCCACAGGGGTTAGGGGTTAGGGACATTGCACCGCCATTGCCACAGGGTTTAGTCCGCAGCCTAACCCCTAACCCCTAACCCCTAGGGGCAATGGATCGGCCTAACCCCTAGGGGCAATGGACCGGCCTAACCCCTAGTGGCAATGATCATGCACCTCACCGACCCCGCCGATCTCGTCGCCCACGCCCTGAAGACCTTTGGCGCCGACTGCGCCATCGCCTTCAGCGGCGCCGAGGACGTCGTCGTCCTCGAATACGCCAAACAGAGCGGCCTGCCCTTCAGCGTTTTCACCCTCGACACCGGCCGGCTGCACGCCGAGACCTACCGCTATCTCGACCGTGTCGAACGCCACTACGGCCTGCGCATCGAGGTGCTGTTCCCCGAGGCCGCCGCGGTCGAGGCGCTGGTCAAGGCCAAGGGCCTGTTCTCGTTCCGCACCGACGGCCACCAGGAGTGCTGCGACATCCGCAAGGTCGCGCCGCTGCGCCGCCATCTCGGAACGCTCAAGGCCTGGATCACCGGCCAGCGCAAGGACCAGGGCGCGACGCGCACCGCCCTGCCGCTGGTGCAGACCGACCCCGCCTTCCGTGGCCTGGGCGGCGGCGAACTGATGAAGTTCAACCCGCTGGCCGAGCAGTCCTCGGATCAGGTGTGGACGGTGATCCGCGCCCTCGACCTGCCGTTCAACGAACTGCACGAGCGCGGCTTCATCTCAATCGGCTGTGAACCCTGCACCCGCCCGACCCTGCCCAACCAGCACGAGCGCGAAGGCCGCTGGTGGTGGGAGGATCCGGGGCACAAGGAATGCGGGCTGCATAGTGGAAACAAACGCTAACGCCCTGATCGCCTTCTTGGATTCACAGGGAGGAACGGAGGGAACGGAGGCGAGGTGGTCTTTGTCTACTCCTTGTGCGAACTCTGTTCACTCCGTTCCTCCCTGTGAACAGCACAAGACTGCAGCGTCAGCGACCGCTTCCCAGCGGGGTACCAGGCCCATAATCCCCCGCCATGCAGATCACCGCCGACGCCCACGTGACCCTCCGCTATGCCGTCGCCCTTGACAGCGACGTCGCCCCGGACAGCGATGCCGACGGCCAGGTGACCGAGTTCATCTGCGGCCGCGGCCAGATCCTGCCCGGCCTGGAAACCAAGCTCGCCGGCCACAATGAGGGCGAGCGGGTCGATCTGACCCTGACTCCCGCCGAAGCCTTCGGCGAGCACGACCCGGCCCTGGAGCTGCGCGTGCCGTTCAGCGACTTCCCCGAGAACGCGCGCGAGGTGCTGAAGCCCGGCATGCGCTTCCGCGGCCCGCACCCGGCCGACGCGGCCAAGGTCGTCGCCTTCACCGTCACCGCGATCAACGGCGACGAGGTGGTGGCGAACGGCAACCACCCCCTGGCCGGCAAGACCCTGCGCGTCGCCTGCGAAGTGCTGGCGGTGCGCGAAGCGACCGAAGAGGAACTGTCCGGCGGCGGTGGCTGCTGCGGTAGCGGCGGCTGCGGTTCCGGTTCCTGCGGAGAAGGCTCGTGCGGCAGCGGTGCCTGCGGCTCGCACGAAGGCCACGACCATGAGCACGGCCACGAGCACGCCGAAGCCAAGGGCGGCGGCTGCGGTTCGGGCGGCTGCGGTTGCAACTGACGGTCGATGATCCGCGTCTGACCTGGGTGGCGCCGCAGGCGCCGATGCGCGAGGCGGATGGCCTGCGCCTGGCCCGCTTCCCCGCCGCGACGGCGGCTCTGCTCGCCGGCCAGATCGGGCCGCTCGCCAATGTGCGCTCGTCCAGCGGCTGCGGCCTGCGCCTGGCGACCGACAGCCCGTGGATCGAACTGCAGCTCGCCCGGCTGCGCCATCACCAGCCTTTCCCCGCCGCCTGCGCCCTGGAGGTCGAACACGCTGATGGCGTGGCCATCGTGCCGGGCGCCGATCTACGCGAACAGCAGGGCGAGGTGCGCGTGCGCCTGCCCACCGGCCTGGAACGCGGCGGGCCGCTGACGCCATGCGCACTGTGGCTGCCGCTGATCTCGACCTGCGTCGTGGCCGGCGTGGCGGTCGCGGACGGCGCCCAGCTCGCAGCCACACCTGCCCCGGTCCCACGCTGGCTGGCGATCGGCGACTCGCTGACCCAGGGATTCAGCGTGCAAAGCCCGACCGACTGCTGGGTGCATCGCCTGTCGCGCCGCCTCGCCCTGCCGGGCTGGAATCTCGGCGTCGGCGGGCTGAAGATCGAACCCGAGGCCTTCCGCTGGGCGCTGGAAGCGCGGGTCTGGGATGTGGTCACCATCGGTCTGGGCAGCAACCACGCCTGGCGCCAATCGGATGCCGACACCGCGGCCGAGCGCGCCGCGCATCTCGCGCGACTCGTGCTGGCCGGCCCACACCGCCGCGTGGTATGGATCCTGCCGCCGTGGAAGCCGTGCGAAGCGGGCAAGGGGCCGAGTGACTTCCAGGGCGTGCCGCTCGGCCCCGACACCGGCGAGCGCGTGCGTCAGGTACGCGAGAGCCTGCGCACGGCGCTTACACCATTCGCCCCGCGCCTGGTCCTGGCCGAAGGCCATGTGCCAGAGGACGTCCGCCTGCTGCCCGACGGCCTGCACCCGGTCGCGCACGGTTCTGCGATCATCGCCGAGCGCCTGGAGCCGGCATTGCGCGGGTGAACCGGCCTCCTGCATGCAGATCACCTGAGAGCCGCAGACGCTACGGACGCTCGCGGTTCCCGTCCGCGGCCCAAGTGAGGATGACGCCGGACTCGCCGTCGCCGTACGGTTCAGCGGACGAAAAGCCCGCATAGAAGCCCGCAAGCAAGCCCCGATTGGCGAGCAGGCGATCCGCCCGCCGACTGACCAGGGCGAAGGCCCGGGCATCGGCTTTCGACGGCGACGTGCCATCATCCCAGCGCCAGCCGACCTCTGCGTCGTGGGCTGCCCCCAACCAGAAGGTGTCGCTGTCGGGCCGATCGATCAGCAGACGCAACGCGGCCGACGCATGGGGGAGATGGCCGCCGGCCCGCGCCGCCAGGGCGCGGGCGGAATCCCAGGTCATGCGATGGCGGAGGTCGAGGATCAGCCGACCATCCGCGTAGGTGGCAAGGCGTCGCAGGCCGGTCCAGTCGCCGCGGCCGACCAACGCTGCGATTAGCGCCGCCTCGGCTGGCCCTTCCGCCCCCCGCCGCCGCAGGCCGTCGGCCAGTTCCTCGAGCGTACCTCCATCGACAGCAACCGCGCCATGGAGGAACACCTGCCGTAGCTGCGGCATGCCCAGCAGCGGAGCAAACGACGAGACGCGCGCTCCGCGCAGGTCGAGCCTGACGATCCTCGAACCGCGCAGCGGTTCGAGATCCAGCCGCGCGTCCTGGGCCCTCAACTGCACTAGGCTGGTGACGACTGGCCGCAGGTCCAGGCCTGCGGTGTCCGAGATGTCGAGGTCGAATAGCGGTTGGCCGGCGAGCGCCGCCAGATCGGTCACCGGAGTGCCGGCGATGCCCAGTTTACGGAGCCTGCCCGATGCCAGGGCCGAGAGGTCGCGGACTTGGCTGCGATCCAGGCGCACCTCGCGCAGGACGCTCGCAGCCAGCGGCGACAAGTCGGCGATCGGGGTGTCGGTGGCATCCAGCTCTTCCAGCGGATGACCGCGAAGCGGCGTGAGGTCGCTGATCCGCGTGCGGTTGATGACCAGGCGGCGGAGCTTGCCGCCCGCGAGCGGGGCCAGCGTGGCCACGGCGCTGCCGTCCAGTTCGAGCGTGTGCAGGTGTGTGGTGCCTAGTGGGGTGAGATCGGCAACCGGGGTGTTGTCGGCCTGGAGACGCCACAATGGCATCCCCGCGAGGGGCCGCAGATCACCGACGGCAGTGCGGCTGATGTCGATGGTTTGCAAGGACAGGCCGGTCAACGGCGACAGGCTGCTGACACGGGTCTGGGCGAGCGACAGATCGCTCAACGATGTCATGCCCGCCAAGGAACGCAGGTCGGCGACCTCAGTCTCCGTTAGCTGCAACCGCTCCAGCGGCATGCCGGACAGCGGAGACAGATCGCGGACCACCGTTGCGGCCACCGACAGTTCACGCAGCGGCATGCCGGACAGTGGCAACAGATCGCCACTGCCACAGCCTTCGGCGTGCAGTTCGATGAGTGGCGCACCACGCAGCGGCTCGAGGCTGCCAAGCCGGTGGCCACGCAGATCGAGGACGAAGCGGCCCTCGATCCGCGTCGCCGCCTGCACCATGGCACGCGTGGCCTCCGGCTCTGTACGGTAGGCGGCATGGCCAAGCAGGCGCAGTGGCGCGCGGCTGGCCGGATCCGAGCTGTGGATCTGGGTCAGACGCTGCAACGCGCGCGGCAGATCATCGCCGTCGATGGCGGCGATGGCGTCCAGTTCCCACATCGCCGCCAACCGCGGATTGCCGGGATGTCCGCGCTCGAGCCGTTGCAGCAGGTCCGGCAACCGCACGCTGCCTTGCAGCGCAACGCAGGCCCCCAGCAGCGCATCAGCTTCCAACGCCGTGCCGGGATGGTCGTCTGCCAATTGCAGGTAGGCGGTCGCCGCCTGCTCGCTGCGACCGGCGTCGAGCAGGCCGTCGGCATAGCGCAGCGGGCTCGCCCGTCGCGGATCGCCCAGCCGTTCGACCCGCAGATTCTCCAGGCGCAGGCCCGGCTGCCAGGCACGCAAATGGATATGGCGATAGGCATCGTCGCCCAGTCGTCGGGCATCCTGGTAGGCCAGCACCTGACGGCCATCCACCGCCAGGATGCAGCGGCCGTCCTCGACGGCCAACTCCAGACGGTAGCGGCGGCCGCGTTCGAATGGGACATGGGTCTCCTCGGACGACTGCAGCATGCCGGGTTGGCGCTGGACGGCGATCAGCGTGCGGTGGCCGCGGTAGCCGGCGAACTGGGCGACGATTCCCGGCGGATACAGGAACGAACGATCAGGATGCTCGGGCGAGGCGTTGACGATGATTTCGCAGGCATCGAGCCCGGCGGTCCAGGTCGCATCGACGGTGACGCGTACGCTGCCCGGCACCTCGACCGGCAGGTGGAGCAGTTGCTGCGCCCCGAGGATCAGTCCGCCCGCCTGGGCGGCGACCGGAAGACGCTGCCGCGCCGACAGGTTGAGGTCGGCGTCCCACGATCCGGTGGTGAGGCCCTGAGCTGCCTCGGTGGTCGTGAAATCATGCTGCCAGACCGTCTGCCATAGACCGAAGCTGGCGCGGTGCTCGCGCCAGATCCAGGCCGCGAGCACAACGAACGCCAGCATGGCCAGCACGCTGGCGGTCCACCCGAGGCGGCGCTGCACCCGCTGCGTCCGCCGCGCCGCCAGCAGATCCCGCAACACCGAACGATGCTGCGGCTCGGCCGCATCGAGCAGACCCTCGGCCAGCGCCAGGTCGCCGCGCCTGATGGCGAGACGCGCCTTGCTGCCGCGCACCCGGGCGAGGGCCTGGCGCGCCGCGACCAGGGCCGGCGATTCCGCGAGGACCCGCTGCAGGTCGTTCTCGATCCGCTGGAAGGCCTCGTAGTCGCCATGCCGCTTGAGTTCGTCGAGGTGGCGTTCGGCGGTGGCGACCACCGCTTCGGCATCACGATGCCGAAGCCACGCACGCAGTTCGTCGCGCAGCGCCTCGATGCTGGCCTGGCGTGCAGCCGGATCGGCGTGCACCGCCCGCTCCATCACCGCCAACAGGCTCGCCGGCACGGCGGCACGCTCGACCTCGGTGGGCGGATCGAACTCGCCCTGGCGTTTGCGCTCCCAGAAGCGCTCCGGAGCGACGTCGTGGAGCGGCGGGCGCAGCAACACGAGATGCCACAGGGTCGCCCCAAGGCCGTAGATGTCCCATGAAGCGACAGCCGACCCGTGTCGGGCCTGCTCGGGCGCCATATACAGCGGGGTGCCACCGCCACCGCCGATGCCACCGCCGCCAAGGCGCACGGCCGAGCCCCAGTCGACGACCAGGACCTCGCCGTAATCGCCGACCATGATGTTGCCCGGCTTGATATCGCAGTGCAGATAGCCGCGCGCATGCGCGAAGGCGATCGCGTCGCAAACCCGGACGATCAGACCGACCCGCTCGTTGAGCGGCTCCAGACGCTCGGCGCTGTGGCCGGCGGCGAGATCGCTGATGATCGCGGCCAGGGAGCGGCCGCTCGCCTGCCGCATAGCAAACCACAGCCGGCCATCGGCGGCCCGCCCGAGATCGTGTACCGGCAGCACGCTGGGATGCTCGAGGGCGGCGGCGGTACGCGCCTCGTCGATGAAGTGGCGGGCGCGCTCGGGCTGGGCCGAGACCGCGGCTGGCAGCACCTTGACCGCGACCGGACGGCCGAGCAGGCCGTCCTCGAAGGCGAAGACCTCGCCCCCCCCGCCTCCACCGAGCAGGCGTTGGAACGACCAGCGTCCGCCCTCGGCCAGCGCATTGTCCGGCAGTTCCGGCGGCACCCGGTCGCCAGGATCGGGCGGAGTCGTGCCCTGGGTGCGCGGCGTGGTGCTGTCCAGCGGATCGCCAGCCCCCCGGCCGTGGAAACGCTCGGCGAGGCGCGCCGCCTCGGCCGCGAGTTCGGCATCAGGTCGGGTGACATCGAGGGGGCGGTCTGACGGCATTCCGCCAGTGATAATCCGCAGGCGCGGCCGGGCTGCAACTGCGCGCTCAGCCGACCTTCAGCCCTCGCCGCGCGTCTGCTCGGCGACCAGGCGGCTGAACAGGCCGCCGCGTGCCAGCAGCTCGGCATAACCGCCATGCTCGGCGATGCGGCCGTGGTCGAGGACCAGGATCTCGTCCACATCCCTGATTGTCGACAGGCGGTGGGCGATGACCACCACGGTGCGGGTGCCGCGCAGGGCGTCGACGACCTGCTTGATCGCGCGCTCGGTGACCGCATCGAGGGCGCTGGTCGCCTCGTCGAGGATGAGCAGGCGCGGTTCGCGCAGCAGGGCGCGGGCGATGGCGATGCGCTGGCGCTGGCCGCCAGACAGCGACACCCCGCGCTCGCCGACCTGGGTCTCGTAGCCGTCGGGCAGGGCGATGATGAACTCGTGCGCCTGGGCCGCCTGCGCCGCCGCTTCGATCGCCGGCTGGCCGGCGCCATCGCGCGCGAAGTCGATGTTGTCGGCGATCGAGGCCGAGAACAGGATCGGATCCTGCAGCACCACCGCGACGTGATGCCGCCACCACTGCTGGCGGATGTCACGCAGATCGTGGCCGTCCACCGCCACCATACCGGACTCGGGATCGTAGAAGCGCAGCATGAGCTGCGCGAGCGTGCTCTTGCCGCTGCCCGAGGGGCCGACCAGGGCATAGCTACGGCCACGGCGGAAGGTGAACGAGAAGCCGTCGAGGACATGAGGCTTGCCTGCATAGGCGAAGCGGACCTCGCGGAAGGCGAGTTCGCCGGCGATCGGCGGCTCGCCGGCCCCGGGCTTGTCGGCAGGCGACGGCAGCACATGCAGGTAGTCGTTGATCCGCTCGAGGGCGGCCAGGCTCTCCTGAAGCTGGATCAGGTTGTCGATCATGCGCTGCATCGCGTTGTTGAGGCTGCCAAGATACATGATGAACGCGACCAGCGCGCCGATGCTCAGGGCGGTGTAGCCATGGGTGATGAGCCAGGCCCCGGCGATCGCGACCAGGGCGGCGTTGACCACGACCATGGCGTGGGTGACGCTGGTGAAGCGCCCCTGCATGCGCGCGGTCTGGAGCTGCAGGCTGCGCACCAGCGACGAGCGTTCGGTGAACTGCTCGATCGCTTCATGCTCGCCAGCGCTCGCCTTCACCAGGGTGATGCCGGCGAACATCTCGGCGGCGATGCCGGTGATGCGGCTCTGCCCATCCTGCACCGCCTTCTGCTGGCGACGCAGTGCCGGCGTGACCCGCCACATGATGAATCCGGTGATCGCCAGCGGCAGGCAGGCAAGCAAGGTGAGCTGCCACGATACCAGGGACAGCCACACCGCGACGCCAAGGAACAGGGCGATGTCCATCGCGTAGTGGACGATGCCCTTGTCGAACAGCGCGCCAGCCGCGGCGATGTCGCTGCTGACGCGCGCTCCGAGGGCGCCGGCATGGTGGCGCTGGAAGAACGCCATGCTCAACCGCTGCAGGTGGTGGAAGAGGCGCTGGCGCAGGCGGTGCTGCACCTCGGATTGCAGCTGCACGCCCAGGACATGCCGCCAGTAGGTGGCGATGCCGGCGAGGACGACCGCGACCAGGGCGATCAGGCCGTAATGCAGCAGCAGCGGCCACGCCTGCTCGGCGCCCAACCCCGGCTTCAGCACATCATCGATGACATGGCCGATCACCCAGGGGATCGCCAGCGGAATGAAGAACTTCGCCCAGCCGAAGAGGACGGTCAGGACGAGCCGGCCGCGGACGCGCAGGAACGGCTCGCGCAGCGGTTCGAGAAGCTGCCTGAGCGTGGGCTCGCTGCCGGTCGTTCCCGCAGCGCCGTCATCCTTGGTCATGTTCGGATGATGCGGACGGGACCCGCCGGTACAGAGGATGAGGCTACTCTGCAGCCGCTGCCCGCCTCCGGCCCAGCTCCTCCTTGATCTCCACCATCTTGGCCTCGGTCAGCGGATAGCGCCACAGCAGGAACAGAGCTAAGAGCAGCAGGCAGGCGGGAACCAGGCTGTAGAGGATGCGCATGTTGAGGATGGTCTGCGGATCCTGGGCGTGCTCGAGGACGGGATCGAAGCCGGAGGCGACCAGCACCGCACCGGCGAGCAGCGGGATGAAGGTACCGATCATCTTCATCAGGAAGGCCATCATCGCGCCGAACATGCCCTCGCGCCGCGAGCCGGTGTTCAGCTCATCGACATCGGTGACATCGGCCATCATCGTCGGCAGCACGGTATAGACGCTGGAGATGCCGACCGAGAAGAAGAAGGGCAGGATGAGCTGGTAGTAGGGGTGCTCGGGATCCATCGCCCACCACTTGAGCGCGGTGCCGAAGGACATCAGCACCAGGGCGTAGCGCAGCGTCCGGTGCTTGCCGAAGCGTTTGCACGCCCAGGTGATGATCGGCAGGGTGAGGAAGCCGAGGCCCCAGGCGATCATGCCGATATAGAAGCCCATCTGCGCGCCGGCGAGGGCGCTGCCCATCACCCAGTACACATTGAGGTAGAAGCCGATCTGGGCGAACAGCCCGTTGGTGAAGCCGATGAAGGTGTAGAGCGCGAAGATACGCAGGAAGTGCCTATTCTTGACCGTGATCCACATCGACTTGACGAAGCCGATGCGGTTGCCGCCGCCCTTGCGCGACTGGACCTGGGTGCGCTCCTTGACCCAGATGCACATGATCACCGTGCTGGGGATGCCGATGGCGCAGGCGAGGATCGCCACCCACAGCAACCCATCGACAGCATACGCGAACAGCGGCAGGAAGCAGAACCACGGCACCGCCGGAGCGACCAGGCCACCGAGCTTGTCCACCGCCGAGCGCCAGGCGACGACGCGCGTACGGCCGTGGTAGGAGGGGCACATCTCGATGCCCAGGGCGTAGTAGGGCACCGACTGCACGGTGGTGAGGGTGGTGAACAGCAGCATGACGATCAGGACATAGATGATGATGCGCTGCTGGTCGGCGTAGCCGGGATTGAAGAAGGCCTCGAAACCGGCGGTGATCGATTCGAAGGTCCCCTTCTTCTGCTTGGCTGCCGCCGCCTTCTCCGCCGCAGCAGCCAGGTCGGCGATGATCGCGCGGGCTCGCGCCTGGTCATGGACGGTGCCGGACGCCACCGCCTGCGCCGCCACGATGATGGTCTCCGCCTGCTCGAGCTGAGTGCTCGCCCGTTCGAGCTTGCCGCGGGTCGCGGCCAGCACCTCCTCGGGAACCCCGGCATCGGCGTCAGCGGTGGCCGCCGCGAGCGTAGCCTGGGCCGCGCCAAGCACCCCAGCGAGTTCGCCGTGCCGGTCGGCCAGCGACTGCATGGTGGCGGCCTCGCGCGTACGCCCCGTCTCGGTGGCGGCGTGGATCGCCACCGCCTCGGCCAGCAGTCCCTTGGCCGCATCGCTGCGGGTCAGCACCTGCTGGACCGCCAGCACCGTCGCGCTGGCGGCGGGGGCCGCCTCGGGCTGGGCGACAGCGGTTGCGAGCAGTCTGGCGCGACGTGCCGTCGAGACCGCGTTCTCCGCCTTCGCCACCTCGTCCTTGGCGCGCTTGGCGCGGTCGGCATCGACCTTGCGGATCTCCTCCGCCGCCTCGGGATTGAAGCCGCTGGCGGCCCGGTTGGCGACCCCCTGGTCGAGCCACTCCTGGCGCTGCTGCCAGGTGCGTTGCATCAGCCCCAGCACGGTGTCGGTCTTGGCCAGCGCGCTGTCGGCCTCGGCGACCAGTCGCTGCGCCCGCTCGACGGCATCGGCCGGCACTGAACCATCCGTGGCATCCTGATACAGCGCCACCGCCGCCTTCTCGGCCTCGGCTGCCGCCTTGAGCGACTCGCTGGCCTGCTTGTTGGCCTCGAGCTGCTCGTTGCTGAGCGTCTTCTCGCTCCACGGGAAGAAGGCGACGACGCCGACCAGCATGGCGATGCGCAGGCAGCCGCCGACCAGGATGTAGGGCCGGCGCCGACCCCACCGGCTGCGGGTGTTGTCGGTGATGTAGGCCATGACCGGATCGGTGACGCTGTCCCACAGCGTCTTGATCGCCAGCACCGCACCGATCAGCAGCGGGTTCACCAGCATCGCCACGACCATGATGCTCTGCAGCACATGGAAGAACTGATTGGCGATCGCGCCCTCGATATTGCCGAAAGCGTAGAGCAGGATCTCCTTGAACGAGGCGTCCTGCTCGCGCGGATCCTGGGGGGAGCCGGCCGGACTTTCAGTGGGGGTGGCTGGCGGCGGGTTGCTCACGCGGCTGCTCCTCGGCGGCGGCACAACGCGGGGTCGGCGTGGTATTTCGATTATTCAATTGACAACCGCCACTCTTGCCTGGTGTGGACCCTGGGTTGTCCGCCCCATATGCGCTCTCCAGAAGCTCGACGGCGAGGCTTCCGTCAGCAAAACCAGACGGATAGGATCTCAACCCCAGGCGAGCAGGAGAGTCGCCACCGCCGCTCCGCGCAGCAGCACATCCCAGCCATCGCGCAGGCGCAGGAACAGCAGCGGCCAGGCGCACAGCAGCCACGGCGAGGGCGCGGCGACCGGTTCCTGTGGGAGATGCACGGCGCCCCAGTCGGCACACGCGACCAGCACCTGCAGGCTCCACTCGACCAGGCGGTAGAGCCCTTCCCACGGTCCGGATTCCCACAGCCCGGCGCCGAGCAGCAGCGGCAGGCCGGCCCACAGCGCGAGCGTGGCGGGGATGCCGGCGACCAGCGAGGTGAGCCACGACCACGGCGCGACCTGGCCGAAATGCCAGGCGATGAGCGGCGCGGTAGCCAGGGTCGCCGCCAGCCCGATTGCCAAGCTGTCGAGCGCGCTGCGCGCCGACCACAACCCCAGGCGCCACACCGGCCGGTCGAGCGGCCACGGCTTGAGCGGCAGCGCACGGTTGCGCACCTGGATCAGATCGAGACCAAGGGTGACGATGCCGAGCACCGCGGCGAGCGAGAGCTGGAAGCCGATGTCGCGCGCCAGGCCGGGATCCCACGCCACCAGGGCGAGAGCCGCAAGGGCGACCGGCCCAAGACGGTGCGGCTCGCGCGCCAGCACGCTGTAGGCCAGCACCGCCAACGCCATGGCGCAGGCGCGCACTGTCGCCGGGCTGCCGTAGGTCAGCCAGGTGTAGCCGACCACCAGGACGCCGAGGCAGACCAGACGGGCCGTCCAGCCCACCCCGACACTGCGCAGCAGCCACCACGCCAGACCGGCGGCGATGGCGAGATGCATGCCACTGACCGCCAGGACATGCGCCAGCCCGGCGCTGCGGAAGACCGTCTTCTCCGGCGCGTCGCCGCGCCCAAGCAGCAGCGACCCGGCCAGTTCGCGATGCGGACCGACGCGTTCGAGCGCGCGCCAGGCGAAGCCGCGGCGGCCCTCCTCGCGCGCGACCACCTCCAGTTCGACGGCGCGCACGGACTCGCCGCGCTCCTCGCGCTCCCACACCCCGCGCACCGTCGCCTGGTCGCCGGGGCGCACCTCGGGCAGCGCCGGCGCGCGCACGAACAGGCGCGCGGGTGGCGTCCAACCCGCGGGCTGCAGCACCTCGGCATCGACCAGACGGAAGCCCTGGTTCCAGCCCTGCCACACCACGCTGGAGACCGTGCCGCGCACCTCCAGCAGCCGGGTCGTGCCGGCAGGCGGCTCGGGAGCGGGCGCGGCGAGGGCCGTACCGATCGCCGCGGCAGCGGCGAAGCCGGCCCAGCGCGCCGCCCACGGCCAGCGCAGCGCCATCGCCAACGCGACGATCCCGGTGCCTAGCGCCCACGCCCACCAGCCGGCAAGAGCCTGCGGCGCACAGCAGCCGAGGACCAGGCCAAGGGCGAGGAAGGGCAGCCACGGAGCCATGGACAGCGCAGCATCACAAACCCGCCAGCAGCGGCAACCCCGTCAGCGGGCGCGCGTGGAGGGGCAGCCGGGACACGGCGGACGCGGCGGCCGCACCGGCCGCACCGTCTCGCCGACGAAGCGCGCCTGCCACAACGGCAGCAATGCGACACGCTCCTGGCGCGCACCACTCCACGTTTCGTAACCGTTGGCACTGACCAGCAGCCGGCCGTCGGGCAGTTCGCGCACCTCGGCCGCTAGCGGCGCGCCACTGACCGCATCGGTGACCGCGAGGCGCGGGGCGCAGCCGCATGTAAAGATCATGTACACACAGAGGACCAGAGTGCTATGCGGCATAATTTCTGTTCGTAACTCTGGTGGCTCTGGTGCTCTGTGTGAACACATCGTCCCAGTTCACACATGCAGCTGCGAGGTGCCGCCCAGGTGCTCGGTGTAGCGCGCGATCGCCGGCTTGACCTCCTCGGCGAGGAAGCGGTCGACCTGCTCGGGGGCGCGGCCGATGAAGGTCGCGGGGTCGAGCAGTTCGTCGAGGTCGGCGTGGATCGGCGCGAAGAAGGCGTCGTGGCGGATACGCGGGATCAGGTCGTTGTCCTTGCCCTCGCCCTTGACCACCGCCGCCGCCTGGTGCGACAGGACGCGGATCTTCTCGTGCACCTCCTGCCGATTGCCGCCCGCCTCGACCATCGCCATGATGATGTTCTCGGTCGCCATGAAGGGCAGCTCGGCGTCGATGTGGCGGCGGATCATGCCGGGATGGACGACCAGGCCCTCGCATACGTTCTGCAGGATGCCAAGCACTGCGTCACTGGCGAGGAAGGCCTCGGGGATGGCGATGCGGCGCACCGCGCTGTCGTCCAAGGTGCGCTCCATCCACTGCACCGCGTGCGTGTTCATCGCGTCGGCGGCCAGGCCCATCAGGTGCCGTCCGAGCGAACACGCGCGTTCGGCACGCATCGGGTTGCGCTTGTAAGCCATCGCCGACGAACCGATCTGGTCGGCCTCGAAGGGTTCTTCGACTTCCTTGAGGTGGGCGAGCAGGCGCAGGTCGGTGCCGATGCGGTGCGCAGTGGCGCCAAGGTTGGACAGCGCCAGCACGACCTGCGAATCGACCTTGCGGGTGTAGGTCTGGCCGGTGACCAGGAAGGCGGAGGGAAAATGGAAGGCGGCCGTCACCTTGCGGTCCAACTCCTCGACCTTGGCGTGGTCGCCGTGGAACAGGGTGAGGAAGCTAGCCTGCGTGCCGGTGGTGCCCTTGACCCCGCGGAAGCGCAGGTCGTCACGCGCGCGCTCGATGTTCTTCAGGTCGATCAGCAGATCCTGGATCCACAGGCAGGCGCGCTTGCCCACCGTGGTCAGCTGGGCGGCCTGGAAGTGGGTGTAGCCGAGGGTGGGGACCGAGCGCTGCAGGTGGGCGAAGGCGGCGAGGCGCTCGATCACGCGCGCCAGGGCGCGGGCGAGCAGTTCCAGCCCTTCGCGCATCAGGATCAGGTCGGTATTGTCGGTGACGTAGCAGCTGGTCGCGCCGAGGTGGATGATCGGGGCGGCGATCGGGCAGGCGGCGCCGTAGGTGTGGACGTGGGCCATCACGTCATGACGCCGCTTCTTCTCCTCGCGCGCCGCCATCTCCCAGTCGATGTCGTCGGTGTGCGCGGCCAGTTCGGCGACCTGCAGTTCGCTGATCGGCAGGCCGAGGTGCATCTCGGCGCGCGCCAGCTCGACCCACAGCTTGCGCCAGGTCGAGAACTTGCGCTGGTCGCCCCACAAGGCCTGCATGGTCTTCGAGGCATAGCGCGAGCAGAGGGGCGAGTCGTAGCGGGTGTGGTCGGTAGCCATGATGGGCGGCAGCGTGGGGGTTTTGGCATGGGGGCAACCGGGGAGGATGGAGGCGGAAGGCGGAAGGCGGAAGGCGGAAGGCGGAAGGAATGCCGCGCGCTTCGCGCGCCTTCGCGGAGACGGCCGTCGCCTACGCTTGCGCAGCAACTCTTCCGCCTTCCGCCTTCCTCCTTCCGCCTTGTCATCTACCCTTCCTCCATGCCCGCCCCCCTGCGCGTCGCCTGCCTGGCCGCCGCCGCCACCGCCGATCCGGTGGCCAATGCCGTGCTGGTCGAGGCCGCCCTGGCCGACGCGGCGCGGGCCGGGGCGCGCGTGCTGCTGACGCCGGAGTGCATGCTGACCGGCTATCCCGGCGCGGTGCGAGACGATCTGCAGAGCATCAACACCTGCCAGCTGGCCGAAATCGAAGATCGCCTCGCGCTGCGCGCCGAGCGCCTCGGCCTGCTGCTGGTCCTCGGCACCGCCTCCCCGACCGCCGATGGCGGCTGGTCGAACGACGCCTGGTGCTGCGGTGCCATCGCCCCACGCCGTCACCGCAAACGCGCCCTGACGCCGGGGGATCGCGCGCACTTCGCCGCCGGCAGCAGTGCGACCACACTCGACCTCGACGGCTGGCGCCTCGCCGTGTCGATCTGCTACGAGGTGCGCTTCCCCGAGCTGTGGACCGACGCCGACGGATTCCTCGCCATCGCGCACATGGCCGGTCCCGACCCCGACCCAGGTACAAAGGCGCAGGTCGTGCCGACGCTCTACGCCGCACGCGCCGCCGAGTGGGCCGCGCCCCTCGCCCTGGCCAACACCGCCGCGCCCGACCGTTGGCTGGATTGCGCCGTGTGGGATGCGCGTGGGATGCGCGGCGGCACCTGCGGCGCGGGCCTGCTGGTCGGCGAACTGATCCACCGCGACAGCCTGCCACCGTGGTACGCCGGGCTGCGCCGCGACCGCCTGGCGCTCGCCAGCGGACCTGCCCGGGGCGTCTGAATCCCTATTCGATCACACTGACCAGGAAGCCCTTGAGGTAGCGCGTCTCGGGCGCGGCGGGCAGCCACGGATGGTCGGCGGGCTGGCCGAAGTCGGCGTCATGGCGCAGGGTGCGATGTAGTTCGGCGGCGGCGTCGCTCGCGGTGGCGAGGAATTCTTGGCTTCCGACATGCGACGAGCACGACCACGTGGCGAGACGTCCGCCCGGACGCAGCAGGCGCAGGGCCTGCAGGTGCAGGTCGCGGTAGCCGCGCAGCGCCCCCGGCACCGCCGCACGGGTGCGCGCGAAGGCCGGCGGGTCGAGCACGATGAGGTCGTAGGTCGCACCCGCGGCGACCTGGGCGCGCAGCCAGGCGAAAGCGTCGGCGGTGGCCGTTTCCAGGGCGTACCCCTGGCGGGCCGCTGCCGCCGCAGCGTCAGCCAGCCCGGCGGCCGACTGGTCCACCGCGACGGCGCTGCCCGCCCCGGCCGCCAGCAGGTGCAGGGCGAAACCGCCGCGATGCGCGAAGACGTCGGCGATCCGTCCGCCGCGCGGCGTCCAGGCGGCCAGGGCGCGATGCGCCTCCACCTGGTCGAGATAGGCGCCGGTCTTGTGCGGATCGAGCAGATCCACATCGAGTTCGACCGCGCCCAGGTGCACCCGCACGAGCGTGCCGGGTGGGCCGTGCAGCACCCGGCTGCGCGTCGGGAGGCCCTCCAGTTCGCGACCCCGCCCATCGCTGCGCTCGACGATCTGTGCTGGATGGCACAGCTCGCCCAGCAGGGCGACGATAGTGTCGAGACGCCGCTCGATGCCGCCGGTCAGGGCCTGCACCACCAGGCGGTCGGCGTAACGCTCGACCACCAGCCCGGGCAGCAGGTCGCCCTCGCTGGACACCAGACGCAGGGCCTGGCGGTCGGGGAGGGTCGCCTGGCGATGCGCCAGGGCGGCCTGCAGACGGCGGCGCAGGAAGGCCTCGTCGAGGGCGCCGGATGCGCGGGAGCACAGGCGCACCGCGATCTGGCTGGAGGCCGAGTACCAGCCGCGCCCGACCGTCCGGCCACGTCCGTCGGCGACCTCGACCTCGTCGCCGTCGGCCAGACCGGCCAACGCGGCCGGTTCAAGCTCGGAGCGGAACACCCACGGGTGGCCGCCCAGGCAGCGGTGGGTCTGGCGCGGGACGAGGCGCAGGGCGGGGGGCATGGACAGGCTCTATCCCGGCGCAGGTCCGGGGCAAAGGCCGTGGCGGGGCCGGCCGGGGCGCATAGGGTGCCGGCGTGGACCGCGCCGAAGATCTCCGCCGCCGTATCTCCCTGTTGACCGAGGTCGGCCTGGCCCTGTCCAGCGAGACCAATCCGCGCGACCTGGTCGAGCGCATCTTGCAGGCGGCAATGGAGTTGACCCGGGCCGACGGCGGAACGGTCTATGCGGTCGGGGCCGACCGCCTGCGCTTCGAGATCATCCACAACCAGTCGATGGGCATCCACTCGGGGGTCAGTGGAATACGCCCGGTCCCGCTGCCTGATGTGCAGCTGCGCTTCTCCGACGGGACCGAGAACCACGCTTCCGTGGTCGCACACTGCGTGCTGACCGGAGCGACGGTCAACATCCCCGACGCCTACGACGCGCCCGGTTTCGATTTCGCCGGCACCCGCGCCTTCGATGCCCGCAACGGTTACCGCACCACCTCGGTGCTGGTTGTGCCGATGCGCGACCACGAGGGCGTGATCACCGGCGCCCTGCAGCTGATCAATGCACGTGATGCAGGCGGCGGCAGCGTGCCCTTCTCCGACGGCGACCAGGATCTGGTCGAAAGCCTCGCCTCGCAGGCCGCCACCGCGCGCACCAAGCACCAGCTGATCGAGGACCAGCGCCAGCTCTTCGAATCCTTCATCCAGCTCATCGCCACGGCGATCGACGAGAAGAGCCCCTACACCGGCGGTCACTGCCGGCGCGTCCCCGAGCTGACCATGATGCTGGCCGAGGCAGCAACCCGCAATCCGCGTGGCGGCATCGCCGGCTTCGCCATGGACGACCGCGACCGCTACGAATTGCGCATCGCCGCGTGGCTGCACGACTGCGGCAAGATCACCACCCCGGAATGGGTGATGGACAAGGCGACCAAGCTGAGCGCCATCCACGACCGCATCGAACTGGTCGCCACCCGCTTCGCCGCGGCGGCAGCGCAGGATCCGCTGCAGGCGGCGCAACTCGCCGACGATCTCGCCTTCCTGCGTCGCTCCAACACCGGCGGCGAGTTCATGCGCCCCGAGGACCAGGCGCGGGTGCGCGCCATCGCCACGCGCAGCTGGACCGCCCTCGACGGGTCGATGCAGCCGCTGCTGACCGCCGACGAGGTGGACAACCTGTGCATCGCCAAGGGCACGCTGCTGCCGCGCGAACGCGAGATCATCAACCACCACATCGTGGCGACGATCAAGATGCTGGAATCGCTGCCCTTCCCGCGCCAGCTCAAGCGGGTGCCGGAATTCGCCGGCGGCCACCACGAGCGCATGGACGGCAAGGGCTACCCCAAGGGCCTGCACCGCGCGCAGATGAGCGTCCAGGCCCGGGTCATGGGCATCGCCGACATCTTCGAGGCACTGACCGCCGGTGACCGCCCGTACAAGAAGGCGATGGCCCTCAGCCAGGCCCTGGCGATCCTCGGACGGATGAAGCTCGACGGGCACATCGACCCCGACCTGTTCGACGTCTTCGTCCGCGAACGGGTGTGGCTCGACTACGCCAAGCGCTTCCTGCGCGAGGAACAGCTCGACGAGGTCGATCTGGCGCGCATCCCCGGCTTCCTGCCGTGACCGCGCTGCTGCTGATCGGCCCAGAACTCGCCGCCGACCCTGCCCTGCCCGCCCTGCAGGAGCGCCTGCGCCTGCGCGGCGCCGCCGGCGTGGTGGTCGAGGCGCTGTCGGCCAAGGTCCTGCTGCGCGCCGCCGGCCCCGCCGCCGCCGTCAGCTGGCTGGCGACCCGTAATCCGACGGCCGTCCCGACTGCAGCCACCGCCGGCTTAAGCGGTGTGGTGCTGATCGGCCTCTCTGGCGAGGACAGCGATGAGGGCGTCCTGGTGCGCTATGCGCCGGATCTCGAGTCAGCGACGATCGCCATGGTCCCGCCGGGCGGAGGTTGCTGGCATTAGGCTTGGGGGCCGCAGGCCCCCAAGCCTATAGAATATCCGCAGCGACTCCCGCCAGCACCGAGCGCTCCGACTTGGTGAAGGTCACATGCCCGGCCAGCTCCTGGCCACGCAGGCGCTCGACCACGTGGGTCAGGCCGTTCGAGTTCGAGTCGAGGTAGGGGTTGTCGATCTGGTGCGGGTCGCCGGTCAGCACCACCTTGGTGTCCTCGCCGGCGCGCGAGATGATCGTCTTGATCTCGTGCGGGGTCAGGTTCTGCGCCTCGTCCACGACCACGAACTGGCGCGCGATCGAACGGCCGCGGATGTAGGTCAGCGCCTCCATCGTGATCGTCTCCTCGGCGATCAGCCGCTTGATCACGTCGTCGGGGTCGCGCTCCTCGCTGGCGAGCAGGAAGTGCAGGTTGTCGAAGATCGGGCCCATCCAGTGCTGCAGCTTGTCGTCCTTCGACCCGGGCAGGTAGCCGATGTCGGCGCCCAACGGCATGATCGGCCGCGACACCAGCAGCTTCTTGTAGCGTTCGGAGTCGATCACCTTGTTCAGGCCGCAGGCCAGGGCGAGCAGGGTCTTGCCGGTGCCGGCGCGCCCGACCAGGGTGACCAGCTTCACCCGGTCGTCGAGCAGCAGCTCGAAGGCCATGCGCTGCTCGGGGCTGCGCGGCGTGACGCTGTAGATCTCGGGCGGTTCCTCGACCAGCGGCCGCAACATGCCGGAGGCGCCGTCGAAGCGCAGCAGGGCGGTGTGATCCTTGTCGGTACGGTCGCGCAGCACCACGAACTGGTTCCACACCAGCGGCAGATCCTCTTTGGGGACCAGGGTCGCCGGATCGGTCTGCGGTTTGTGCGCCAGGTCATCGACCTCGTCGCCGGAGACCTCGACGGTGACATAGCCGGTGTACAGCTCGTCCACGTTGACGCGCATCGCCTTGAAATCTTCGCTGGGGATGTCCAGCGCATCGGCCTTGACCCGCGCGTTGATGTCCTTGGAGATGAAGAAGACATTGTGCCCGGCCTTCTTCAGCGCCGCTGCGCAGCCGAGGATGCGGTTGTCGTTGATCCCAGGCGCCATGCCGTCCACGTCGGCGTAGTCCATCAGCACCTGGATCGTGCCGCCCTGGGGCGTGACCACGCCCGAGCGCAGGCTGCCCTGGTGGCGCAGGCGGTCGAGGGCGCGCGCGACCTCACGCGAGTTCTGGCCCAGCTCGTTGCTGGCGGTCTTGAACTTGTCGAGCTCCTCCAGCACGACCATGGGTATGACGACGTGGTTGTCGGCGAAGGCGAACAGCGAGGCCGGGTTGTGCAGCAGCACGTTGGTGTCGATGACGAAGGTCTTGGCGCTGTTGGCGGGGGGCATCAGGTGGTCGCCTTCCAGGTGTGGATCCGCGTAAGGCCGGCATGGCCACCTCGGATGCTCTTCTGTGCGCATGCGCATCGGGACTGCAAGGGTTCGTCTGCCATTCCCGCCTTCCATTCCTCCTCCTATCTGCTGTCATCCCCCGCCATGACGCAGGACCTCTACAGCCTCCACCGGGTACGCCTGGCCACCGCCGACCAGCCCGTGTTCGAGGCCCTGGCCGGTGCCATCACTGGCCTGTCGCGCGCCCAGGCGCGCAAGGCGATGCGCTCCAAGCTGCTGAAGCTGGGTGGCACGCTGTGCGAAGATCCCAAAGCGGTGGTCCCGGCCGGCGGCGCCACCGCCGAGCTCGACCTGCGCCAGGGCCTGCGCACCCCGTGGGTGCGGGCGCGTCACGGCGAGGCGCCGATCGAGCAGGTGATCAGCCTCGGCATCCTGCACCTCGACGAGCAGCTGTGCATCGTGGACAAGCCGAGCGGCCTGGCTTCGGTGCCGCCCCCGGGCGAGCGCAAGGTCCACCACGTCGGCGAGGTGCTGCGCCGGCAGCTGCGCAAGCAGGGCCGCGAGGCCGGCTTCCTCGGCGTCGTCCACCGCCTCGACCGCGACACCAGCGGCTGCATCGCGGTCGCGTTGACCCGCGAGGCGCAACGCATGCTGGCGGCACAGTTCGCCGGCACCTCGGCGGTGCGCACCTACCGCTGCGTGGTCGCCGGGCAGCCGCGCGCCGACGCCGACGAGATCCGCGGCAAGCAGGGTCGCGGCGCCGATGGCCGGCGCGCCCTGGTCGAGGAGGACGAGGCCGGAGTCGAGGCCGTGACGCGCTACAAGGTGCTGCGTCGCTTCGCCCGCCACGCCGAACTCGAAGTTGAACTCGGCACCGGCCGCACCCACCAGGTGCGCGTCGCCCTGGCCGCGATCGGCTGCCCGGTGATGGGCGACCGGGTGTACGGCAAGGAACGCGCCGACGCGCGCGCGCCGCGCCTGATGCTGCACGCCTTCTCGCTGGAAGTGGACCACCCGCGCAGCGGACGCCGCATCCGTTTCGAAAGCCCGCTGCCCGACCTGTTCCGCCAGGTGCTCGGCGAGTGCGAGCGCGCCGAGCCGTACCAGCGCACCATGTCGCGTCCGCGTCCGCACCGGGCGCACTGATCCAGGCGCCATGCTCCACCGGCCCGTCTACGCCCGCGTCCCGTGGTGGTGGCTGAGCCTGAGCGCGGCGCTGTCGCTGGTCGGCATGTTCTTCGTCGCCAGCGCCACGGCTGACGGGGCCAGCGACGGCTGGATCTCACGCGAGACGGGCGCCCAGCTGCTGTGGTGGCTGTTCGGCGGCATCGCCGCAGCCATCGCCCTGCACGTCTCGCCGACCACCTGGCGCAATCTGGCCTTCCCGGCCGCCATCGCCGGTCTTGCGGTGATGCTGCTGATGCTGCTGCTTGCCGGCACCGCGCTGGTGCCGCGCATCAAGGGCCAAGCGAACTGGATCGTGCTTGGCGGCCTGCGCCTGCAGCCGGTCGAACTGGTCAAACTCGCCACCCTGCTGACCTGCGCGACCCTGGCGGCAGGGCCGAATTTCGACGCCCGGCGCCTGGCGCACTGCGGCTGGGTGCTGCTGGTCGCCGGGATTCCCATGGCGGTCGTCGCACGCGAGGACCTGGGCAGCGCCCTGACCATCCCGCCGATGGTGCTCGGCATCCTGCTGGTGGCCGGCATCAAGTTGCGCTGGCTGGTGCTCGCCGGGCTGCTCGTCGCCACCGCCGTGGTCGGGGCTTACCACGTCCTGCCGCGCGAAGGTCCCAAGGCCTACCAGTGGCGGCGCATCGACGCCTTCCTGCATCCCGAGAACTATGCCCTGGCCGAGGCCTACCAGACCGAACGTTCGAAACGTTCGATCGGCAGCGGGCAGTGGGTCGGCAAGGGCTACATGCAGGGCGAGCAGAACCGCCTCGGCTGGGTGCCCGAGAAGCACACCGACCTGGTCTTCGCGGTGATCGGCGAGGAGGTCGGCTTCGTCGGCTCGGCCCTGTTCGCCATCCTGTTGCTGGCGTGGTGCGCGGCCGGCCTGATCGCCGCCTCGCGCGCCCCCGGCCCGTGGAGCCGCCTGCTGTGCGCCGGCTTCACCTGCCTGACCGGCGGCCAGGCGGCGATCAACCTGTGCGTCGCCACCGGCATGATGCCGGTGACCGGCGTCACCCTGCCCTTCGTCAGCTACGGCGGCTCCTCCCTGGTGGTGTGCTGGCTGGGCCTGGGCATTTGCGCGTCCTCGTGTGCGCTGGAGCGGGAAAACTGACTGTGCGATTGGTTCGGCGTTCCGCAGGGGCCTGCGTGGGATAGACGGTTTTTGGCGACTCAGCAGGCGGGTGATGTGAAACCGTCGATATATCTCACCTGTCCCCAACGCCGCACGTCGAACGCCGAACGCCGAACGCCGAACGCCGAACGCCGAACGCCGAACGCCGAACGCCGAACGCCGAAAACGCCGAACGCCGAACGCCGAACGCCGAACGCCGAACGCCGAACGCCGAACGCCGAACGCCGAACGCCGAACGATTCCCCCCGTCCGGGGTTTGCCCCGCCCGCCTTGCCGCGCGGCGGCGCCGGGTTAAGCCGCCGTCCATGGCCGCACCGATCGTCGATTTCGCCTTCGCCAAGCTGGAACGCGATCTCGCGTTCGTCATGGCCTGCTTCCACGATGTGCTGGCCGGTCTCGGCCACCGCGAACTCGCCGGGCGACTGCCGTGGCACGGTGCCAGCGCCCTGCCGCAGACCCTCGAGGAGCGCGAGGTGCAGATGCTCTCGCTCGCCTTCCAGCTGCTCAACATGGTCGAGGAGAACGCCGCCAACCAGGCGCGACGCAAACGCGAGAGCGACGACGGCGTCAGCGCCGAGCCCGGCCAATGGGGCGCCGCCCTGGCTGGCCTGCAGCGCAGCGGTTTCACCCAGCAGGATATCGCCAAACTGCTGCCGGCGGTGCGCGTCGAGCCGGTGCTGACCGCGCATCCCACCGAGGCCAAACGCAGCACCGTGATCGCGGCGCAGCGCGAGCTGTATCTCGCGCTGGTGCGGCGCGAGAACACCATGTGGACCCCGGCCGAGCAAGAACACATCCGTGAAGAGGTCACCGCGCTGGTCGAGCGCCTGTGGCGCACCGGCGAGATCCGCCTGGTCAAGCCCGACGTCGCTTCCGAGCGACGCAACGTCCTGCACCACCTGCGCGATGTCTTCCCCGAGGCTGTGGTGCGCACCGACCAGCGCCTGCGCACCGCCTGGCGCGACCTGGGCTGGGACGAGGCCGCCCTTGATGGCCAGGGCCGGCTGCCACGCGTGCGCTTCGGCTCGTGGGTCGGCGGCGACCGCGATGGCCACCCTGGAGTGACTCCGCACGTCACCGCCACCACGCTGAACGAGCTGCGCCGGGCCGCGCTGGGCGTGCACCGCTCGGCCCTGCGCCACCTCGCCGAACGCCTGTCGCTGTCGGCCCGCCTGCAGGCCCCGCCCATCGCCTTCGCCAGCGCGATCAGCGCCCGCGCCGAACTGCTCGGCGAGGCCGGTGCCGCGGCGCTGAAGCGCAATCCGCTGGAACCGTGGCGGCAATGGTGCTCGCTGTGCCTGGCGCGCCTGCCCGATGGCGGCGACGATGCGCTGCCCGGGATGTACCGTTCGCCGAACGAACTGCTCGCCGACCTGGCGGTGCTGCGCGGCGCCCTCGACGAGGTCGGGGCGCGGCGCCTGGTGCGCCTGGAACTGGCCCCGGTCGAGCGCACCGTCGAGTGCCTCGGCTTCCATCTCGCCGCCCTCGACGTGCGCCAGAACAGCGCGATGCACGATGCCGCGCTGGCGCAACTGCTGTGCGCCGCCGGCATCGAGGCGGCCGGCTGGGCCAGCTGGAGCGAGAAGGAGCGCCTGGCGCTGCTCGACTCCGAACTGCGCACCGCGCGGCCGCTGCTGCACGCCGATGCCGCCTTGGGCGAGGACGCGGCGCGGGTGATCGGCGCACATCGCACGCTGGCCGCCCACCGGGCGGTGCATGGCCGAGACGGCCTCGGCGCCCTGATCGTGTCGATGACGCGGTCGCTCTCCGATCTGCTGGCGGTCTATGTGCTCGCGCGCGAAGCCGGCCTGGTGCGTTGGGTCGCCGACACCGGCCACGGCGCCGGTCTGGCCTGCGAGCTGCCGGTGGTGCCGCTGTTCGAGACGATCGGCGACCTGCGCGGCTCGGGCGAGATCCTGCGCGCCTTCCTCGCCCACCCGGTCACCCGGCGCAGCCTGGCGATCCAGGGCACGGCACCGCAGCAGGTGATGCTTGGCTACAGCGACTCGTGCAAGGACGGCGGCATCCTCGCCAGCCAGTGGAATCTGCACCGCGCCCAGGACTTGCTGGCGCGCGTCGGCGCCGAGGCCGGCATACCGATCCGCTTCTTCCATGGCCGGGGCGGCACGGTGTCGCGCGGCGCCGGCCCCACCCACCGCTTCCTCGAAGCGCTGCCGCACGGTTCGTTGTCGGGCGACATCCGCATCACCGAACAGGGCGAGGTGATCGCGCAGAAGTTCGCCAACCTGCTGACCGCGACCTATCACCTCGAGCTGCTCGTCGCCGGCACGGTTGCAGCGACTGCGCGCCATGCCCGGCCGGCCGCCGATCCATGGGCCGATCTGCATCCGCTGGTCGATCGCCTGGCCGAGGGCAGCCGGGATGCCTACGAGCGCCTGCTGAACACCGACGGCTTCCTCACCTATTTCGTCGAGGCGACGCCGATCGACGTACTGGAGCATGCCGCGATCGGCAGCCGTCCGTCGCGGCGCAGCGGCAAGCGCACGCTGGCCGATCTGCGTGCCATCCCGTGGGTCTTCGGCTGGAACCAGTCGCGCCACTACCTGCCAGGCTGGTATGGCCTGGGCACCGCGCTGGAACAGCTTGAACAGACCGATGCCGCCGGTTTCGCGCGCCTGCGCGAGGGCGTACGCGGTTGGCGCTTCCTGACCTACGCGCTGTCGAACATCGAGAGCAACCTCGCCTCGACCGCCCCCGACCTGATGCGCGACTACGCCGCGCTGGTCTCCGACCGCGAGATCCGCGAGTCCTTCCTGGCGCGCATCCTCGACGAGCACGCGCGCACCGTGCGCATGCTCGACCGGCTGTTCGGGGCGCCGCTCGCCGAGCGCCGGCCGCGCCTGGCGCGCACGCTGCAGCTGCGCGATGCCGGCCTACGTGCGCTGCATGCGCATCAGATTGCGCTGATGCGGCGCTGGCGCGACCTGCGCCGCAGCGGCGACCAGGCGGCGGCCGACGGCCTGCTGGCTTCGCTGCTGATGACGGTCAACGCCATCGCCGGCGGATTGCGCACCACCGGCTGATCGCGGTCAGGCTTCATTCAACCTAAACCCGGCGATAGGGGTCACACAGAGCACCAGAGTGACCAGAGGGGAAATGGACATGCACCGTCCGGGTGAACCCGAGAAATTGCGCAAATCCTTGTCTTGACCTCTGGTGGCTCTGGTTCTCTGTGTGAAATGCTGCGTTTAGGTTCAAGTATTTCACACAGAGGACCAGAGGGATCAGAGAGGGAATGGGGTTGCAGGGTGCATCGCTCTCGTTGGCCGGGCGCGAAAGAAGAAGCAAAGCCTTGGCTTGACCTCTGGTGGCTCTGGTCCTCCCTGTGGATTCTTGTGCGAGTCTCGAAGTCAGTAGCGGACCTGCACGCCGTTGGCGGTCTGCGGTTTTTGTGCGCCGGAATCGAGGTCGGCGGGATTGACCACGGTCCAGTGCTCGCCCGACTGCACCAGGTATATCTGGGTGCCGTCCGCCTGGGCCAGCGCGATGACACGCGGGGGCGCAACCGGCGTGACAACGACCGGCGGTGCGACTGCCGGGGCGTGCACGATGGTCGGAGTCTGTGGCGCCACGACGACGGGCGTGGTGGGCCACAAGGCGAAGGCCAGGGCCGCCGCAGCCGCCACCGGCAGCGCGGGCCAGAAGCGGAGGATCACCGAAGGCCGGCGTGCGGGCGGCGCAGGTGCACGCAGGGCCAGACCGATCAGGTCATGCGTGGCCACGATGCGCTGGCAGTCAGCACACGTGGCAAGATGGGCGAAGAGTTGCGGATCGCTGTCCGGATCGAGAGCGCCGTCGGCGACCAGCGGCAGCAGAGGCTCGGCCTCGGCGCAGGTCATGGCCTCACTCATAAGTCGCCCTCGAAGATGTCGGCCAGGCGTTCACGCAGCGCGGCCCGACCTTTGCACAGGCGCACCTCGACGGCCTGGCGGTTGATGCCCAGGCGCTCGGCGATCTGCACGTGGTCGAGACCCTCCTCGATGCGCAGGCGGATCGCTTCGCGCTGGCTCGGCGGCAGTTCGGCCAGGGCCCGGCGCACGGCGCTGATGCGTTCGGCACTCAGCACATCGTCGATCGGGGTGCGGCCATCCTGGCCGGTGGCGGTAGGTTCGGGCAGCTCGCCGGTCGCGCGGACCACGGCGCGGTCGCAGCGGCGCAGCCAGTCCATTGCGGCGTTGCGCGCGATCTGGTAGAGCCAGCCGCGTGCCGCCCCAGGCTGTTCGAGGGTGTGCAACCGGCGCAGCACGCGCAGCGACACCTCCTGCCACAGGTCATCGACCGCCGCGTGGTCGCGCACGTAGTAGCCCAGGACCCGACGCACCCCGCCCTCTTCGCGGGCGAGCAGATCGGTGGCCTCGGGGACCAGCATCACGGGCGCGGCGACGGCGTGCATCGGGGAGGGAGACGCCGGAGGAGGCTGCGACCTTACCTGCTCATCCATGTCAGGACTCAACGCAGCAGGGAGTCCAAATCGACCACGTCGCGGATCGACGACTGCGAACGCAGCACGGTGGTCACGCGATGGCGCACCTCGGCCCTCCGTTCGCGATCGAGGGCGGCCTGCAGGGCGGCGCTGACCTCGCTGAAGCTCTGCGTGCGGCCTTCCTCGCGTTCGCTCACCAGGACGATCGCCAGGGCTCCGCCGCTGCTGAACGGGGCCGAGGGCTCGTTCAGCGGCATGGCCAGGGCCTGTTCTTCGATCTCGGCACCGTAGGTCTTGGGTTCGACCCAGCCGAGCATGCCGCCATCGGCGGCGTGCGGTCCCTGGCTGATCGCCTGGGCACGCTGGGCGAAGGCCGCAGCGCGCTGTTCGGCGGGCAGTTGCAGCAGTTCGGCGCGCAACTGGTCGAGCAGCGTTTCACAGGTGGCGCGGCTGCGGACGCCGCTCCAACGGGTGGCCAGCTCACCAGCCCGGGCGGCCAGGCTGGCCGATTCCTTGCCGAGCCCTTCGCGTCCGGCCTGGGCGGCGAGGGCACTGGCGACCTCGGCCAGGATGCCCTCCTGGCCAGCCATATCGGCGGCGAGGAAAGCGTCCAGGCGCCCGGCGGCGGCAGCGGCCAGGGCGGGATCCTTGTCGGTCTGGGCCGCGCGCATCAGGCCGGCCATCGCCTTGACCAGTTCCCGCCGCTCGTCATCGCCGGTCGGGCGCAGGGCGATCAGCAGGGTGCGGGCGCGCGGCGGACGGGCGAAGTCGGCCTTGCGCCGGTCGTAGGTGTGCTGCAGTTCGCTGGGCGAGATGCTGGCGGCCCGGCTCTCGAACCAGCCGAGCACCGCATCGACCTTGGCTTCGCGGTCGCGGATGCGACGCAACACCGCGATCTCGCGCAGAGCGAGGCCGCGCTCGCGTGCCTCAGCGATGACATCCGAGGACAGCCGGTCGCGGTCGATGGCGACCTGCAGTTCCTCGGCCTTCTGCACCAGCAGTTCCTCGTCGGTCAACTCTTCGAGCGTCTCGCGGTTGAAGCGCAGCAGGCCTTCGCGGCTGTCGGGCAGCACGCGGGCCGCCCGGCGCCACATTTCGATGCGCATGCCGTTGCGCGTGCGGATGTCGCCGATCGTCACGATGCGGTCGTTGACGAAACGTACCGGCCGATCGACCACGGTGCCTGACGAGGCTGCGGCCTCGGCGCCGCAGAGGGCGCAGACGAGCAGCAGCAGGATCAGACAGCGAGGCATGGGCGGAACCTATCGTGAGTGGAAAAAAAGCACGCCGCGGCATGGCCGCGGCGTGTCCGATATTCGAGCTCTCAGCTCTCAGCTCGAAGCTCAGAGCTACTTCGCCAGGTAGATCTCGACGCGGCGGTTGGCGCCGCGGTCATCCTTCTTGCCGCCAGTCACGGCCGGGGCGTACTGGCCGCGGAAGGCACCGCGCAGACGCTCGGACTTGACGCCGGCGGCCTGCAGGGCGCGCACCACCGAGGCGGAACGGGCGGCGGACAGACCCCAGTTGTCGGTGTAGAGCTCGATGGTGCGCGGGCGGCTGACCGGCGCGTCGTCGGTGTGGCCTTCGACGACCACGACGTGGTTGGCCAGGTCGCCGTCGTTGAGGCGCAGGGCGAGCTTCTCGATCGCCTTCTTGCCTTCCTTGTTCAGGCTGGCCGAGCCCTTCTCGAAGGCGAAGTCCTCGCCCAGGGCGACCTTGCCGCCGCCGGCGCTGCTCCAGCCCTCGCCGAGGCCATCGACGCCGATAGCGGCGGCGTTGTCACCGACCGTACCGCCCTGGTTCTTGTCCAGTTCCTCGCGGGCCTGGGCGAGTTGGCTGCGCAGTTCGTCGTTCTCGGCCTGCAGGGCGACCGAGTTGCGGCCGCCATCCTGCTCGGCGGCGGCGGCCTTCTGGCCACGCGGCTTGCAGCCGGCGGCGCCGAGGGCGACCACGAGCGCGAGGGGGATGATGGCCAGGGTGCGGACAGGGGGCATGGGGACTCCGCGAGGGGTAGGGAAGGCAGGCTAGCCGGGATACGGGGCCCCGGCAAGGGGGCGCTTTGGTAAGCTTTGAGCTTAAAGCTTAGAGCTTTGAGCCCGCACTCAAACACACGCCCCGCACAGGGTTTCGGGCTCTAAGCTCCAAGCTGGGCTCGCCCCAGGCGAGCCCCTTACTTCTCAGCCCAGACCTGGGCTTCGAGGACCTTGATCTCGGGGCCCTGTTCGGACTTCACGGTCTTCTCGACCAGGGCGTATTCCTTGTTGCCAAGCTTGCTGGTCGCCTTGGTGCCTTCGGGATTGACCGAAGCGACCAGGAAGGACTGCATGCGCTCGCCGGGGCCGCTGAGGTCGCCGAGGTAGCCCGACACGCGCCACTGGGCCTGTGGGTCCTTGAGGCGGATGTCGCGGTATTCGCCGGTGTTGCCAGCCTTCTCCCACTTCTTCTTGTCCGGCTCGACATGGAAGCCGGCGATGCCGCTGGCCATGCCGGTCCACAAGTTGTCATCGGCGCCACGCAGGGCGTAGCCGCCGGAATCCTTCTCACCCTGACGGGCGGTCGTGCTGACCACGTAGTACGGAGCGATGAAGAAGATGCCGATGGCGAAGGCGAGGGCGGCACAGGCCATCCAGTACCACGGCACTTCAACCTCGGTCTCCATGACGCGACGGCTGGAGCGCACGCTACGGCGGCCGCTTTCGCCGGTCGGCAGCATGCCGCCGGGGCCGGCCTGCTGCGGCCCGGTCTCGATCGGGGCGGTGGTGCCGCCGACCTGGGTATCCTCGACCGAGGTCATCACCGCAGTGTTGCTGTCGGTGAACGACAGGCCCTGGGCGGCGGTGGTCGGCTTGGTCTGCGCCAGGTCCTGGGTGCGCGAGTCCTCGAGGCTGACCACTTCGAGCTCTTCGCCGAAGGTGATCTGCTGCGAGTCCTTGGGCTGGGCCTTGGCCTGCACGATGGTCTCAGAGCTGTCATCGACCACCTTGCCAAGGTCGATCTGCAGGTTGTCGCTTTCGCCGGTCAGGACGATGGTGCCTTCCTCGTCCTCTTTGTTGGCCAGGCGCTGGACGTCGTCCTCATCGACCAGGAGCTTGCCGCCCTGGCGCTGGGCCTTGATCGCACCGCTGTTGACGTGCTGCTGCAGCGTGGCGTCATCGCACCCGAGGGTGTCTTTGGCCTGCTTGGCGTCGATCATGCCCATGGCGACGGTCTCCGTGGCGCACTGCGGGTGCGCGGACCCGCAGGCTAGACCGGGGGCGGTGGGCGGCCAAGGGGGCGGGTGGCAGAGGTGGAAGGCCTTGTCATACACCCGCCGGCTGTGATGGGCGATGCGGAATGGGGACTTGTGGAAGGCGAGAAGGCGGAAGGCGGAAGAAATGCAGTATAGGACTGCCGGACCAGTCGTGAATTCGAAAACGGGTCGGTCCTACGACGGTCTGCCAGTCAACGCGATGTGGCAAATCTTCCGCCTTCCCACAGGCCCCCCTTCCCTTCGCGCGCTCGACCGATCCGATGCCGCCCGTGGCGTGGCTCCAGATATTCCTCCTCCGCCTGCTTAACCGGCTGGCTGCCGATACCGCCTGTCGCCTCGGCGGCACGCTGGGGATTCTCGCCTGGCGGATCGGGGTCCGGCGTCGCCTGGCCAGCCGGCAGGTGACCGACTGCCTCGGCCTGCGTGGGCCGGCGCGAGCGCGGGTGGTGCGCCGCTCCTACGCCAGCATGGGAGCGCAGTTCGTGCAGGTGTGGACAGCGGGCGGGCCTGATGGGCCGGAACGGCATGCCGTGGTGCTCAATCCGCGCTGGATCGACCTGCAGGTGCGCCGCCATCCGTCAGCCGTCTTCCTGTCCAGCCACCACGGCGACTGGGACATGGCGGGTCATGGCATGACCCGGCACATCCCCGAGGTCATCGTCTATGCCAAGGCACAGCACAATCCGGCGATGGACGAACTGCTCAACGCCCAGCGCTGGCGCTTTGGCGTGAAGGTGCTGATGGTCGGTTCGGCCGATCGCTCGACCGGGGTCCAGGCGCTGCGCGCCCTGCGCCGCCGAGCGGCTCTCGGCATCATGGCCGACCAGCGGCCGTGGGAGGGCAGCCCGGTGTGGTACCTCGGCCAGCCGACCCTCGGCTTCGACGGCCCAGCCTTCTTCGCGCACAAGGCCGGCGTGCCGATCATCCCCGGCTTCGCGGTGCGCCGTCGCGCCGGGGTCAGCCAGTTATTCGTCGGCCGGCCGTACCTCACCACCGGCGACCGGGTGCGCGACACGCAGCACGTCATGGACCTGCTCGGCGCGATGGTGCTGGCCGCTCCGGGGCAGTACTTCTGGCAGCATCGCCGCTTCGTCGGCACTCGGCCCGAGCTGCCGCCGCGTGCGGTCGAGCCATGGCGGACGCGCGGCGTGCGCCTGCTTGCCGATCAGCAGGCGTGACAGCCGGTCAGCAACAGGATGTGGGAAGTCCGAGAATACGTCTCGGTACGTTCCCCATGACGACTCACCCTAAACCCGGCGATAGCGGTCACACAGAGCACCAGAGTGACCAGAGGGGAAATATGCACCGTCCGGGTGAACCCAAGAAATCGCGCAAATCCTTGTCTTGACCTCTGGTAGCTCTGGTTCTCTGTGTGGAATGCTGCGTTTAGGCTCACCACACGTTACGGAGGGCTGGGCGGTCCGGGCAGGAGCGGCGGCGCGCCACTCGTCGATCCGCCGGCGATCTCGCTGGCCGTGTCGCCGCTCGATTCGGGCGGGGCACCGAGTTCGGCCATGCTGTCGACCAGTTCCTCGGCCACTTCGCTGAACGGGGTGCCGCCAGCGAGTTCATCGGCCGGTCCCGGGACATCGCCCAGACCATTGTTCTCGAGCAGGGCGCCGGTCAGTTCGGCTCCCAGGTCGATATCCCAGTCGGTGCCCTGTCCCGAGGCCTGCTCGGACAGCGGCGCCATCGCGGTGACCTGCGGGCGGGTGCTCATCTCGCTGGGCGAACCCAGTCCGTTGGCGGTGTCCGCCGCCATGCCCTGGCGTTCGAGCAGTTCGATCTCGCCGGCCTTGCCCAGCGCCTTGGCGACTTCCGGGCGCAGGCCGACGACGACCTTGCCGCGCACCAGGGCGATGTAGTCGGCGTCGCGGCGGGTGCGCTCGACGACGAACAGCGTGCCGGTGACACGCACGTCGAGGGCCGCACCGCGCACACGCACGGCCGCGTAGGGCGCACGATCGGTGATGTCGAGCTGCGCCACGCCGCTCTCCAACTCGAGGACCAGGGTCCGCGCATCAGCCTGGCCTTCGACCAGGAAGCGGCCGGTCGAGCCGGGGGCGAGGATGGTGGTGATGCCGGGCGCCTCGTGACAGACCAGACGCAGCGGCGCGGTCGTCGCCGCCACGACCTGCTGGCCGGTGAGCACGATGGTGCCGATGCGGGCCGGCTGGCCATCGACCGAGCCGAGCCCGAAACGCCAGTGGCCGACCGGATCGGCGGCGCACAGGACGGTGGCGGAGAGGAGGAGGATCAGGTGGCGCATGGGGTCATTCCTCGGCCGCAAAGGTCCAGGTCAGGCGGGCACCGACCTGCCAGCGTTCGTAGTCACGTTCGTTGAGCGAGCTGTCGCGTGCGGACAGGCCGGCGGTGGCGCCCGCCCACAGGTTGCCGGCCAGCTTGCGGTCGGCACTGGCCGCCAGGGTGCCGATCACCGCCGACTCATCATCCTGGCCGGCGACGCGCGAGCCATCATAGGCACGGCCTTCGACGGCAGCGCGGGCATTGATGTCCCAGCCGGCCGGACGCAGACGCAGTGCGATGAATGGCTGGGCGAGCTGATAACTCTCGACCTCGCTGTTGGCCGAGAAGAGGCCGGCGCGCACCCCGGCCTCAAGCCGGCTGCCGCCGCCAAGCTGCCACCAATGCCGCCAGCTGCCGGCGACCAGCACACCGCTGCGGTCATCGGCATCGCCGAGGTCGAAGAGGCCTTCGGCCCCTTCTGGCCGGTCGGTGCCGGTGTCGAAATGGATCGCCGCCAGTTCAAGCGCCAGCAGATCGGCGCTGTCCTGGCGCAACCAGCCCAGGCTGGCGCCACCACGTAGTTCGGCAGCGGCACCATCACCTTCGAGCCAGTAGCGCGCCGCTGAAATGCTGCCGCCGGTGGTCAGGGTCTCACCCTGGCTGGCCCCCGCTGCGCTCAGGGCCAGGCGGGTGGTGTCCAGGTCGTCGAGCAGGGGCCGCTGCTCCTGTCCGATCGTGGCGGTCAGCTTCACGTAGTCGGTCTGATCAGCGACCGGACGCCAGCCGACAGCCGCCTCGCCGCTATACACCGAGGTTTTCGACTGCGCCGTGTCGGGGTCGCTATCGAGCAGAGCGTTCGAGTCCCAGCCGGCACCGATGCGCAGACGCCCATCCCAGGTGGGCGCCGCCCCGGCGACGCGGGCCACCCTGCCGCCCGTCCGCGCCCGGGGCGCGAGTGGGGTCGGCGGCGGGACGGCCGTGGTCTCGACGGGCGGTGGCGTCACCGCCGCTTCCACCGGCGCGGGGGTGACCGGCGCCTCGGCGGGCGGCGGGGTCACCGCCGGTTCGGCGGCGGGGGCCGGGGCGACGGGTTCGGGCTCGGCGGCGAAACCGAGAGCGATGAGCAGGAGCAGCGGGGTCGTGCGGATCATGGTTCAACCAGGATGCGGAAGCCGATGGCGGCGAAGGTGGCGGAGGCGGAGGTGCTTTCGACCGAGTCGCAGCGCAGGCGGGCGGGGTCTTCGTCGGTCCACGCACCGCCGGCGATGCGCGCATCATAGACCAGGCCGCCGTCGCTGACCCACTCGCGCACGCCGCCAGCGAGATCGCGGTGGCCGTAGGGACCGCGATCGCTGGATGCGCTGCCAACCACCGGCGGGTGGTCTTTCTTGGGCACGGCGCTGGTGGCCAACGTATGGTCGAAGCCCGGACCCCAGGGATGGATGCGGCGGTCGTCGCCGCCGTTGGCGGCAGCGCGCCACTCGGCCAGGGTCGGCAGGCGTACGCTGCGGCCGGTGGCGCGTCCGAGCCACTGGCAGTAGGCCACGGCGTCGTCGCGCGAGACACCGCGCAGCGGTTCGCCAAGGGTGTCGCGCTTGGGCGTCCAGCTGGCCAGGCTGATACCGTCGGCGCCGGGCACCGGCTGCCACACCGCTTCATCCGGCGCCCCGCCCTGGCGCGGGAACAGGCTCAGGAACTTCGTGTCGTCCTGCTTGTAGGCCAGCCAGCTGGCGCGCACCTGGGTGGCGATCGCGGCATCGGCCAGGAAGTTGGCGTACTGGCGGATCGTCACCTCGTCCTCGGCCAGCCAGAAGCCGCGGCCGTGCGGCACCCAGCGCAGGCGCAGGCCGGGGATCTGCGGCCGGTCGGCCGGGGCCCAGGCGAGGGTTGTCTCGACGCCATCGCCGATCACCACGCTGGCCAGTTCGTCGCCGGCGCGCAGTTCGTAGCGGCCGGCCGGCAGGGCGAGCGCCGCACTGGGCAGGGTCGCCTCGGACAGGGCCGCCGCGGCGGCGATCAGCCGGCCAAGGCCATCTTCAGCCAGGCGGTGGATGGCAATCCGCGTGCCGGCCGCACCGCTGAGCGCCAGGCGGCCCTCACCGGTGGCGCCGGGGTCGCTGCCCAGGCGGCGCAGCAGGTTGGTGAAGGCGGCGATCTCGGGCAGGGCGCCGCTGCGCCGCGCATCGCCCAGCCGGCCGCGATACAGGTCGACGAGCAGGGCACGGGCGGCGAGGGCATCAGCGTGCTGCGGCTCACCGGCCAGCGCATCGAGGGCGCCGCGTGCCGCGCCTTCGGCCAGGGCCCACTGCTCGGCGACCTGGGCGCGCGCCTGTTGCGCCGCGGCGCGCGCCGCGAACAGCGTCTGCTTGCGCTCGACCGGCTCGGCGGCGAGGGCGGTTTCGAGGCGGGCAGCCTCGGCGCTGCGCGTGGCGTGCTCCTGCGCTGCGGCCTGCATCGCGGCTGCGGCAGTTCGTGCGGTGGCCAGGCTGTCGGCGGCACTGCGCCGGGCCTGGGCACGGGCGGCCTCGCCGGCGCGCTGCGCTTCGCGCTGGCGCAGGGCGTCAAGCACGCGCTCGCGCAGGGCGTTGGCGCGTTCGTCGGCGGGCGCCAGCTTGCGTGCCGCTGCGACCTGCTCGGCGGCCTGATCAAGCTGGCCGGCACCCAGCGCGGTCTCGGCCGCAGCCAGGGCCTCGTCGGCCTGGGTGCGCCGGCGCGCCACCTCGGCGGCCTCGGCCACGCGCTTCGCCTCGTTCTTGGTCTCCTGATCGCTGCGCGCCTGCATTTCGCCGAGCTTGGCCAAGGCGACATCGACCCCGCTGATCGCCACACCATCGGCGGCGCTCAGTGCGTAGGCCGCGCGGGCGCTGGAGATCGCCTCGGGCAGCTTGGGGTCAAGCAGGGCCAGCGCCGTCGCCGTCGCCAGGGCAGCGTCACCGGCGGCTTTGTGGGTCAGGGCCTTGGCGCGCTGCTCCTGGCGCTGTGCGTCGGCCAGCGCAGCGCTGGCTTCGGCGAGCAGGTCCTGGGCTTCGGCGATCGGCGCTGCCTCCAGCGCCGCCTTGGCCTTGTCGCGCACGGTGTCCCACTGCTGCGCGCCCTTGGCGGTGCGCGCCTCGGCGGTGAGGCGCAGGGCGGTGGCACGGTTCGCCTCGGCGGCGGCGGCAGCGACGGCGTCGCGCTTGGCCTGATCGATCGCCGCCTCGGCCTTGGCCTTGATCGCGATGGCGGCGGGCAGTTGGCCGGCCTGGGCCGCAGCCTCGTAGGCCTGCTGCCAGCGGCCTGCGGCCGCGGCGCTTTCAGCCTGCGCGACCAGGCCGGCCAGGCGCTGGGCTTCGGCGCTGCGTGTCCACCACACCGCAGCCCCGGTGCTGGCGGCGACCAGTACCACGCCGGCGGCGCCGGCCAGCACCTGGCGGCGATGCGCCGCCACCCACGCGCCGATGCGTTCGATCAGGTTGCGTTGGCGTGCCGCCACCGCCTGTCCGGCCAGGTAGCGCCGCACATCCTCGGCGAAGGCACCGCACTGCGGGTAGCGGCGCTCCGGCGCCAGAGCCATGGCCTTCATCACGATGGCCGCGAGGTCGGCGGGCAGATCAGGCCGCGCTTCGGACACCGGGACGATCTCGCCGCGCACCACCTTGGCGATGATGTCGGCAGCGGTCGGTCCGCTGATCGGCCGCTTGCGCGTCAGCAACTCGTAGAGCGTGGCGCCGAGGGCGTACACATCGCTATGCGGGCCGATCGCGGCCAGCTCGCCGCTCGCCTGCTCGGGCGGCATGTAGTAGAGGGTGCCCATCGTCGCGCCCTCGCGGGTCAGCGACAGCGCGTCCTGATCGCGCAGGTGCACCACGTCCTGGGTCTTGCCCAGTTCATCGCGGCCAAGGACCTTGGCGATGCCCCAATCAACCACCAGGACCTCGCCGTGGCCGCCGAGCATGATGTTGTCCGGCTTGATGTCGCGGTGCACCACGCCCTTGGCGTGGGCATAGCTCATCCCGTCCAGGACCTTGAGGAAGGTCAGCAGGATGCGCTCGTCGCTCCACTCGGCGGCGGCCTTGGCGGCGACCGCGGCGTCCTCGCTCTTCAGCTTCTTCACCACGCTGCCCAGCGACTCGCCCTCGATGTACTTCATGGTGAAGTACACGGTGCCATCCTCCATGATCCCGAGATCATGGATCGGCACGATGTTGGGGTGTTCAAGCTGGGCCGTCACCTGCGCCTCGGCGAGGAAGCGCTCCATCGCCTCGGCGTTCTGCGCGTAGCGCGACAGCATCACTTTCATCGCCGCTGGGCGCTGGAAGTCACCGTCCTTGATCAGCAGCACCGCGCCCATGCCGCCCTGCGCGAGCGGCTTGTCCACCGCGTAGCGGCCCTCGGTGCCGTGCTCGTCGATCAGCTTCTGCACCCCGGGCGGGAGGCTGCCGGGGCCGAGCCGGCCGAGGTCGGCCAGCACGCTGCCGCGCGACATCTGCAGCTTGAGGTCGAGGTCCTGGGTGTCGCGTGGCAGCGTCGCGTTGGTGCGCGTGCGGCCGAGGCGGGTGAAGGTGCCGGTGCCGCGCCGGGTCGAACCGGTCAGCGCGCCCGACGCGGACAGGGTCTGCGAGGACTGCCCGGTCGAGGCCCGGGTCGCGTCGGGATCAGCGGCGACCACGGTCGCGGCATCAGGCGACGCGGCCTCGGTCGCGCGCGTCGCCGCCCCGGCATCCGCAGTCGGACTGGTGTCCGCCATCGGCTCGGCCGGCTGCGGCTCGTTGGCGAGCCGCGTCATGATCATGTCCTGCACGTCGCGCGGCGACGGCTTGGGGGCGTCGGCCACGGTCAGTTCCGGCGCCGGCGCAGTCCGAGGGCGAGCAACGTGGCGGCAAACAGGCCGGCGAGGCCGCCGGCGCCGCAGCTGCCATCGGCCTGCTGGGCGGGCTGGGATGCCGGGCTGGCCAGGCCGCTGGGCGGGGCAGGCGGGGTCTCGGGCGCTTGAGCCAGGTTGACCGCCATGGGGGCCGGGGCAGGCGACGGCTGCACACCCATGGTTCCGAAGGTGCCAGATGCGCCGCTGGTGGCGCGCACCAGACGATATGTCGTGCTGCTGCGATTGCGCACCCAGTAGGCGGTGCCGGTCTGCAGGGTCTCAACCCGGTTGTAGGCGGTGCCATCCCACGACCACGGTTCGATGTCGGCCAGGTTGCTGGTGCCGGCCAGGACGCTCAGCACGGTAGTCTCGTCAAGCGGGACGCCAGCCGTCGTCTCCAGTCGAAAGTCATCCCACGCGTGGCTGGTCGTCGCCGTGCTGCTGACAGCATCGAGCTGGATCGGCGGGATGCCGATGAAGCTCCACGAATTCGCCGGCAGGGTGATCGCATAGGGGGCGGCGTGGATCGGCGCGTCATAGGTGACATTCAGCGGATCGAGCGAGGCGACGAAGATGCCGGCCGAGGCCGGATCGGCCGGCGAAGCCGGCAGTTCGCCGAAGGCCGCGCCGCCCGGCGACCACCAGAAGCCGCGCGCGCGCTGGCGTCCGGACAGGGCCAGCGCCGCCGACAACGAGGTCAGGTTGGCGCTGCTGCCGGGATGGATCGAGGCGTAGGTCACCGCACCGGGGGTCGAGACCGGGACCTGCGGGCCGGACACCGGCTGCACGCTGCTGTCGAGGACCGTCACCGAGAAGCTGACTGAAGCCTGGGCCGACGACGGGTCGGAGACCGTGAAAAAGAAAGAGGTCGTGGTGTCCACATTGCCGTTGCCCGGCGTGCCGTGGATCTTCCAGCGTCCAGCGCCCAGCTGGCTGAGCGTCATCCACGAGGTCGGCACTCCACCGGCGGCGAGCAGGGCGAGATCGCCCGCATCGGCATCCGTCGCTGTCACCAGGGCCTCCCACGGCTGACCGGAGATGGCGATGGTGCCAGGGGCCGCGCTGATGATGGCCGGGGCGTTGTTGGCCAGCACCTCGACGTTTATGTCGATCGACGCGTTGTCAGTACCGTCGCTCACCGTCACGTTGAGCGTGCCGCTTCCGGGATTGCCGGCGGTCAGCGAGAATTCCGGAGAGGTCCCAGCGATTTCGTCGGAGTAGGCCGTGCCGGCGATGTCGCCGCTCAGGGTCCAGGTCAACGCGTCGCCATCCGGATCCATGCCCGCAAAGGTCAGGGTCAGCGGTCGGCCAGTGATGACGCTCTGCGAGGTCGGATGGCTGGTGATCTCCGGGGCGGCATTGGCGCCGGCCACCACGACCGTGATCGTGCGGGTTTCCAGCGACACATGGCCGCCGTCTACCGGATTCGTCAGATCGGTGTCGTTGCTCGTCTGATCCCAGGCCCGGATGGTCAGGGTCACCGTCTCATTGCTGCTGCCAGGCAGGTAGCGGATCAGGCGGGAATCCAAGGAATCCAGGAGGATCGCCGCATTGTCACTGACTTCGCCGAGGTCGCTGTAATAGATGCCTTCGACATCATTCCCGATCTGCCACGTGCCAAAGCCGGTGGTGGTGGCGCCGATGATCGCAATGCCATCCGGATTGCCGTCGAGGTCGTCGATCGCGTTGATCAGCAGGTCCGACAAATAGGTCCCGGATGGATCCTCCTCTCCGACCGTAACCTCGTCGAGATTGAAAGGGCCAGGGGCGGTCCAGGTCGGCGAGGCATTTTCGATGATATTCACAGTTACGAGGGCGGTGGCCTGGTTGCCGGCCAGATCGGTAATCGTGACTTCGATCTCATCACTGGTGACAGTGGGGTCGGTTGGCGCGGCATAGGTCGCCGTGGTTTCAGCCGCACTACTGTCCCCCACGGTAACCGTGCCACCGGAACTATAGGAGGTCGAGGCTGCGCTCCAGGTCAGCTGGTCGTCAGTGTCGATATCGCTAGCCGACAGCGACAGCTCATAATCCGTTCCCCGGCGCACATCGATGGTCAATGGAGGGAACGGGGGCGAGGACGGGGATACCAACACCGGCTGATTATTGGCATTGACAACTACGCCAATCGACGAGCCCGAGATGCTGCCGTCCGTGACGAATGTATCGCCGGGGGCCCCCATGGTCTGATCCCAGGCGTGGAGGGTAAGCAGCTCCGATCCAGAGCCGCTTCCCGTGTAGCGGAGTTGGTCGTCTGGTCCCAGAACAAAGACCGTGCCACTTTCGGCCCCGGGTTGGACAGTTGCCAGAGACGACCAGTTTGTTCCGCCATCCTGGCTGTATTCCCAACCAGCATCGACCGTGTCGAATTTATCAATGGCGATTCCCAGATTCGTCGCGGGATCAGGATCCGTGAATGGGGCGGTAGTGGCCAAGAGGTCGCCCACCGTCTTGGGGATGAAGGCGATGATCTCCGGAGCCGCGGGGTCGCTTACCAGTGCGGGGCTGTCATTTTCCGCCACGACCTGCACCGTCAAAGTACGCGTCTCGGCCGAAAAAGCCGTCGGTGATCCGCCGTAGGTTTGCGGGGCGAAGAGGTCGGAATTGGTAGTGTCCTCCATGGACAATGGTGTGCCGCTCGTCCCATCCCAGGCGCGGAAGGAAAGCGTCGGCCGGGCATCGCCGGACGAGGCATACGCGTGGAAGCGGAGCAAATACGAAGGTTCGCTATTCCCAAGTGGGATCAGGAACGCGTTTGCATCACTGATCGCCCCAGGAAGGGTAAGCCAAGAGGTGCCATCGTAGTACTCCCAATCCCCGGCCCCATCGCTATGTGCGGCAATGACAGCGATGCCAGCCGTTGTCAGACGACCAGAGAAATTCACCCAGGTCGAGGTGGAGTAGGCGTAAAATCGGCCGAATAGCGTCGATAGATCAATGGCCGTGTCTGGGGGAATGGCATCGCTGGCCAGGACATCGGGGACCGAACCACCGTCCGAAAAAGGGGTGAGGAGCGTGTCGTCAACAGCCAGGGTTGTGACCGGAGCAACACCGTCTTCGGCGGGCAACATGCCGGCCAAGGCCAGCATGGCGAGAGTGGGGACGAGATGGCGGTTCCTCACGACGACCTCCAGTGGGGATTAGGTGATACGCCGAGCAAACACAGCGCAAGGCTTTGGCTTGCAACTGTCGGTGCATGGCCATACTCTATGAATTTTGAAACAATGCCCGAGTTTGCCCACATGTCCGACCCCCTGTGCGTCGATGCGATCCTCACCCGCGAGGCGGCCACCGCGATCGCGGGGACCGGCCTGGCCGTCGCCCGCTGGCGCCAGGCCCTGCTGGCGCGCGGCCACGACCTGACCCTGATCACCTGCCCCGAGGCCCCACCGCCTGGTGAGGCGCAGGCCGCAGCGCAGCGACTGCGCGCGGTGCGCACAGCGTTCATGCGCGAGCTCGCCCGGCGTTGGGCCACCCGCCGACCCGACCTCGTGCACATCGAACTGGCAGGCAATGTCGGCCTGGCCGCCCTCGATGCCGCCACGCAACTCGGTCTGCCGACCACGGCCACCTTCCACCGCATCGACAGATTGACGGGATCGCCAGAGGCGGAATCCCGGGTCCTGGCACAAATGGCCGCTTTTCACCGCCGCTGTAGCCTGAGCGTGGCTCTGGGACAGCCTGGAGCCGCGTTGCTGGCGAGCCTGGGCGTCGAGTCCGTCGCCGTGATCGGGCGCGGGGTTGATACCGAGGATTTCCATCCCCGCTGGCGTGACCCGTCCATGCGTCTGGCGTGGGGGGCAACGCCCGAGACCCCGGTCATCCTGTCGGTCGGCCGGCTGCTATCGATCAAGGATCCAGGCGCCCTGGTTGCGGCCTGTCAGGCGGCACGCGCGCGCCACCCCGCGCTGCGGGCTGTGATCGTCGGCGACGGCCCCGAGGGGCCGGCCCTGCGCGCCGCGCTGCCGTGGGCGGTGTTCCCCGGTGTCCTGAGCGGCAACGCGCTAAGTCAGGCCTACGCCTCGGCGGACATCTTCGCGTTTCCGCCCGCTGGCGAGCCGTGGGGGAATGTGCTGCTGGAAGCGGCGGCCTCCGGTCTGGCGATCGTCGGCCGACCGGGCGGGGCCGTGCTCAACTGCCTAGCCCCAGCCGGCGCCTGCGTGCTGCCGGTGCCGAACACCGTACCCGATTTCGCGGCAGCGGTGGCCGACCTCGCCGCCGACCCCGCCCGCCGTCACGCGCTCGGCATGGCCGCGCGCACTGCCGTCCTCTCCTACACCTGGGACGCCGTCGCCGAACGCTGGGAATCGGCGTGGCGCGACCTGCTTAAGCCGTCCTAGTGTCCTGCTCCTAAAATGTCTTGAATAACAAAGCGGCCCCGGCGTATACCTTGCGGAGGTACACGCATGGGTCGCCCGTCAGCCGT
>JAIFND010000012.1:9850-42161 GCA_020047915.1 bacterium | reverse complement strand
GGGGTCTGGATCTCCTCGGCGTAGCGCTTGCTGACCGTGGTCACGCGGTCGGCGAAGGCGATGCCGGTCTTCAACATGTTGAAGCGGCCGAAGTGCTCGCTGTGCATCGGATTGAACAGCCAGGGATCAAGGCCAGCCAGACGCATGTCGTGGCCCGGGAAGGCACCTTGGAAGGCGATGTTGTGGACGGTGAAGACCGAGCGCGTCGCCGGCAGGGCCTTGCAGAAGCCGCGCTGCAGCAGGGCCGGTACCAGACCGGTCTGCCAGTCGTGCGCGTGGACGATGTGCGGCGTCCAGCCGATCGCGCCGGGCAGGGCCAGGGCGGCCTTGGACAGCACACTGAAGCGTCGGGCGTTGTCCTCGTACTCCTGGTGCTGGCTGGGGCCATAGAGCCCGTCGCGGTCGTACAGTTCGTTGCACGCCAGGAGATAGACCGGCATGCCGTCGAGATTGACCTCGGCGATGCCGACCCGGTGGTCGATGCCGCCGCTCTCGATGATCATCGGCGTGGTCAGCCACTTCGCTTTGCGGCTGTCGGCCTCGACGTAGCTGCGTCGGTAGCACGGCAGGCACACCCGGGCGTCATGGCCGAGCCGGCGCAGGGCTGCCGGCAAAGCCTGGGCGACATCGGCCAGACCGCCGCTCTTGATGAACGGGGCGACCTCGGCCGCGACATGCAGCACGCGCAGCGCAGGCAGCGGCTGGGCCGGTACCAGGGCGGAAGCGGATGCGGTCTTGGCGCGGCGAGTCGTAGTGGCCATGCAGTCTCCCAGGGGCCTGGGCATGTTCGGCATAGGGGCGGGGGCGGCAAGGCGACGGCGATAGACCGGAAACGCGTGTCTCATTTATGGTTTCCGCGCAGCCCTGACCCCTCCTGCGCTGGCGCCCTGGTCCACGCCGTTATGTTCCTCGCCCCATGGACGAGCCGGTCATCCCCAGCGCCCCGCCGCGCACGGTCTTTCTTGAGACCTTCGGCTGCCAGATGAACGTCGCCGATTCCGAGCAGATGCTCGGCCGGCTGACCAGTTCCGGCTGGACCGTGGTCGAGGATCCCGCCCAGGCCAGCCTGGTGGTGTTCAACACCTGCTCGGTGCGCGACCACGCCGAGGGCAAGGTGCGCAGCCGCCTGGGCGTCCTGCGCGAGGAGAAGCGCCAGCGTCCGCATCTGCGCATCGCCATCGCCGGCTGCATGGCGCAGCGCGAGAAGGACGACCTGCTGAAGAAGTGGCCACATGTCGATCTGGTGATCGGCACCGACCAGTTCGGACGCCTGCCAGAACTGGTCGAGGGCCTGGAGACCAGCGGCCGCCTCGCCACCACCGCCTTCGCCGACTGGGAGGATGACGCCGGGGTCCACGCCCTGCGCCCCGAGGGCGTCAACGCCTGGGTGCCGGTGATGCGCGGCTGCAACTACAACTGCACCTACTGCGTCGTGCCGTACACGCGCGGGCGTGAGAAGTCGCGCCGCCCCGAATCGGTCGAGGACGAGGTGCGCCGCCTGGTTGGCCAGGGCTACCGCCAGATCACCCTGCTCGGCCAGACCGTCGATGCCTACGGCAAGACGCTGGGCGACGGGTCCAACCTGGCCCGCCTGCTGCGCCGCCTGCACGCCATCGACGGCCTGCTGCGCCTGCGTTTCGTCACCAGCCATCCCAAGGACATCACCGACGAGCTGCTCGACACCGTGGCCGAGCTGCCCAAGGTCGCCAAGCACCTGCATGTCCCGGCCCAGGCCGGTTCCGACCGTATTCTGCGTATGATGGGCCGCCGCTACACCCGCGCCGAATATCTGCACTTCGTCGAGCGGGCGCGCAGGCGCATGCCCGAGGTCGAACTGCTGTCCGACTTCATCGTCGGCTTCCCCAGCGAAACCGCCGAGGACTTCCAGCAGACCGTCGAGCTGATGCAGCAGGTGCGTTTCGGCGGCAGCTACGTCTTCACCTATTCGGTACGCCCCGGAACGCCGGCCGTGCGCCTGCCCGATGACGTCCCCGAGGAGGTCAAGCGCGAGCGCTGCAACCGGTTGCTCAACCTCCAGCTCGAACACCAGGCAGCCGCCCACACCGCCCTGCACGGGCAGGAGGTTGAGGTCCTGGTCGAGGGCGAAAGCAAGACCGACGCCGAGATGCTGCACGGTCGCACCATCGGCAACCGCAATGTCGTCTTCCCCCGCCGCGACGGGATCGTCGGTACCCTACAGCGGGTCCGTATTGAGCGCAGCACGCCGCTGACGCTGTTCGCTTCGTAGCTTTGAGCTTGGAGCTTAGAGCTTGGAGCCCGCAAAAGGCGCGGCGTCTCCTCGGGCTCTAAGCTTAAAGCTCAAAGCTCAAAGCTATCAAAGCGTTGCGCCCCCGTCCGTCACCCCACACTCCCCGCACGCATGCGTCTGCGACGCTTAGAAACCTACGGCTTCAAGTCGTTCGCGGATCGGATGACCTTCGATTTCGAGGATGGCATCACGGCCATCATCGGGCCGAACGGTTGCGGCAAATCGAACGTTGTCGATGCGATCAAGTGGGTGATCGGCGAGCAGTCGGCCAAGGCCCTGCGCGGCTCGGAGATGACCGACGTCATCTTCAACGGCTGCGCCTCGCGCCGTGGCATGCCCTTTGCCGAAGTGACCCTGGTCCTCGACCAGTTGCCCGCCGGGATGAGCATCGACACGCCCGATGTCGCGATCACCCGCCGCCTGACCCGCGACAGCCTCAGCAGCTACTTCATCAACGGCAAGGCCTGCCGCCTGAAGGACATCAAGGACCTGCTGATGGGCACCGGCATGGGCACCAGTGCCTACGCCGTGATCGAGCAGGGCCGCACCTCGTTCATCCTCGAATCCTCGACCAAGGACCGCCGACTGATCCTGGAGGAAGCGGCCGGCATCAGCCGCTACCGCGCCCGCCGGTCGATCTGCAGCGCATCGCCGAGGTGCTGGCCGAAGTCCGCCGACGCGCCCGCCAGGTGCGCAAGCAGGCCGCCGACGCGATCCGCTTCCGTGATCTGACCGCCCGCGCCCGTGAACTGCGCCTCGCCTTCGCCCTCGAAGAGCACGGCCGCCTGGGTTCGGATCTGCGTGTATTCGACGGTCAGATCGCTGAGCTGACCGGCGAGGAGGCGGCGACCAGCGCCGAGGCCGCCACGCTCGAGGCCCGCGTCGCCGAGGAGGACGCCCGCCTCGCCCCCTCCGAAGAGGTGATCCGCACGCGCGAACGCGAACGCGCCGACGCCCAGTCCACCCGCGACGTGGCGCGGGCGCAGTTCGAGGAGTGCGAAGACCAGCTCGCCGAGGACCGCGCCGCCCTCGCCACCGTCGCCGAGCGCATCGCCGCCCTCGACCGCAGCCGCCAGGAGGCACAGGCCAAGCTGCAGGAGATCGGTGGCAGCGCCGATCCCGAGGCCGGAGCCCAGGCCCAAGTCGGCGACCGTCGCGCCGAACTGACCGAGGCGGTCGCCGCCGTCGATGCCCTGCTGCACCGCGTCGATGAACTGAAGAACAAGCAGATCGAATGCCTGCGCGAGCTGTCGCGCGTCGAGGCCGAGCGCAAGGGCCTGGGCAGCAGCCAGGAGGCGATCAGCGAGCGCCGCCGCCGCCTGTCGGAGCGCACCGGCGGCCAGGGCGATGCGCTGATGGCCGCACTGAATGCGGTGCAGGCGGCCAAGGACCTGCTCGAACAGGCGCAGCGCGCCGCCGCCGACGCCCACCTCGCGCTCGACGCCGACCTGCGCGCCCGCGAGACCGCCGCCGCCGAGACCGGGCGCCTCGACCACGAACTGGCCGAGATCCGCCATCACGAGGCCAAGGCCGAGACCATGCTGCGGGTCCTCACCGACCACGAGCGCCGCGCCGAGGGCGTGTCGAAGCCGGTGCGCGATGTCCTGACCCAGGGCGGCATCTCCGGTCTGGTCGGCCTGGTCGCCGACTTGTGCACGGTGCCGGACGACTGCGTAGTGGCGATCGAGACCGCGCTGGGCGGCGCCGCGCAGCACATCGTCACCGAAAGCGTCGATGACGCCAAGACGGCGGTCGAATGGCTGAAGCGCGAGCGCCGTGGCCGCGCCACCTTCCTGCCCCTCGACGACATCCGTGGCGATGAACGGGTCGATGAATTCCTGCTGCGCCAGAAGGGCGTGGTCGGCCTGGCCAGCCGCCTGGTTGAATACGAGGCGCGGCTGCGCCCGGTCTTCGAATACCTGCTCGGCAATGTCATCGTGGTCGAGACGCTGGACGACGCGGTGGCCCTGCGCCGCAGCCACCGCCCGCGCTGCCGCATGGTCACGCGCGACGGCGAGCACATCAATCCCAGCGGCGCGATCACCGGCGGCCGCAGCGGCCACGCCGAGGGCGGCGGCCTGGTCAGCCGCAAGAGCGAGATCGCCAAGCTGACCGCCGAGCTGTCCGAGCTGCAGACCCGTCGCACGGCGGTGGCGGCGGCGCGCGAGGCCAGTCGCCAGGAGGCCGAGGCCTGCGCCCGGCGCACCGAGGAGCGGCGCAAGGAGATCCAGGCCCGCGACCGCACCGCCGGCGACGCCCGCGCCCAGTTGATGCAGGCCGAGCGCGACCGCGCGCACCGCGAGGAATCGGCCAGCAGCTACGGCGCCGAGCTCGAGGAGATGGCGCAGGAACTGGCGCGCATCGAGGCCGAGTCGAAGGACCTCGCCGGCCAGCACACCTGGTTCACCGCCCTGGAGCGCAAGCTCGACGAGGAACGCGCCGCCCTGCAGACCCAGCTCGACGCCGCCGCCGCGCGGCGCGACCGTGTCCAGGAAGAGGTCAGCAACCTGCGCGTCGAGGCCGCCGCCGCGCGCGAGCGCGAGGAGGCGGCGCGCAACCACCTCGTCCACCTGACCCGCCAGCAGCAGGAACTGGAAGACGACCGCGCCGCGCGCGAGCGCCGCCTGGCCGGTCTCGACACCCGCCGCGCCGAACTGCTGCGCCGCAAGTCCGAGGCCGGCGCCGCACGCGAGGCGGCCAACGCCGCGGTCGAAAAGCTGTCGCTGGCGGTCAACGAGGCGGTGGCCGAGCGCGACCGCCTGCGTTCCGGCACCGAGGAGCTGCGCCAGCAGGCGCGCATCGTCGGCGCCCGGGCGCGCAGCCTGGCCGCCCGCCTGGCCGAGCTGAACCTCAAGGCTGGCGAGGTGCGCGTGCGCCTCGAAGGCCTGGCGACTCGGGTGCGCGACGACCACCAGCTCGACCTCGCCGAGGCCGCCGCCAACTGGACCCGCCCCGACGACTGGGACCGCGACCGCCTCAAATCCGAACTTGAGGACGCCGAAGCCGCGATCGCGCGCATCGGCGCGGTCAACCTCGCCGCCATCGACGAGCTGCAAGAGGCCGAGGCGCGCGAGACCTTCATCGACCAGAGCCACAACGACCTGGTCGGCGCCAGCGAGAAGCTGCAGGGCGTGATCGAGCAGATCGACCAGCACAGCCGCCTGCTCTTCGAAGAGACCTACCGCCTGGTGCGCGCCAACTTCCAGAACCTGTTCCGCCGGCTGTTCGGCGGCGGCTCGGCCGACCTGCGCCTGGAACGCATCGAGACGGTCACCGTCACCGATCCCGACGGCGGCACCCGCGAGGTGCAGCGCGAGGTCGATGTGCTGGAAGCGGGCCTCGAGATCTACGCCCAGCCGCCGGGCAAGAACCCCAAGGTGATCACCCAGCTGTCAGGCGGCGAGAAGGCCCTGACCGCCATCGCCCTGGTCTTCGCGGTCTATCAGGCCCGGCCCAGCCCCTTCTGCGTGCTCGACGAAGTCGATGCCCCGCTCGACGAGGCCAACGTCGATGTGTACTGCAACATGGTCCGCGACTTCACGCGCGGCAAGGAAGTAGAAGGCTTCAAGGGCAGCCAGTTCATCGTAATCACGCACAAGAAGCGCACCATGCAGCGCGCCGACGCGATCTACGGCATCACCCAGAACGAGCCCGGCGTCTCGACCAAGATCAGCGTCTCGTTCGACGAACTGTCGCACGGTGTGGGCGAAGGCGGCGAGTTGGCCAAGACGACCCGCGGCAGCGGCCCCTTCGCCGGCTGAGCGAGCCAGCAGCCCCGCTAGGCGTTGAGTTTGCGGTATTCCCCGATCCAGCGGGGCAGATCGTGGTAGAAGCCGTGCCAGTTCATGTGTGCCAGGTCGCGAGGGCAGCGCACCGTGATCTCGTCGTCATCGACCACGGTGACCTCGAGGGCGGTTCCGCACAGCGGGCAGTCGATGTATTTGGCCATTTCCTTCGAGCCGTCGCCGCCGACGAGATCGAGAATGTAGCCCATCACCTTCTCGTAGCTCGCTGCCATGCTGACTGCAGCCTAGGCCAGGGCCCGCAGCCGGCAAGACGGCGGGCCGCTCGCCGTCGATACTCCTATTTCCGCCGCGCTTCCCACCATTCCATGCGCTTGCGGATCTCCTTCTCGAAGCCGAAGGTGCCTGGCACGTAGAACTCGCGCCCGCGCAGTACGTCGGGCAGGCAGCGCTGGCCGGCGAAATGGTCCGGGGCGTCGTGGTCGTACACGTAGCCCTCACCGTAGCCGAGATCCTTCATCAGTCCGGTCGGGGCGTTGCGCAGGAACATCGGCACTGCCGCGCCTGGCCGTTCGCGTACCGCAGCCGCAGCCTCGAAGTACCCTTTGGTGGCGTTGCTCTTGGGCGCGGTGGCGTTGTAGATGACCGCCTGGGATAACGGGTAGATCGCCTCGGGCATGCCGATCGCGGCAACCGCCTGATGCGCCGCGACGGCGACCTGCAGCGCCTGCGGATCGGCGAGACCGACGTCCTCGCTGGCGAAGATCACCACCCGGCGGGCGACGAACAGCGGATCCTCGCCGCTGTCGAGCTGGCGCGCGAGGTAATAGAGCGCCGCCTGCACATCGCTGGCGCGCATGCTCTTGATGAAGGCGCTGGCGACATCGTAGTGCGCCTCGCCGTCGCGGTCGTGATCGGCGCCGGGATTCTGCGCCACTGCGGCGACCTGCTCGGCGGTAATCGTCCCCCCGGCCAGGGCATGCGCGGCCTCGACCAGCATCAGCATGCGCCGGCCATCGCCCGAGCACAGGCGCAGCAGCAGGTCCTTGGCGCCGGCATCATAGGTCAGTCCGGGGAGGCCCTCGGGATGGCTGGCGACCCGCTCCAGCATTGCCGCCAGGGCCACGCCATCGAGGGCGTTGAGGCTGAACACGCGCACGCGCGAGACCAGCGCCTTGTTGAGCGAGAAGCTGGGATTTTCCGTAGTCGCGCCGACCAGGGTGATGGCGCCGGCCTCGACGTGCGGCAGCAGGGCATCCTGCTGGCCCTTGTTGAAGCGGTGCAACTCATCGACGAAGAGCAGCGTGCCCTGGCCGAGATCGCGCACCTTGCGTGCCTCGTCGAGCAGGGCGCGCAGTTCGGGGACGCCCTGCAGCACCGCGCTGAACGGGATGAAACGCAGCCCGAGTTCCTGGGCGAGCAGGCGGGCGATCGTCGTCTTGCCGCAACCAGGCGGTCCCCACAGCACGATTGACGGCAATGCTCCGGCCGCGATCAAGCGGCTGACCACGCCCTGCGCCCCCAGCAGATGATCCTGGCCGACGACTTCGGCGAGCGACTTTGGGCGCAGGCGTTCAGGGAGCGGGGTGGCCACACCGGCAGCACATGCGCTGCGCTGGAAAAGGAAAGACCCCGCTGCCGGAAGCAGCGGGGTCTGCGCTCATCGTGCGCTGTCGAGGTTCAGCGCTTGGCGGCGCCAGCCGTGGCGAAGCAGCCCTTCTCGGCGATGACGCTCTTGGCCTTCACATCGACGTCGGCGGTGGTAACCAGCCAGCCGGTCACCTTCTGGCCGGGGTAGCGCTGCTGCAGCTTGTCGCGCATGTCGAGGAAGCTCTCGCCATCCTTAACGCTCAGCTTGCCGTCCTTGCGCTTGATATCGACGAACCACACGTCCTTGCGGCCGCGGGCGATGACGATGCGGCCCAGGCCCTCGATGCCGTAGGTCTTCACCGGGACGGCCTCGACACTCTGGAAGACGGGGAGGCGGGTCTCCAGTTCGCGATCGACGACATCGCCGGGAAGGGGATGTCCGGCCTTGAGCAGGCGGATGATGGCTTCCTCAGTGGCCTTGATGGCAACGCGCATGGGCGGGGGTCCTGGATTGGGGGGTTGCAAAGGAGCGGGTTTGGTGATGTTGAACGGGTCTGGATGGATCCGCTCAAAAAACGTGCGGGCGTAGCCTAACAACTTTTTCAAAAATTCAAGCCGAAGCATCATTCTGTTTCTGCATAGCGTCAACTTCCCTGGCATGATTATTGCCAGTATGGCTTCATAGTCTGTCATTGTGACCCTCTGGAGCCGGCTATGACCACACCTTCTGCCCCACCTGATGCCCCAGTGATCACGGCCGAGCCTGATCAGGGCGCCAACAGCGGCGGCCTGGTACGACATGAGGACCTGATTCCCACCCGGCTGATCGCCCTGCCGCTCAATCAGCGACCCGTCTTCCCGACCATGATGCTGCCCCTGGTCATTCCCACCGGCCGACTCGCCGAGGCCGCTCGTCAGGCCGTGGCTGAACACCATGGCTGGTTGGGATTCTTCCTGACCCACGAACAGGTGGACGATGGCACCGGCTTCACTGGCGCCGCCCTGTACCACGCCGGCTGCGCAGCGCGCATCGTCAAGCACCAGGACCTCGATGGCGGGGCGCTGCAAGTCATCATCCAGGTGGTCAGCCGCTGGCAGATCACCGCCATCGAGGTGGACGACCGCCAGGTCATCGTGCGCGGAACCGCGGTGCGGGTCCAGGTGGACCCGGCGGAGCAGCAGGTGCGCGCCCTGGCCATGGCGATCGTCGGCCAGTTGCGCGAACTGGTCAGCCACAACCCGGTGTACGGCGAAGAGATCAAGATGGTCCTCGCCAACTTCAACAACATCGACGGGCCGAGCCGGCTGGCCGACATCGCAGCCAGCCTGACCACCGCCAAGCGCTCTGACCTGCAGGAAGTGCTGGAGACGGTCGATATCATCCCGCGCATGGAACGCGTCGTCGCCCTATTGACCCGCGAAGACCAGCTCAGCCAGCTCAAGTCCAAGATCCAGAAGCAGATCGAGGACAAGGTCAGCGACAACCAGCGCACCTTCTTCCTCAACGAGCAGCTCAAGGCGATCAAGAAGGAGCTGGGTCTCGAGACCGATGACAAGTCGCTTGATCTCAAGCGATTCCGCGACGCGCTCGAAAAACGCGGAGCGGCGGTGCCGGCCGAAGTCCGCCAGACCGCCGAGGATGAACTGCGCAAGCTGCAGCTTCTCGACCCGGCGAGCAGCGAGTACAATGTCGTCCGTACCCGCCTGGAATGGCTGACCGACCTGCCGTGGGGCGTGACCAGCGATGACCAGCTCGACCTCGCCAAGCTGCGCGCCGGTCTCGACGCCGACCACTTCGGACTGGAAGACGTCAAGGAACGCATCGTCGAGTTCGTCGCGGTGCGCAAGCTGAAGAACGATCGCGGCGGCGGCATCATCTCGCTGGTCGGCCCCCCTGGCACCGGCAAGACCTCGGTGGGCGCGTCGATCGCGCGCCAGCTTGGCCGCAAGTTCTTCCGCTTCTCGCTTGGCGGCATGCGTGACGAGGCCGAGATCAAGGGCCACCGCCGCACCTACGTCGGGGCTCTGCCCGGCAAGATCGTGCAGGCGCTGAAGCGCTGCGGCTCGATGAATCCGGTCATCCTGCTCGATGAGATCGACAAGCTCGGACACGGCATCCAGGGCGATCCGGCTTCGGCCCTGCTCGAGGTCCTCGACCCGGAGCAGAACAAGGACTTCCTCGATCATTATCTTGATGTGCGCGTCGATCTGTCGCAGGTGCTGTTCATCTGCACCGCCAACGATCTCGGTGGCATACCCGAGCCGCTGCGCGATCGCATGGAGATCATCCGCCTCGCCGGCTACGTCGAGGCGGAGAAGATGGCCATCGCCCGCGACCACCTGGTGCCGAAGCAGCTCGCGGCGCACGGGCTCGACCGGCGCATCCTGGCGTTCTCCGCGCCAGCTCTGCGCACCATGGTGCGCGACCACGCGCGCGAGGCGGGCGTGCGCCATCTCGAGCAGCTGGTCGCCAAGGTCTGCCGCAAGGTGGCGACCGCCAGGGCCGACCGCCCCGCCACGAAGGCCGTCGTCCTCGGCCCGAAGAACCTCGCCGACTACCTGGGCAAGCCGCTGATGCGCGATGACGAGCTGCTGGTTCACCCACGCCCCGGCGTGGTCACCGGCCTGGCGTGGACCGCGTTGGGCGGTGCCACCCTGGAGATCGAAGCCATCGCGGTGCCGGCCGAGAAGGGATCCTTGATCCTGACCGGCCAGCTCGGCGATGTGATGAAGGAATCGGCCTCCCTGGCCCGCTCGTACCTCATGGCCAACGCCGTCCATCTCGGCCTGGATGGCGAGGCGGCGCACTTCTTCGACCGCCATGCCGTGCATCTGCATGTGCCGGCCGGGGCGACGCCGAAGGATGGACCCAGCGCCGGCATCACCATCGCCTGCGCCCTGCTATCCCTGGCCCTGGGCAAAGCGCCACGCCGCCGACTGGGCATGACCGGAGAACTGACCCTGACCGGCCGGGTCTATCCGATCGGCGGCGTGCGCGAGAAGCTGGTCGCCGCCAAACGCGCCGGCTTGAATCGGGTGCTGCTGCCGGCTGCGAACCAACGCGATTATGCTGAACTGCCGAGCCTGGTCACCTCCGGCATCGCGGCGGTGTTCGTTTCAACCCTGGACGAGGTGCTGGCCGAGGCCGGGCTGGTGGGCGGGCCACGCTGAACGATGCCAAGGTTTCTATGCGCCTGGCATGTCGTTGCGCAGATCCCTATGCCAGCTAGGTTTGCGGCTGCATGTCCGGTGCAGATACCACCACTACGACCAAGGCCGGCGAACTGATCGCCGGACGTTGGCGACTGCTGCGGGAACTGGGCCGCGGCACGTCCGGCCGGGTGTGGCAGGCCCGCGACGAGCATCTCGAACGCGACGTCGCGGTGAAGGTGCTGGAGGCGCCGCTCGGCGACGAGGAACAGGCGCAACGTTTCGAGCGTGAGATCCACGTCACCGCCCGCCTGCAGCACCCTGGCATCTGCGCGGTGTTCGAGGCAGCAACCGATGACGCCGGCCACCCCTGCTACGTCATGACCCTGGCGCGCGGTCGCACCCTCGACCGCTTCCTGGAGGAGTTGCGCCAGACCCCCGACCAGTGGCGCACCTGGCCGCTGGTCGATCGGCTGACCCTGTTCCTCAAGCTGCTCGACATCATGCACTACGCCCACAACCAGGGCGTGGTGCACCGTGACCTCAAGCCGGCCAACATCGTCATCGGTCAATACGGCGAATTGTGGGTCCTCGACTGGGGCCTGGCGCGCGATCTGCGCGAAGAACAGGCGACCGAGAAGGCGTGGGATGCGGCCTTCGCGACCAACGAGCCGCCTCGCCCGAAGTCGGAAGTGATGACGCCGGTCGATCCGACCACGGTGCGTTCGCAGCGCCTCTCGGCCGCCACCGTGATCATGAACGATCCGGATTCGTCCGAGACCCAGGCCATGCCGGCCCTGCAGCCGACCAGCGAACGCGTCACCACCCAGGTGCCGACCTCCACCTCGCGCTCCGACCGCCTGCGTCCCACCGACAGCCATCGGCGCAGTTCGATGCGCGTCTCGCGCTCGACCCACTTCGGGCAGATCCTCGGCAGCCCGGCCTACATGAGCCCCGAACAGGCGCTCGGCAAATCCTCGATCGTTGACCAGCGCACCGACGTGCACTCGCTCGGCTCGATCCTGGTCGAGTTGATGACCCTGCACACCCCGCAGGAGATGGGCGAAAGCGAAGCTCTGATCGATTTCCTGTCGCGGATCAAGAAGGGCGATCGGCGGAGCCTGCGCGATCTCTGGCCGGAAGCGCCGCAGACCCTGCAGACGATCAGCGAGTGGGCCCTGGCCCGCGATCCGCAGGACCGCTACCCCGATTGCGAGGTCTTCGCGCAAGAGCTGCGCACCCTGCTGGTCCAGGTCTCCGAGTCCTACGCCAAGCAGGAGGCCGACCGCCTGGCGCGCGAGCGCGAGGGCGCCTGGCGCAGCCTGGGGCGCTGGGATTTCACCGCCAGCCCGGAAAGCGGCCCGTTCAACCTGCCATCCAACAGCTGGTGCGGGGAACAGGTCGGCCACGTCCACCATCCCGAACTCGGCGGCATGCTGCTGGGCGGCTACGGCCTGCAGATCTATCCCCTCCAGGTCGAGGTCGGCGATGACCTGCGCGTGACTGTCGAACTCGAACTGGTCCAGGGCGAGGAGGTCTGGCTTCTCGCGCGCGGGACCGATCCGCGACACTGCTACCAGTTCCGCCTCGGCGCCTACGAAGGCCGCTGGGTGACCATTTCGCGTTCGCGCGGGGCCGAAAACCCGCTCGACGCCGAGCTGCTGACCATGCGCCCGATGCGCGAAGGCGAGACCACGACCCGGGTCGAGCGCCAGCCCAAGTCGCACCGCGTGGTGGTGGAATGCGAAGGGCAGGTGCTGCGCTTCCACGTCGATGGCCAGGAACCGCTCGCCTTCCGCGACCTCAACCCGATCTCGATCGCTCCCGGCCACAGCATCGCCATCGCCACCTGGAAGACGCAGGCGCTGGTGCGCAAGCTGGCCCTCGAACGCCGCCATGCGCCGCTGATGGTGCCCTCGTACACGGTCGGCAACGAGTTCCTGCGCCTGGGCATGCACAAGGAGGCGGAAGCGTGGTACGGACGTTTCCTTGCCGAGCACCCTGACAGCGAGCCCGCCCCGGAAGCTTCCTTCCTGCGTTGCATGGCGGTGGTCCGGCGCGGCGACCTGGCGCTGGCCGCCGAGACCCTGCGCGAATTCCTCTCTGACCAGCTCGAGCATGTGCTGGCCCGCGACGCCATCTTCACCCTCGCCAAGGTGCAGTACGAACGCAATGGCGGCAATCTGCGCTCGGCGGTGCGCGAGCTGCTCGGCTACCAGGAATCGGGCGACGTCGTACGAACCCGCTTCTGCCTGTGGATCATGCCCCTGATCGGCGCCCAGGTCGAACACGGCGGCCTGACCACCGAGGTCGAGCACGACCTCGAGCATCTCGCCCGCCTGATGCGTGGCTCGCCCGACGAGTCGGCGCTGATGGGCACCCTGTCGCGTTGGCTGAGCAGCCATCTGCGCAGCTGGTTGAATCACCTCGTCGATCGCACCGATGCCGTGGCGATCGCAACCAGCCGCGAGGCCATGCGCCGGGCGCGGGCGCTGGGCTACACCATCACCATCCGCGAGCCGCGGATGCTCGGCGACTACCATCGCATCACCGGCGACATCATCACCTCGAACGACGCGGCGCGCACCGTCCTGGTGATCGGCCGCGGCGAGGACCGACCGACCACCTTGTTCGATTTCAGCCGTGACGCCCTGGTGCTGGTCGGCATGGGCGCCGCGCAGCAGGTCCTGGATGCCCTGAGCGGCGATGATCTGACCCCGGTCGAGCACGTGCTGCGGGCCGGCTTGCGCCGCAAGCTCGGCGACAACGCCGGTGCCACCGAGGACCTCGAGTGGTGCTTCCGCCTGACCGATGAGCTCGAGACCTCGCGCACCTCGCTGACCAAACTGTTCGCCGCCCGCCTCGGCTGCCTCGCGCTGGGCTACCTGCCAGCCTCGCTGGTGCTCGACGGCCTGGCGACGATCCGCGCCGACATCCTGCACTCCCCCCTCCTCGCCCTGACCGCCTTCACCTGCGAATGCCACGGCGACCGTCTGACCGCCCTGCACCTGTGGCGCGAACTGTCCACTGAAGGCAGCGGCTTCGCCCTGCTCGGCAAGCAGGGCATCGAACGCATGGGTTGAGCCGCGCTGGTCGGAAATCCGGCACCGCGATTCTCCAATCCGCCTTGGTTGATCCGATGGTTCACCTGGCATCCTGGTCACGATGCACCATGCCGCCGATATCCGCACCCACGGGGCGACCGCCAACAGCGACCTGCTGGCCTCGCCCGCCATCCAGAAGGCGATAGATACGGTCGCTGCGCAGGGTGGTGGTACGGTCGTCATCCCCCCCGGCATCTGGCGCAGCGGCACGATCCACCTGCGCTCGAACATCCACCTGATCCTCGAACCTGGCGCCGTACTGCTCGGTTCCGGCGACCTCGCCGACTATCCTTCGGTGGGACGCAGCGGTGCGGACAACGACCGCCACGACCACCATCTGCTCATCGCCCGTGACTGCCGCCGTGTACGCATCAGCGGTGGCGGCAGCATCGACGGCAATGGATCCGCCTTCTGGCATCCACCGACCGGCCCGCGTTCGTGGATCCGCGCCCGCGAACCACGCGTCAGTCCGCTGCTTGAACTGTCGTGCTGCAGCGATCTGACCATCGACGACATCACCATCCGCAATTCTCCGGGTTGGACGGTGCACGTCTTCTGCTGCGACCGGGTACGCATCCGCGGCGTGACCATCGACAATCCGATGTGGGGCCCCAATACCGATGGCTTCGATCTGAATGGCGTACGCGACCTGGTCCTGAGCCAGTGTTTGGTCACCGCCGGCGACGATGCGATCGTGCTCAAGACCTCGCGCGATGCCCGCTCGTGCGAACGGGTGGTGATCTCGGACTGCATCCTCAAGACCTATTGCGCGGCCTTGAAGCTCGGCACCGAGAGCTGGCACGACTTCCGCAACATCACCATGTCCAACTGCGTGGTCCACGGCAGTCCCCGCGCGGTCGGCATCTATGCGTTCGATGGCGCGACGATCGAGGACGTGGCGATCAGCAACATCGCCTGCGACACCGCGTGCGGCTGGGCCCTCAACCGCCCGATCCACCTCGACCTGCGGCGGCGCGACCGCTCACGTCCCATCGGACCGGACGCCCCTGCCGTCGGCCGCATGCGCAACATCAGCATCAGCAACGTCACCGCCCGCACCGATGGCCGGATCATTTTGACCGCTGCCGACGGCGGCCGGCTGCGCAACATCCATCTGCGCGGCCTGTGCCTGCGCTACCCGATCATCGAGGATCCATCCGAGATCGGTCCACGGGGCGAACCGCTGCAGTTCAGCCGGCACAGCCCCGAAGCTCGTGGTGCGCGCTCCGCCGTGGTCGCCGACGGGGTCGATGGCCTGCATCTCGATGGACTCGGCATCGCCTGGCCGGACGGACAGTTGGACGCCGACTGGGGCGATGAACTCGACACCGGGCAATGGGCGAGGCCGCCGCGCGCTGAGCTGCTGCGGCGCCTGGCCCAGCCGCCCCCCTTCCACGCCATCTGGCTGCGCGACTGCCACGGTGGGCTGGTCGATCTGGGCGGAGCCACAGCCAGCGCCCCCGGCGTCGAGGCGATCGCGGCTGTGGCATCCACGGTGTCGATCCGGCGCTGAGCCAGGTTCAGCGCGCTGCGCCCAGCAATTCAGCGCGTCCCAGGACGGCCAGATCTTCGCCACCCGCCAACGGACGCAGGCGCAGCCGGAAGCGGTACTGGCCTGGGGTCAGTCGGAACTCGGGATGGACGTTGCGCGTCCAGCCGGTGTCCCCGCCCAGACCAGCATGGAAGCCATCGAGGTGGAGGGACGTCTCGTCGCGTGGCACGAGATCCGCGATATTCACAGCATCACGCAGATCCTCGAGGCGCAGCGGCAACGCCGAGGCGTGCAACAGCGGCAGCCCCTGCACGAACAGGCCCGTTCCGGCGGCGTCGGTGGCGGCCAGCCAGCGGAGGTCGCAGCGCAGGCCGTTCTCCTGCGGGAAGATGTAGGGCGTCCCCAGACTAGCGACCGGCGCGGCATGGCGGCCGACCAGGGCCGACTCGCGGCGGTCGGGATAATTCTCGAAGGGACCGCGACCGAACCACTGCACCCGACGGTCCGCGCCGCACAGCGAGGTGACCAGACCGATGCGTGGGACCATCTCGACCGGCGCCGCGATGATGGCGAGCAGATCGACCACGAGATCACCGGAGCCATGCACGGTCCAGTCCACCTCCATGCGCGCGACCGGCTCCTTGCCCGGCGCGGCCATGACCCCGCGCGTGGCAAAACGGGCGCGCCCAGCATCGAGGCGGATCAGTTCGCAGGCTTCGGGGTGGAAGATCGCGCGATCCAGGCCGCAGGCCACCCACTGCCCGGCATAACCGTTGCCTCCGGTACTCAGGTCGATGTCGGTCGGAGCCCGGCTGAGGCAGGGCAGGATCGGACGCGCCAACTGCTCGCGCCCAGCGACAGCCAGACTGGCGATGCTGCCGGTGGCGCGGTCGAGACGCAGGCTCCAGCCTGCGCCGGACAGCACATCACCGGCGATGGCCAGCGGAGCGTCAGAGGTGAGACGCGGCGCCGAACGGGCTGCCGCGACCAGGAACTGCACCTGATCCACGACCGCGCCGGCCTGATCCCAGGCCACGGCAGCGACACGCACCACGTTCAGGGACAGATGCCGCTCGGCCCCGGGCGGCACCGGCACGGTGGGCAGGGCGAGTTGGATCGCGCCGGTGGCACCGGGCGCCAAGGCGGGGAACCCGGCCGTGCCGTTGGCGACCACCTGACCATCGTCCTCCAAGCTCCAATCCAAGCGGTAGCCGGCGAGATCGAGGAACTGGTGGCGGTTGGTCACGCGCAGGCGGCCAGCGGCCGCGTCCTCGGCGATGATCTGCACCGGCGACTGGACATGGCGCAGTTCCCAGGCGCCGGGATGCGGCACCAGATCAGGACCGACCACGCCGTTGAGGCACATGCGCTCGGTGCCGCTGGGCTCCCAGCGTTCGGCTCCGTACTCCCAGCGTCCATTGCGGGCGATCGCCTTGTCGCGCCAGTCCCACACGAAGCCGCCCTGGAAGCGCGGCAGCTCCCAGATCAGATCCCAGAACTTGCGTACATTCCCGGTCGAATTGCCCTTGGCGTAGGCGTACTCGCACATGACCAACGGGCGCTTCTCGTTGGGATCCGACAGCATCTGGCGGACCCAGTCGAGGCCGGGGTACATCGGCACCATGATGTCGGTGACCAGCGGCCCGGCGAAGCCGCTCTCGTACTGCACCGGCCGGGTCGGGTCGTTCCAGCGCAGCCAGTTGGCCATCGCCGCATGGTGCGGGCCGCACATGCTCTCGTTGCCCAGGCTCCACGCGACCACGCAGGGATGGTTGCGATCGCGCAACTGCATGCGGATGGCACGTTCGAGATAGGCCGGCGCCCACAGTGGATCGCGCGTGGCCAGGCCGCCCATGCCGTGCGTCTCGAGATTCGCCTCGTCGATCACATACATGCCGAGTTCGTCGCACAGATCATACCAGGCATCGGCATCGGGATAATGGCAGGTGCGCACGGCGTTGAAGTTCAGCCGCTTCATCGCCAGGATGTCCTCGCGCATGTCGGCGACGGTGACGGCACGGCCGCGTTCGGGGTGGAATTCGTGGCGGTTGACACCACGGAAGACCAGGCGCTGGCCATTGAGACGGATCACCCCATCGACGATGGCGAGTTGGCGGAAGCCGACCTGGGTCTGCTCATGATCGACCTTCTGTCCAGACGGGTCGCGCAGTTCCAGTTCCAGCGTGTAGAGCTCAGGCGACTCGGCGCTCCACCAGCGCGGTGCGGCGACCGCCAGCTCGGCCTTGGCCGACAAGGCGTCATCGTACAGGCCGGTGGAGTTCGGGCCGTACATGGTGCTGCTGTCGGCGATCGGTGACACAGCGGCGGCGACTTCCCGTCCGGCCTGGTCACGCAGGGTGAATGCGACCGTCCATCCGCGTACCCCCGGATGTTTGAGCCACCCGCCCGACTCCACCGCCAGCGGGACCGGCGGCGGATTGATCCACGAGCGCACCACCAGGACGGCATCGCGGAAGGCCGCGTCGAATCGCACCTGGTGCATCCAGTCGCGCAGATGCACCACCGGCTTGGCGATCAGTCGCACGCTGCGCTGGATGCCCGACAGGTGCCAGTAGTCCTGCTTTTCAAGATGGGCCGAGGTCGGCCAGCGGTACACCCGCACCGCCAAGTGGTTGTCGCCCGGCCTGACCAGCGCGGTGATATCGAAGTGGGCGGGCAGCTTGCTGTCGGTGGAGTAGCCCACCTCGACGCCGTTGACCCAGCAGTGGAAGGCGGCATCGACCGAGCCGAACTCGAGGAAGATGCGTCGGCCGTCCCAGGTCTGCGGCACGGAAAACACCGTCCGATAGCTGCCGGTCGGATTGTCAGGCGGAGCGGCGGGATAGGTGGTCGGCTCGAAGGGGTAGGCGATGTTCTGGTAGATCGCCTCGCCGTGGCCGTGCAGTTCCCAGTTGCCCGGCACCGGGATGCGCGCCCAGCCGCGATCGTCGAAGCCTGGTAGCTCGCAGCCGCTCGGCACGGCTGACGGACGAGGTGCGAGATGGAATGCCCACTGACCGTCCAGGCTGCGTTCCCACGGAGACTCACCGCCGCCCCAGGGAGCGTGCATGATCTCGCGGTTGCGGTGGATGGCGGTGGGATCGTCGTACAGGGCGGGCATCGCAGACCTCGTGTTCCTGGCCATGGTACATAATGACACTGCTGCTTGTCCATAGCGATTCTGAGTATGGACCTATCATTTCTGTCCATGTCCGACATCCCCTCCCACCTCTGCGCCAACCACCGCAGCTTCCGCACCATGGCGGGGACCGGCGACCGCGGCCTGCTCGGCTGCGGCTTTATGCTCAAACCGCCGGGCTGGGATTGCCAACAGGCGGCACGCAGCGCCTACAGCGCCGTGCTGGTGCTGCGTGGCCAGGGCTGGTACGCCGACGCCGCCGGCCGGCGCTGGCCGCTGGGGCCTGGCAGCCTGTTCCAGCGCTTCACCGGGGTTCTGCACAGCGTGTGGGTGGAGCGGAATCCGGCCTGGGCGGAGTGCTGGATCCACTTCGGCGCACCGGTCGAGGACATGCTCGCCAGTCTTGGCGCCATCGACCGCGATCAGCCGGTGCTGACGCCGGGCCTCGACCTCGCCCTGGTGCGCGAGCTGTGGCGCTCGGTCACGGCGCTGGACGCAGCGCAGGAACGCCAGTTGCCGGCCCACCTTGTCCGTCTGCAGGGCCTGCTGCTCAGTCTGCTCGGCAGAGAGAGGCGTGCAGCACCGACCGCCAGCTTCGACAGCGACCGCGCCTGCCGGCTGCTGGCCGACGACCCGCGCCTGGACCTACGTCTGGCGGCGCGCGAACTCGGCCTGCCCTATGGCGCCTTCCGCAAGAACTTCCGCCGCGCCGTCGGCCTCGGCCCGGGTGAATACCGGCTGCGCCGCCGCCTCGAACGCGCCCGCGCCGAACTGCTGGGATCGGACAAGCCGATCAGCGCCATCGCCGCCGAACTGGGTTACGCCAATCCCTTCACCTTCACCAATCTGTTCCGCAAGCATGTCGGCCTGGCACCAAGCGCCTGGCGGCGCGGCGCGCGTTGATCGCTTGCGGTGAGGTGGGTCAAAAGCTCTGGGCGTCAGGGGGAATGCCGGAAACCACCAGGATGAGGCTGCAGATGCCTGGTCCGAGGGCGAGGCTTAGACACGTTGCCGTACCATGGCGACGTGGGGCAGCACCATCTCCTTCGACTGTGCAGCACAGAGTCAGATGCCGTGTTTGCTGAATCGTTTACTTCATTTATCTAAACCAATCATTTTTTCAGAGGACGCTCATGCTCGTCACCCGCCAGAACCGCATCCCCTTCTCCTGGGTCGTCATGGCCATGCTGCCATGGGCTTTCTGGTACTTCCAAATGACCATGGGCATGGTGAGCTTCTTCCTGCTCAACCGCCTGGTCGAAAATCCAGCCGCGCTGACCTTCTGGACCTCGCTGCCCGGACTTATCTTCACCTTCATCCCGCTCGGCGCCTTCATCAGCTTCACCTCCGATCGCATCTGGACGCGCTTCGGTCGGCGGAAGCCCTTCATCATCGCCGGCTTCATGGGTTGGGCCGTGGTCCTGACCCTCTATCCGGTGGCGGGCAGCGCCTATGTATTCATCGCCTTGATGTTCCTCTTCGCCCTGGTCGGACAGTTCAATGCACCTCTGGAGGCGCTGAAGCTGGAGACCATCCCACCGCCGATGCGCGGCCGGTCGGCAGCGCTGTGGTCGTGGATCACCACCGTCCTGAACATCACTTTCTGGGGGATTGTCATTGGCCGCATGGACGAGGTTGTGGCCTTCGATGCGGGTCACCTCAGTGGCGACAAGATCCTCTATTGGGCAGCCGCCGCCGGCCTGCTGATCGCTGTGTTCATCTACTGCTTCGGAATCAAGGAGGCCGACCCCAAGAGCACGCTGACGGGTGAAAAATTCAGTTTCACGAAGCTTATCAAGGCGCTGACCATGAAGGAACTGCGCTACCTCTACCTGCTGCTCTTCGCCACCTCGATGCTGACCGCCGGACTTGGCAGCCTCGGCATGCTGATGTACACCGAGCAGTGGAGCTACAGCAACCAGGAGATGGGCTTCAACATCGCGGTCGGCGGGATCATCAATTTGTTCATCATTCCCTTGATTGGCGTATTCGCTGATAAGGGCAATCGCATGCGCATCTACCTCGGCTGCATCACCTGCATCCTGGTGCTGCAGGCAACTTATTTCGGCTACGTCACCTGGTATCTGCCGGACCAGCGCCCAACCCTGGTCGAGATCATCTTCTTCGGCGAGATGACCTGCATCTTCGGCATCATCGCCGGCGTGGTCTATTTCCCGCTCGTCTATGACTACATCCCGCGCAACCTGATGGGGACCTATTTCAGCGGCGCAATCATCCTCAACGGTGTGATTGGATTCCTCACACTCAATGGCGCCGGAGTATTCCTGCTGTGGTGGGCCAACCTGTTCCAGCCACCGGCCGGCGAGATGGTACGCGTCTGCCTCGATCGTGAGACCGACCGGGGGACCATCGAACGCACCCTCGCTGCGGCTGGTCTCAAGACCCCGGACGGGCAGCCAGCCCGGACCGAGGACATCGTCGCCAGAGCCTGGTACGCTGACGGCATCGTCAGCGAGACCGGCACCGCCTTCGAGATCCGCCTGCGCGATGACCACGCCAAGCGCCGCTTCAACGAGCGCAAGGACCTGCAGGGCGAGATCGGCACTGCCGATGCGAAGGTCAAACACGCACGCAGCCAGGGCGTAGCTCCTGCCTACCTCGCCGCCCGCGAGGCCGCGCTGGCCGACATGCGCGCCAAGGTCCAGAACATCGATGAGGAACTAATTAAACGTTCCACAGCTTGGCGCGATGAGGTGCTGCGCGGGCTGGGCAACGAAGTCTTCGACGACGGTTCAGGCCTGCTGAAAGTTCAGGACGCACAGGCTGCGACTGCGCTCCTGCCGCTGCTACGCAAGCCGACGGATGTCGAACTGGAACGCCTCAACCGCGCCGTGCGCCTCGCTGATGGCCAAGTCATCGGACTGCGCGTGCTGCAACGCGAACGGACTTTCGTGATGAACTTGGGCGCCACGCTGCCTGCGGGCGGGGATGCCGCCACGGTCACCGCGACGACGGCCCGCCGGGTGATCGAATTGTCCGCGAGCATCGTGCCTGGCCTGATCGCCAGCGATGCGGTGCAGTTCGAGGTCGCCGTGAAGCCGCTGGCCATGCTGGAACTGCAACTTGTCGAGGTGCCAGTACGCAGCTTCGTCTCATTCATCACCCGCGGGGTCAACTCCGTGCTGTCGATTTTCACTGAAGTACCGCCTCCTGATCAGAAGCTGCACTCCCTCGCTCGCTCGCTGGCCCTCGATAACTCCGCCGGCATTGCCCTGGCGCGTGTCGATGCCCTGCCGGCCGAGGGTAAGGGCATGCGCGTGACCGTTGTAGCGCAGGAGGCCGCGCTCAACGATGCGAAAGCATGGCACAATCAGGTACGCGACCTAGCTGGACGCAAGGGCGGCGATGTCAATCTGACGGTACCAGCGCCCGTGCTGAAGCAGGATGTGGTACCGATCAAGTACAACTACCTGGCCGGCTATCTGTGGATGATGGCCCTGACCATCATCGGCTTCGCCTTGATCCTCCTCTTCATCCGCGCCGAACGGCGGGGGAAGGTCCGTAAACTGGGCGCTGAGGAAGCCCACGCCGAAACCACTGCCAAGGCGGCCAGCGATGCTGCCGCTGATCCTGCAGTTGCCGCTCCGGCGCGCACGACCTACACGCCGGGTTACCTGATGCCCAAGCTCGCGCTCGCAGCCCTGGGCGTGGCTCTGTTGGCCTTCGCCATACGCATGGCAGCATCCGACCTGCGTGTGCTGTGGAGCGGGGAGAGCGCCCAAGCCGCTGTCTCCTCCGTGATCGCGACCAAAGACGGTCAAGCTGAAGAACGGTTCACCACCCATGCCGACCTGAAGATCAAGATCGAGGCCGTCGGCAACGCCAAGGATTACGCTTGGGTGTTCTGGAACGAATTCACCTTCACCACCGCAGACGGAGTCGAGACCACCTTCCGCCGTGATGTGGGCTGCAAGCTGAAGCCATCGATGCCGTTGCTCGACGAGGGCGGTCTGCCCAACACGGTGATGGTGCGCTATGATCCGGCCAAGCCGCAGCAGACCTGCCTGCCCTACGAATACAGCACCTGGTTCGCGCCCTTCATCGTCGCCCTGCTGGGACTGGGCGCCTTCTGTGTCGGAGGTGCCCTGGCATGGTACGCTCGCCGGCCGATCGTCCTCGACGATGACGCTGCGGTGAACCCCAAGAGCGACACGACCCGCATCCAGGCGCCAACCGACAAGCACTAACGACGCAAGTCGTTGATTGACAATTGGTCACAGCCCGACGAAGAAGGAACCAAAGGTTCCATTATCGGCTTCGCCGGCCTGTTTCCCTGTTGCTGCAGGGGCTTCGCCCCCGCACCCCCGTAGCACTCCGACACGAAATCTCCGGATAACGAGACGATTTCGCGCCGTAGTGCTACAGCCCTGGTGCCAAGAGCCTGACGGGGATTGTCCGACAGGCTCCAGCCGCCACCCCCGGCGACTTGGCATCACCTGCGCTTTACCCCTCTCGTCACCCCGAGTGAGGTCGAGCCATGTCGAAATTCTGGCAGCAGTTGATGCAAATCTGGAGCCGCCTGGAGGTGGCGCAGAAGGCGACCATCGTTCTGGCCGCCCTGGGCGGCATCGCCCTGGTCGGAGTGCTCGGCTGGGGCGCGTCCCAGCCCAGTTATCAACTGCTCGCCCGTGACCTGACCCGCGCCAAGAGCGCCGAGATCGCCTCGTTCCTCGAACAACAGAGCATCCCCTACAAAGTCGTTGATCGCGACACCGCCGTCCTCGTTCCCAGTCAGCATATCTACCGTCTGCGCAATGAGTTGGCTCAACAGGACATGCTCGGAGAGGCCGGCAAGGGTTTCGAACTGCTGGACACCGGCGGCTTCATGGAATCGACCTTCCGCGAACACCGCACCTACGACCGTGCGGTGGCTGGCGAACTGGAACGCAGCTTCCGCGAGATCCCCGGCGTGCGCTCGGCGCGCGTCATCATCGACCGCCCGCAGCCCAGCCCCTTCATCGCCGATGACGAAGGCAAGCCGCGCGCCTCGATCAAGCTCGACGTGGGCAAGGGCACCAAGCTCAGCGAGCGCCAGGTCGCCGGCATCATCGCCCTGACCGCCGGTGCCGTCGCCGGCCTCGACCACGACCGCGTCGAGGTCATGGACAATGGTGGCCTGCTGACCCCGAAGCAGGCCGACACCGGCGCCGCCCTGGCGCAGAACACCCTGGAAGCCGAGATGGCGCGCGAAAGCTACCTGACGCGCCGCGCCCAGGAGCAGCTCGACGTCATCCTCGGACCCGGTCGCGGCCAGGTCCGCGTCAGTGTCAAGCTCGACTTCGCCAAGCGCAGCACCTCCTCGGTCGATCCGACGAAGAGCGCGGCGATGACCGAGAAGACCACCACGACCGACAAGAAGACCCCGGTCGCCAGCGCGGGCGGCCTGGCCGGCGCCTCGCCCAACACCGGGGATGAGAACCGCCCGGCCGCCTCCACCACGCAACTGGCCAGCGAGACCCAGGAGGAGGCGCAAACCGCCTACTTCGTCGGTCAGAAGAAGGAAACGATCGAAGACGAGGTCGGCCGGATCCGCGGCATGACCGTCTCCATCCTGCTGCCCTTCAAGGACGCCGAGGTCGATGAACTCGACGCCAAGGGCAAGCCGACCGGCAAGAAGGTGAAGAGCCGTGTCGCCTACCCGCCCGAGGAGCAGAAGCGCTTCGAAAGCCTGGTGCTCAGCGCGATCGGCTTCGAATCGGCCAAGGACATCGTTGCGAAGCTCGGCGATTCGACGAACATCGGGTCAAGGTTCTCCTCCACCGTGCAGAGCATGGATCTCTATCAGGCCCCAGTCGAAGCCGTCGCCCAGGCCGGCGTCGCCCTGCCGATCGCCCTGCCCGGAAACATCTCGGATCTGGTCGGCTACGGCCTGGTCGGCCTGGTGGCCATCGTCCTGCTGGTCGTGGCGCGCGGCCAGTTGAAGCGCAGCCACCAGGCCTGGCTGGCGGCCGAGGCCAAATCACGCGAGGTCGATGATGCCCATAAGGCCAAGCATAAGATCGATGAACCGGAGGTCGATCCCGAGGAGGAGATTAAGCAGGCGGTGAAGGGCCGGCGCAACGAACTGAAGGAGAACATCAAGAAGGCAGTGGTCGAGGACCCGAACGCCGCCGCCCAGATCGTCAAGCGCTGGCTCTACGAGCAGGGATGAACAGCCATGCCTGATGCAAAACGCGAACTGGCAGGACGGAAGCGCGCGGCGGCATTCATGCTTTCGCTCGACAGCGAGACCGCCGCCGTGCTGATGACCCGGCTCAACGAGCGCGAGGTCCAGATGCTGTCCGAGGAGATGACCAAGCTCGGCGAGCTGACCGGTGCCGAGATGGAGGAGTTACTACGCGACTTCAACAAGAAGGTCGGCGGCGACAAGGTGAACGTCGAGCCGATGATCCAGGACATCCTCGAACGCGCCCTCGGCAAGGAGAAGGCACGCGATCTGCTCGACCGCATCCGCCGCCAGTCGCGTGAAACCGAACCGTTCCGCTCGCTGCTGCCCCTGGAAGCCAACCAGGTCGCCACCCTGATCCGCGGCGAGCACCCGCAGGTCATCGCCCTGGTCATCAGCCACCTCGAACCCGGCGTCGCCGCCAGCCTGCTCAAGGACATGGCCGAGGACCTGCGCTACGAGGTGGTCAAGCGCATCGCCGCCACCGCCGACCTGCCTTCAGAACTGGTGCGCCAGGTCGATGAGATGATGGAAGTCCGCGCCTATTCGCTGGGCCGCGCCATGACCGACGAACAGGGCAACAAGCGCTACAAGACCGTCGCCCAGATGCTCAACATCAGCGACCCGTCGCTGTCCAAGAGCGTTCTCGACCGCCTCAACCGCGAGAGTCCGCAGCTCGCCAACGAGATCCAGGCGCTGATGTTCGTGTTCGACGACATCGGCAAGATCGGCGACAAGGACATGCAGAAGCTGCTCGGCCAGATCGACAAGAACGACCTGGTGCTGGCGCTGCGCGCCGCCGAGCCGGCGGTCAAGGCCAAGCTCATGAACAACCTCTCGGCGCGCGCCCGCGAAGGTGTCGAGGAGGAACTGGGCAACATGGGCCCGCGCCCCCTGCACGAGATCGAAGAGGCGCAGAAACGCATCCTGCAGCAGGTCCGCTCGATGGAGGAAAAGGGCGAACTGCAGGTCAACCGCGGCCAGCAGGAAGCGATGGTCTAACCCTCCATGGTACTCATCCGCAGCCAAGCCATCGCCGGACAGGCCTCGACCCTCGCGCTGGCCAGCGCCGAGCGCGGGCGCCGTCTTGCCGAGGAAGCGAACGAGCGCCTGCGCGCCGAAGGCCGCGCCTCGGCCGAGCATGCGGCGCAGATCCGCGTCAACGCTGCCGAGCAGCGCGCCCGCGACGCCGAGGCGCGCGCCGAGGCCGCCGTGGCCAAGGCCAAGGCCGACGCCGAGGCCCGCCTGGGCACCGCCGCCGCCGCCCTGGAACGTGCCGTGGCCTCGATCAGCGTGCTCGAACGCCAGGTCATCGAGGCGGCCGAGGGCGAGACCGTGCGCCTCGCCCTGGCCATCGCCAATCGCATCCTCGCCCGCGAGATCGAGGCCGACCAGGCGTGGATGCGCGACCTGCTCGCCGCCGCCCTCGCCGACGTACCCGACCGCCGCCGCGTGGTGGTGCGCTGCTCTCCCGGAGATGCGGCGATGATCCGCGAGCGCCTGGCCGCGACCGCCGCCGCCGTGCCCGGCACCGAACGCCTGGAGCTGGAGCCCGACGACTCCCTCGCCGCCGGCTCGCTCGTCCTGGTGGCGGGTGGAACCCGTCTCGACGCCTCGATCGCCGGTTCGTGGGAACGGGTGGCCGCGCGCATGCTCGCCGCCACGCCCCGCCCTGCGCTCGCCAGCCGTGACGACGGCAGCGTACCCGAGGCCGCGCCATGACCGCCCTCGCCCTCGACCGCTACCACGGCCTGCTCGAAAAGACCCAGCCGCGCCAGGCCAGCGGTACGGTGTTGCGCGTGGTCGGCCTGGCTGTTGCCGCCAGCGGCCCGGCCGTGCCGGTGGGCGACACTGTCACCGTGCACGCACGCGGTCTCACCCGCACCGCCGTGGTCACCGGCTTCCGCGAGGGCGAGATCATCCTGCAGCCGCTCGGCACGGTCGATGGCATCCGCGCTGGCGACCGGGTGGTGGCGCGCGGCGGTCCGCTTGAGATCCCGGTCGGACCAGGGCTGATCGGCCGGGTCATCGACGGGGTCGGCAACCCGATCGACGGCCTCGGCCCGATCCCCGGCACCGCCCGCCGCTGCGTCCAGGCCGAGCCGCCCTCGCCGCTCGGCCGCCGGCCGATCCGCCAGGTGATGGAGACCGGCCTGCGCGTCGTCGATGGCATGTTCACGGTCGGACGCGGTCAGCGCATGGGCATCTTCGCCGGCTCGGGCGTCGGCAAGTCCACCCTGCTGGGCGAGATGGCCAAGCACGCCAAGGCAGCGGTGAACGTCATCGCCCTGGTCGGCGAACGTGGCCGCGAGGTCGGTGACTTCATCGACAAGGCGCTTGGTCCCGAAGGCCTGGCACGCAGCGTCGTGATCGTCGCCACCAGCGACCGCCCGGCGGTCGAACGCCTCGCCGCGGCCTACGCCGCGCACGCCATCGCCGAGCACTTCCGCGATGCCGGCCTCGACGTCATGCTGATGATGGATTCGGTCACCCGCCTGTGCCAGGCGCAGCGCGAGATCGGACTCGCAGCTGGCGAACCGCCGGTGACTCGTGGCTTCCCCCCCTCATCCTTCGCCATCCTGCCGCGCCTCCTCGAACGCAGCGGCACCTGCAACGGCGATGGTTCGATCACCGCATTCTACACGGTGCTGATCGAAGGCGACGATGAGAACGATCCGGTCGGCGATGCGGTGCGCGCCATCCTCGACGGCCACCTGTTCCTGTCGCGCCGACTCGCCGGCCAGGCGGTCTATCCCTCGGTCGATCCGACCCTGTCGGTGTCGCGCCTGCTGGTCGATCTCGCAACACCGCCGGAATACCAGCTGGCGATGCGCGCCCGCGAGATGTGGAGCGAATACGAGCGCGTCCGCGACCTGGTCGAGGTCGGGGCCTACCGCGCCGGGGCCGACCCCAAGGTGGACAAGGCGATCAGCGCCTATCCGCGCCTCAAGGAATGGATCCGCCAGGCGATCGGTGAAGGCGCCGAGCGCACCGCCGCCCTCGCCCAGCTGCAGCAGATCGTAGGTGTCGCATGAAGCCCCGCCTGGGCGTGGTGCTCGAATTGCGCCGTTCGGTCGAGGACACCGCACGTCGCGACCTCGGCCGGCTCGAGCGTGAACGCGCCGAGATGGTCGCGGTCCGCGAACGGCACGAAGCCGGCATGCTCGCCGCCGCGGCTGCCGGCGCGATGGTCCACCTGCGCGAACAACTCGCTGCCTATTGCAGTGCCACCCGTGCCGCCATCGCCGCCCAGGAGGCACGCCTCGCCGCCCAGGACCGGGCGATCGAGGCGGCCCGCAACGCCCTCGCCTCCGCCCACCGCGAGGTCAAGGCGATCGAGGCGATCCAGGCCCGTGATGCCAGGATCGCGGCCCAGGTGCAGCTGCGCCGTGAGGCGCGCGCCAATGACGAGCATGCCACCCGCAGTCGCCTGGAGATCGGCGCATGAACCCCTTCCTCCGCACCCTGATCTACGGCTTGGCCGGGCTGTGCGTGGTGATCCTGGCCGCCGGGATCACCGCCCTGGTCATGCTCAAGAATGCCGGCGTGGTGACCCCCGAGCGCATCCGCGACTACCTGCTCTCGCCTGAGGAGCGCGGCTACATCTCCGCCATGAAGGCACGTACGCCCGAACCGGCCGTGCGGCGCGAGACCCCGGGTCTCGATCAGGAGAAGCTGCTCGCCGACCTCGCCGAGATCGCCGGCGCCCGACACGCCAACGCCCTGGTCGAGGAACTGCGTCGGCGCAAGGACTCGCTGGAGGAACGCGAGCGCTGGATCGAGGCGCGCGAGGCCGAGATCCGCGCCGCACGCACCGACCTCGCCCGCCTCGCCCGCCAGCTTGACGCCAAACGCGTGGAGCAGGACGACGCCGAGCGCAAGGAGAAGGAGGAGCGCGCCCGCTACGCCCAGATGCAGGCCGACGAGGCGTCGCGCCTCGCGGTCGCCACCGAGAACGAGAAAGCTCGCTACGGCGAACTGGCCAAGCTCTACGAACTGCAGAAGAACGACGCCTGGCAGACCCTGCGCAAGCTGGAGCCGCGCGAAGTGGCGCGCATCCTCGACGTCATGGACGCCAAGAAGGCCGCCAACCTGCTCAAGCTAGCCCAGCAGGATGCCGAATATCCGATGGCGGTGGCGCTGCACCGCGAACTGATGCAGCTGCAGCCCCAGGCGCCTACCGCCGAGCAGGTCAAACGCCTGGCCAAGCTCTACAGCTTCATGAAACCGGAACAGATCCTACCCTATCTCAAGGGGTCGGAGCCGCAGCAGGTCGCCGACCTGTTCGCCGCCCTCGCCGAGGTGGGCGCCAGTGACAAGGACCGTGCCGCCCTGCTGGCGGCATTGGCCAAGGATGATGAACGCCGCGCCAAGCAGGTCACCGACCTGCTCAAGCCCGCCACAGCCCAGCCCTGAAGGATAGCCGCCATGTCAGAAGAACCCAAGAAGGACGAGAAGAAGGACGCCAAGGCGGCGGCAGACGCCCCGGCCAAGAAGAGCGGACCCCTCATCCCCATCGTCGCCGCGGTCGTCGTGCTCGCCGGCATTGGCGGTGGCGTGGGTATGTTCTTCGCCAAGTCGCTGACCCCGGCTCCGGTTGAGAAGCCGGGCGCCGGAACCGACGGACATGGCGATCCGGCCGCTGGCGGTGATGGACATGGTGACCCGGCAGCCGCCGCCGATGGACACGGCGGCAAGGGACTGCTGGTCGATGGGAAGGAACTCGGCCCGATCGGCCTGAAGGGCAACGTCACCGGCTCGGGCGGCACGCGTTACCTCACCCTGGACGTCGGCCTGTGGGTGCCGACCAAGGACCACGGCACGCTCAACGACCCGGCCGTGCTGCGTCTGATCCAGTCGCGCCTCGAGGAGACCACCAAGACCTACCAGCTCGAGGATCTGCAGAGCCCGAACATCCAGGCACGCATGAAGAAGGACTTCGCCACTGCTCTGGAACGGCTGCTGCGTTCCGTGAAGCCCGGGCGCGAGGCCGAGGACAAGTTCGTCCTCGAGGTCACCGTCACCAACCTGCTGACGCAGTAGGCACGATCGGCGCTTAGACCCCACAGGTCACACCCCATGCCCGACGAAATCCTTTCAGCCGAGGAACTGGAGTCCCTGCTCAGCACGGTCGAGGAGACCGGTGCGGGCAAGCGGAAGCGCGAGAAGCGCATCGCCGAGTACGACTTCGTTCGCCCTAACAAGCTGTCTGGTGAGCAGTTGCGTGCCCTGCAGCGGATGCACGAGGCGATCGCCCAGAACCTGACGATGGCGTTGTCCACCTACCTGCGCATCAATCTCGAGGTCAACATCGTCTCGCTGGGCGAGCTCACCTTTGAGGTGTTCCGCAACAGCCTGCCCAATCCCACCGTCATCAACGTCCTGTCGCTCGCCCCGCTGCCCGAACGGGCCCTGGCGACGATGGACATGAAACTCGCCTTCTCGCTGATCGACCGGATGATGGGCGGCCCGGGCAAGCCGCTCGATAAGCTGCGCGCGCTGACCACCATCGAACAGAGCCTGCTCGACAACGTGATCCGCCGCTTCCTCGACCGCGTCGCCGAGGGCTGGGCCGAGTTGGCCGATTTCAAGGCGGTGGTCGAATCGCGCGAGATGGACCCGCAGTTCGTGCAGGTCATCCCCTCCAGCGAAATGGTGCTGGTCTCGACCTTCTCGATCGCCGCTCCCGGCGAACTCGAACCCGGCGAACTGTGCTTCTGCGTGCCGTTCATCTCGATCGACACGGTGCTGCAGCGCCTGGGCAACCGTTTCCGCTTCGCGGCGATGAAGCGCGAGCCGAGCGAAGGCCAGCGCCGCCACCTCGACCGCGTGGTCAAGCACACCACCCTGCCGGTGCGCGCCGAACTCGGCACCGCCAGCGTCAGCGTCGAACAGGTGATGACGATGCGCGCCGGCGATGTCATCGTCCTCGACCAGCGGGTCGGCGAACACGCCACCGGCCTGGTCGGTGGCAAACTGCGCTTCCTGTGCAGCCACGGCCGCAGCGGCCGCAGCGTCGGCGTGCGCGTCGAACGCGTGCTGCCGCCCGGCAAGACCCCCCACGACAAGGACTGAGCCATGGCCGACGATACTGCACCTGCCGTCAAGCCGGCCGAATTTCCCGATCTCGGCGCCGCTGGCGCCTCGACCGGCGGCAAGCCCAACCTCGAACTGGTCAAGGACATCCAGGTGATGCTGACGGTCGAATTGGGCCGCACCGACATGCTCATCCAGGACATCCTCGAACTCACCCCCGGCAAGGTCATCGAACTCGACCGCCTGGCCGGCGAACCGCTCGACATCGTGGTCAACGGCAAGCTGCTGGCCAAGGGCGAGGTCGTGGTGGTGGACGAGAACTTCGGCGTCCGCCTCACCCAGATCATCGAACCCAGCGCCCGCGAAGCGGCGCTGGGTGGCGAGGCGGCCAAGAAGTAGAGGGCTGTTTTAATTCATGCCTAGGGGGCCCCATCGTGCGCGATGGGGCGGGCGCCGAGCATCGGTGGCGGCATACAATCGGCGAAGCCGATGCCGCCACGATTCCGGAGGCCTGCCGACGGAATCGAGTTGCGACAAAGCCCGGGGGTAGGCCTGAAAGGCCGTAGGGGCGAAGCCCCTGAGCACTCAACGCAAGTGTTCGAGGCGATAGCGCTCCTCGCGTTCATTATCGCTTGAGGCATTGCGCAGGGTCGGGGCGGCGAAGCTGACCTGGCGCTGCGCCTCGATCGGCGTCTCGCTGGTCATCAGCTTGGATTCGTAGCCACGCACCGCGTCATAGACCGCCATCGCATGCCGCCAAGGCAGGCGCGTGGCGCAGTGGATCTCGACCGGAACCTGTCCGAGCCGATCGCCGGGTTGCTCGAAATCCTTGAGCCGCTGCGCCAACGCCTGGTGGAAACCAGCCAAGGCTGCCTCGACCGCCGCCCCGCCAGGTTGGGCGAGGGCCGCGCCGTCGATGCGTAGTTCGTCGCCGCCGCCAATGCGCACCCGGGCGTCTTTGCCGTCAGCAGGCAGCACGGCGATGCGCACTTTCGGTGGCGGTTCGATGCTGGGAATCGGATGGCCACCCTCGCCGGTCGGCAGCAGGGCGGAGAGTCGCTGCTCCTCGTTGCGGAAGCTGGAGGTCATGATGAAGAACAGCAGCAGGAGCATGACGCAATCGATCATCGGCACGAGATCGAGCTTGCCGGTCTCATCGTGGGCGTCGTCGGGCGTGGCCATGGCGGGGTCCTCCACCGGCTGAACGCCGGCCGCCCCCTCCTGGTTCACCGCCGCAGGCCACTTGCCGACCGTCCGCAGGCCGCTAGCCTCCCCGCGCTCTTGGCAGCGTAGCTCAGCGGTTAGAGCGGAGGCTTCATAAGCCTTAGGTCCTCGGTTCAATCCCGAGCGCTGCTACCAGACGGAAAACCCTCGGCAAACGCCGAGGGTTTGTTGTTTTCCAGACCCCCGAAAACAGACCCGAAATATGGCCGGTTGGTGCCTACTCTGTGCCTATGCGGGCGGTTGAACGCGCGGAGATTGACCCCGATTGCAGGCGTTCGATTCCCGGCCCTATCTCCGCCCCGATGCCTTCCGGGTAGGGTCCGGCGCCGATCGGGCCGGGAACGGGCCGGGGGGGCCCGGCGCGCGGGTCAGGGGCC
>JAIFND010000012.1:0-9828 GCA_020047915.1 bacterium | reverse complement strand
TTCCATGACGACGCGAGCCGCCGCCACCCTGTCGCGCACGTCGTGCGCGGCGTCGAGCATCACGTCGCGGAGCACCGCGAGGGCATCGCTGGCGGCGGCGTCGAGCTCGACCGCGGGCAGCTTTCGGTCGCCGGTCAGGTCGCGAATCGTGATCGTGCGGGGCATGGGGGTAGTCCTCTAGTCATTCGATGATGAGCAGGCGGGGGGCGTGGGGCGGCGGCTCGGCTGGCGCCTCCGGGGCCGGTACCGGGTAGGCATACCGGGCCGCGGCGTCCAACGCTTTGACGGCCAGGGCGAGGTCGCCGGCCTTCCGCGCCTCCAAGCCCACCATTGCGAGCACCATGGGCACCGGGCGCCCGTCGAGCATCGCTTCCAGCTTTTCGCGAAGGGTGGCGTTGACCTTGTTCCGACTGCCGGCCTTCCGCCCGCTCGTTGGAGGTCGCGGCGCACCCTTCGCGAACGGCATGCTATTTCTCCGCTATTTCTTCGATGGTTTCGAGGGCAGGCAGGGGCGCGAGCCCGGTCCATTGACTGTCGTCCATGGTCCGGTTCGCATAGGTGCCAGCCTCGGCCAGCCTGCGGCGCAGGGGCCCGAACGTCGGCTCCACGAGGTGCCGCGGGTTCACGTTGGGAGGCAACGGCAGGCGGGCGACGAGGGCGTCGATGGCCGCGCGGTCGAACCATCCGAGCAGACGGGCGCGGGCGCCTTGGATGATCCGGAGCTCGGCGACGATGCTGTCGCGCCGGGCTTCCGAGGCAGTCAGCATGGCAGCGTGCGCGGCCTGCGACTCCGTAGCGCTCCATTTGCGCTCGGCCTGCGCTGCGGCGGCAGTGAGGGTTTCGACCGCGGCGTCTGCGCTCCGGTCAACCTCGCGGGCGGTCAGGAGGGCGGCGGACGGGGCGGGTGGCTTGCGGCCTGCGCCCATGGCTTCGGTGACAGCGGCGCCGTACTCGCGTTCGAGCTCGGCGAGGCGGACCTCGCCAGTGGCGGCGGCTTCCTCGGCGCGCGTAGCCTTCGCGCGCGCCTCGTGAAGTGCCGCGAGCTCGGCCTCGGCCTTGGCGTTGAGGATGTCGAGGTTCATCCTTCCACCACCTTGAGCTCGCCGTTCGCCATCGCGCGGGCCTGCGCCGCGGTCATGTTCACGACGTCGCTGCGGTAGATGCTGCCCGCGGGGGCGGGCTTGTGCAGGGCGGCGTCACACTGGCGGCGCACTTCGCGCAGTTGGTCGGGCGAGAGGCTTTGCAATGCTTCCTCGACGGGCGCGGGCAGGGCGGCGGGGGTGTCGGGCGAGTCGGGCATGGTGAAGCTCCGGGGTTTGTGCCCGGCAGTCTATGCGCGGGCGGAAGCGTCCAGGTGCCCCGCCCCGGAATCCGTGCAGCACCAGGAGGCGCCGGTGGGCCTACCGTCCGGGTCGAGGATCACGGCGCCCCCCGGCAGGGCCCGGCAGTATGCGAGGGCCGGTACTTTCGCGCCCCATCCACACGCGGGGCACTTCCTGCGCGACATGACGCGCCCGCATGCAGTTCCGTTGTCCCTCGTGGGCTCGCCACACTCCGGGCACGCGAAGGGCGGCGGGTAGATCGCGCGGTCGTCCGGGCCGGGCGCGAAGGTCATGGCGACCTCGCAAGGCGCCACCCGGAATCGTCGAGGACAAGCCGGTACTCGACCCGGCAGCGGCGGCACGCTCGGCGATCCACGCCCCGCCGCTCCGTCAGGGCGCCGCACAGGGGACAGATCGGAGCGAACGCAGGCGCGAGGTAGGCATAGACCCGCGGAAGCGTCGCCTTGGCGAAGGGTCCAGAGATGCGTTCCGGGGTCATGGCGCGCCCCCGTCGAGCAGGTGACGCCGTCCGGTGCGCCAGAGGTAGAGCATGGCGCGGACAGGAGCTCGCCGCGCCCACGCCCAGGCGCCGTCGGCGTGGAGCCCGGACCGTTGCAGGGCCAAGGCGAGCAGACGACGCGAGTCGTCGTCCCACCCGGAAGCGGGACCCCCGGTCGCGGCGTCGGCCTGCTCGGCGAGCTTCTCGACCTTTGCCCAGGTAGCGGGCGGGACGGGCGGTCCCCCTCCGGGTGGGGTGGGCGGGAGCGGGGGTAGCTGGATGGGCGGGAGGCGGTTCATGTCCGGTCCTCGCCGCGGGGGTCTGGACCGTGGACCGACTTGGACCGGGCTTCCCCAAACTTTTCTACATACACACGCATGTAGAAAGTTACGGGAAAGCCGGTCCAAGTCGGTCCAGACGCGCGGGGCGCGGCGGGACCGTCCCGGTAGGTCAGCGGACCCATACGCGCCCCCGACTGTCGGCGGTGCGGGGCCGTTCCTGGCGCCAACCCCGGCCAGTGAGGGCTTCGTTGAAGCGTTGCCTCCAGACCGGGAAGGCCCCCGCCCCCACGCACCAGCGCTCGTACGAATCTCGGACCTCGGTGACCGGGACCGCGGGGCGCCCGGCGAAGGGGTCGCAGTCGGCGAGCCATTGCGCGACGGTGTCGCACTTCTCGCGGAGCCCCGCCGTCGCCGCCTCGACCGATGCGGGGATGCCCAGCCCACGGCGCCCGCGCCCGCCTGCCCGCCACGCCTTGCAGCCTTCGACCGCCCAGGCGAGGAGCGCCGCCCGCGCCTCGGGGTCGCGCACGAGCGCATCCTTCACCCGTGGGTCCCGCTTCGCCGGGTCGAGCGGCGGGAACGGAATCTTGACGACGCGGCGCCAGATGCCCGAGTCGTCGGCTTCCATCCGGGGGTCGTAGTTTGACACGAGCCACAGCTTCCACGTCTGGGCAAACTCGACTTGGTCGGCGTAGAGGCGGCGCGCGGTCAGACGCTCGCCGCCGGTCAACTGCTTGACCAGACCGGCGTCGAGGCGCGCGGACTGCTCGCCTTCCGCCGCGAAGGCGAAGCGCGACCCGCGAAGCCGGAACAGGTCCGGGCTCGCGCCGTGTCCCGATCGCGCCGTGTGCTTCGCGGCGACGAATGACGCGAAGGGCAGCTTCGCCGCATAGTCCCCGAGCATCGCGGCGACGGCGTCGGACAGGGTCGTCTTACCGTTGCCGCCGTCCCCCTGGATGATGAACAGGGACTCGGTCGAGGCGTCGCCGGTCAGGCTGGCGCCGACGCACCGCGCGAGGAAGTCGGGCAAGGCTGGATCGGCGGCGCCGATCGCGGCGAGGAGGCGGTCGAGGGCGTCGTGATGCGCGCCGGGCCGGTACTCGACCGCGGCGAGCTTGGTCAACAGGTCCTCGCGGCGATGCGGGCGAAGCTCGCCCGTCCGGAGGTCGAGCGTCCCGTTGCGACAGTTCAACGCCCACGGGTCGGTGTCGAGCACGTCGGCGGCGATCGCGATACCCGGCTCGGTGCGAGCGAGGTCGAGCGCGGCGTGGATGTGCCCCAGGTCGCCGAGTCGCTTCACGCGGGCCAGCATCGCCTTCCCGGCGTCGGTGCCGGCGAAGCGGGCCGCGACCTCGGCGATGCGTCGCACCGCCGCGGCCTTCGCGACTTCGAGCGCCGCGGTCGGCACTTTCTCGGTGGAGCTCGCCCACCGCATGCCGTCCCAGCATAGCCAACCGATGCCGGGGGCGTGTCGGAGGAAGTCGCGGGCTTGCCGTGCGATGATGCCGGCCTGCTCGGCGTCGGTGAAGTCGAATCGCTCCGCTTGAGCTTCGCCGGTAGGTGCGACCCCCTCCCCCTCCTCGACCTCAGGGAACAGGCTCGCCATCGGCTGGCGCTCGACCGTCGCCTCGCCGCTGGCGTGCTTCGCGATCGCCCAGGTGAGGATGCCGGCGACCTCGCCGGGCTTGGCCGGGCGTCCCTGCTTTGCGATGAGCTCGCCGAGGAGGTCGGCGATCGCGTCGGGCTCGTCGCCGAAGGCGAGGAGCTCGACCGCGGCGCCCATTGCATGCATGTGCCGGCTTCCACCTGTCGTGCTCGCGAGGAGGCGAGCGCGGGCGTTCGCAATCTCGACCGGATGCTGCGTCACGGGCGCGACCCGCTTCGCGTAGGACGTGAACGCGCGCCGCGCCGTCTGCTCGTCAGGCGCGGGCAATCCGGCGGCGTCCACGAGGTCGCCGTCGAAGCCACGAATGGTACCTGTACGATTCTGGACCGGATCAGGGATCCCGTCGCGCAGGGTCGGGCGTGCAATGTAGATCGGTTGCACGGTCCGGTAGATCGACACGTCCACCCGAAGCGACGCGGCGAGCGGGGCGAACGCAGCGATGAGGGCGGCGCCCGACACCGGACCGTCGGCCAGGAACCAGAGGCGGACGCGGAGCCTCGTCGCGCCGTTGCCGTTGAGCCCGTGCGAGCTCGTCCACTGGAACCAGCAGGAACGCCCGCGGAAGGGCGGTGGCAGGGCATCGACAAGGTGCCCGATGCGCGCCTCGTCGCTGGCGAGCTCGGGCGGAACCTCGGCACCGTCGAAGTCGATCGGCACCCAGGTCCGCGCCGCTTCGCGCCAGCGTCCGCCACCGTTCGGGCTTCCGACTTGGCGGCGGAGGATGCCGACCGCCGGATCGTAGGTGCCGGGTTCGACCGTTCCGCGGATCACGATGGCGTTCGACCGGTTGGCGAGGGTGTCGAGGACCTCGGCGAAGCGGTCGAATGTCGGAACCTCATGCGCTTCGGGGAGCCACAGGGTTTCCTTGCCGTAGGAATCGACGACGGCGACGCGCCCGGCGTCGAGCCCGAGCACCTTCGCGCAGGGCAACCCGTTGGCGGATCGCAGCGCGACGAGCGTCGTCGGCGCCGAGGTATCGGGCAGCGGGCACAAGCCGGTGCCGCTAGCGGCGGCGTCGTCGTGCGGTAGGCTCTTGGCGTCAGGGTTGAGGGAATCGACGGAAGCTGGGGCCTCGGGGGCGCAAACCCCGAGGCTCTTTTCGTTGGTGCTCATGGTCAGACCTCCGCGGCTTGCGGAGTGACCGGCGCGGGGGCGCCCGCTTCGACCCAGCGGCGGACTTCCGCCGCCTGGACCTTCCAGTTACGCCCGGCCGCAGTCTTGCGAGCCTTGAGCGTTCCGGCGACCGCGGCGCGACGCGCGGTTTCGGTCCGGACTCGTGCCATGCGCGCAGCGGCGCGGAGGGACAGGAGCGCGGTGTCGCTGGACGCCGCGCGCGCCTTCGCGGCCTCGTGACGGATGAATTCCTCGCGGAGGACCGCGCGGAAGTCGTCGAGCGACAGGTTGATAACGGACAGGGGTTGGGGCATGACGCGGATCTCGCGCCCGGCGGTCAGGGCTCCACACGTCCGGACGATCGGACGCGACGGTTTCAGCGCAGATGGCAGGGCCTGCCGCGCGCTCGTGCTCTGATTGGCCGTTGTGGGGGATTCCCCCGATTGTGCCGCTTATGCTGTCGGTCGGTTTCTTCGCCACGAGCCGGGCGCTCGCTAGGAATGTCCCGCCGACGGTCGCAGTCTATCGACACATGGCCGGGGTCAATCCGGTCGTGGGCTACAACCTCGGCGGCTCCGGGTCGCGCGCCCACTCGCCCCACCCGCCGAGAGACTGCGCCCGTGACAACCGGTCGACCTCCAACTGCGCCCGATCACGCACGCGGCGCAGGCGCCGACGTTGCCAATAGGTGAGCCCCGGCTTGTTGACCTCGTTCGTGAGGCGGTCGTATTCCTGCCACGCCAGCCTCCGCAGGTCGGCGCCGTGCCGTATAAGTTCCAGCCGCAGCCGCTCGTGCTCCTCCTGCATGCGGAGCTCCGCCGCGGTCATGTCCTCCGAGTCCGGGACCATCGCCTCCGCGCCGTCGACCTTCGCGCCGCAATGCGGACAGGTCTGCCACTCGTGGGGGTCCTTCTCCCATGCGGCGACCTCGGCGGCGAGCCGCACCGGGTCAAGCTCGGTGAACGATGCACGCAGGAACCCGTCCCATGTCTGGAGGCAGGAGGTGCACCGGAACACGCAGCCGAAGCCGGGGCGGCTCATGCGGCCCCGTTTCTCGTCCTGCGCTGCGCGGCCTGTGGCGGATCGCGGCGCAGGTAGAGGTCGTCCGCGGGCCATCCCTCGTCCTTCACTTGGTCGCGGTAGTCCTCGGCGGCTCGGATATATCGGTGCATCGTCTGCGCCTGCGTCCAGCCGACGGACGTTTGCACGATGGTCGGCGGCGTACCGGTGGCGATGAGCAGGGATGCATGCGACGCGCGTAGGACATGGAGCCCGCGGTTCTCGCGTGGTATCTTGCAGGTAGCGACGAGGTAGTCGGTGAATACCTCGTTGGCATGGTCCGAATCGCGCACCGTTCCGGCAGGGACGATGGTCGAGGCGTTCCGCTGCGCCCGAGGCGCGAGGAGCTCGGCGAGCTCGGCTTGCAGCGGCACACGCACCGGGTTGTCCTGCTTGACGATCGCACCGGGGACGTTGATACGACCGCGGTCCCAGTCGATCATGTCCCAGGTCAGGCAGCGCAGGGTTTCGGACCGCTGCCCGGTGTAGATCCCCAGGACCGCCAGCATCCAGCCGGGTTCCTTGGCGTGGACGTCCCTGACCAGGGTCCGGAGCTCGGCTATGGTGAACAGCTTCGCCTCTGTTGCGACTTCCTTCGTACGACGGACCGCCGCGAACGGGTTGCGGTCGAGCCGGCCTTCCTTCACCTGCTGCTGCGCGATGGTCCGCAGCACCGTCAGGGCCTTATTCTTGAGCCGAGGGCTCGCCTTCGAGGGCGTGCGCTGGCCCGGTCGCGCCGCGGTCAAGCGGGCCAGCCATGCGGCGGTCCGCATGGCGACGTCGTCGGCCCGAAGGTCGGCGATCCCCGCCGCGACGGCGCGGGCCGCGATGTTCCGAACGATGCCGACATAGGACTCAGACAAGCCGGCCCCCTCGGCCATCACCGCGTAGGACTCCGCCGCCTTCGCCAGGGGCAGCTTCGCCGCCACCGCGCCGCGTAGGGTCGCCTGTGCCCGCATGCGTTCCGCCCAGGCGTCGCCCTCCGCGGTCCCCGGATGGTCGCGATTGGCATCGACGTCCGTCCGCCGGAAGGACTTCGCCCGGCGGTTGCCGTGGGCGTCGTAAACGCGGTACAGGTACGCGAGGCGCGCGCCCTTCCCTTTGCGAACGATGGACACCCCGTCGCCGAATGGCATTTCGACCCCCTCACAGTTGGTGCCTACTCTGTGCCTACGCGGGGGGGTGGAAGGGATTAGTCCCGATTGGTCCGCTTGAGATTTAGCAGGTATTTACGAGGCCCACATGACCCCCCTGCGGCTTCATAAGCCTTAGGTCCTCGGTTCAATCCCGAGCGCTGCTACCAGACGGAAAACCTCGGCGATGCCGGGGTTTTTTCGTTTTCGGCCGGAGTGCCGGCGCCCTCGCCGGCACCTGGGGCCGGGCGCGCCACCGCGCCCGGTTGGGCGGAAATGGCGCCACCCGTCTCCGCTCTCAGTGCGGCTTCACCGCGTCACCCGCCGCCAGGTGGATGACCTGGGCGGTGACGATCAGGGCCTTCTCGCCCGAGCCGGCGGCGACCGTGCCACTGATAACCACGGTGGCGCCAGGCACCAGGCCGCCTGCACCTTCGATGGCCGCAGTCAGCGGCTTGCCGTCGGCAGCGACGACCTGGACAGTGGCGACGCCACCGCGCAGCTGCTCGGGCGGCAGGCTGCAGCCGCTCCAGGCCGTGCCGCAACCCGAGTTGCACACCAGACTGCGGTCCATGATGGTGAACACCGCACGACCCTCGACGAAGGGCTTCGGCCGGCCACCGATGACGCCGGTCACGGTGATCGCCGCCCCAGGCTGCGGCGCGGCACGGGCGGCGATGACCTCCATGTGGGCCGCGCTGATCGGCGCGGCGACGAAGAGGCCGGCGGGCAGGTCGGCGGCGGCGAGGCCGGCGGCGAACAGGGCAGGAAGGATGATGCGAAGCATGATGATTCTCCGGGGGTCAGGCCGAGCGCAGGGCGCTTGGCAGGGGTGGTGAGAGGCAGCGCCAGGCCGGCAACAGGGCGCCAAGCGGGCCGAGGGCGAGGCCGGCGCCAAGGCCGAGGGCGAGTGTGGCGGCATCGAGTTCGAGGCTGAACGCGCCACCAGGCACGCTGAGCGCCGCTCCGTCGAGCAGCAGCACCGCGACCAGCAGCGCCGCCAGCGTGCCAAGGGCACCGACCAGCGTGGCCTCGATCAGGAAGGAGACGAAGACCGCCCGACGCGGGAAGCCGATCGCCAGCACCGTGGCGGCCTCGCGCCGGCGCGCGGCGAAGGCGGCGTGGAAGGTGTTGAGGCCGCCAAACACCGCCCCGCCAGCGATGAGCAGCGCGGTCAGCCAGGCCATGGCGCGGATCGGGTCGAAGAAGCTGCCCCGTTCGGCATAGTACTCGGCCTCGCCAATGGCGCTCAGTTCAAGATCAAGGCGCATGGCGGCGAAGGTCTCGAGATCGGCCTGCTCGGCGCGGTCGCGCGCCACCACCACGGTCGAGATGGTGGTGCGCTTGGTCGCCGCCATCAGCGCGTCGAGCGGGGCCCACAACTCGCCCTCATAGACGGTGCCAGGCGCAGCGAAGGTGCCGCTGACGGTGAAATCGCGGCCCTCGAGGCGGATCAGCGCACCAGGACGCACAGCGGCCTCGGGCAGCCCCAGGCGGCGGTGGGCGAGGCGACCGACCAGGAGCTGATCGCCCTGGGGCAGGCTGCCCGTGGCCAGGCGGGCTCCGCGATGGACCGCGAAGGCCATCGGCGTGACCCCACGCAAGGTGGCCTGGGCGGTGGATCCGCCGGACTCGACCAGCGTCATGTGGACGATCTCGGGTGACACGGCCGGTGCGCCCGCGACATCGCGCAGACCATCGATACTGCCCGCGACGATGGCGGCGGTGGCGGGGTCGAGACTACTGCGCTCCAGGCTGCCCTCGCTGCCGGCGCCGAGCAGGATGGTGTTGGCGGGATCGCCGCTGCCGGCCATGGCCCCACGCATGCCGGCGCTGAAGCCGCCGGTCGCCAGCAGCAGCAGGGCCACCAGGGCGCTGCCGCCGGCAAGCTGGAGCAGCCGCCACGGATCGCGCAGCAGGTTGCGCACGGCGTATTCCAGTGGAAGCAGGCGCATCATCCGCCCCTCAACGCGGCGAGGATCGGGGTGCGCGCCGCCTGCCAGGCCGGCACCACCGAGGCGAACAGGCCGAGCAGCACGGTGACGGCCAGAGCGGTGACGATGAGCCCGGCATCGATGGCGAACACCACGCTCAGGCCTTCGGCGGTCAGGCTGAAGCCACCGAGATGAAGGGTCGCTGCGGCGGCGGCGACCCCGACCGCACCGCCGACGAGACCAAGCATAAGGCCCTCGCAGAGGACGAGCACGGCGATGGCGCCCGGGCCGTAGCCGAGCACCGCCAGCACCGCCAGCTCCTGCACGCGCGAGCGCACGGCGATGAGCACGGTGTTCGCGACCACCGCCAGCACGGCGGCTGCGGCGGCGAGCCCGACCCAGCGCGCAAAGGCGACCAGGCCGAGAACCTCGCCTGCGGCCTGCGCGACGAAGGCCTTCTCCGGCGCGGTGCGGGTCGGCTCGGCCTCGCTGGCGAACAACGCATCGATGGCGGCGGCGATCTCGCCGATGCGCGCCGGATCCTCGACCTCGACATCGAACTGGGTGACCGCGCCGCGGGCGCGCGCCACGCCCTGCACCGTCGCCAGGTGGGCGAAGGCGACGTTGCGGTGCTGCGGCTCGGGCGAGACGACCAGCCCGGCGACAGTGGCGCGCATGCCCGCCGCCTCGAAGGCGTCACCGACCGCCAGGCCACGCCGGCTGGCCAGCGCCGGGCCGACCAGCACCGCGTCACCGCGACCGCGCCAGGCCGCCAGCGCCGCCGGCGCGGCGATATCAGGGCCGAGCGTGCCTTCGGGCAC
>JAIFND010000130.1 GCA_020047915.1 bacterium | reverse complement strand
GGCATCGTCAAGGGCCAGGTCGAGGTCGATCTCGACTACGCCAAGGATTCCACCGCCGAAGTGGACATGAACCTGGTGATGCGCTGCCCCCTCGGCGGCGGCACCGGTGACTTCGTCGAAGTGCAGGGCACCGGCGAACACGGTGTATTCCCGCGTGCCAAGCTCGACGAACTGCTGGTCGCTGGCAGCACCGGCATCGACGAGCTGTTCCGCCTGCAGCGCGCCGCCCTCGGCTGATGGACGGATTCCAGCCCCTCTGCCTGGGAATGCGCCGTTTTCGCGGCGAGTTCGGTCCGACCATCGATGCCGCCAGTCCATCCTTGATCGGGCTGTTGTGCTCGGCGCCGGAGGCCGGGGATTTCCGACAGCAGGTTGCGACCTCCACGTTGCTCCTCGAACGCGACTGCTGGGTCCTGCTGGCGGTATCCGAGTTCGGTGAGCCGGCGCACCTCCCGGGATGGCAGGAGTTGCCGCACGGGCTGGTCTGGCGGATTCCCGGCACCATGCGCATCCGCGCCGACCGCCTCGTCGCCCGACGGTGCGCGGCCGGCCAGATCGCGATCCCGGGCAACACCTCCCGCTCGCCACGCGGCTTCTGGTCGCGACCGCACCTCATCCTGGTTGCCGATGAACTGCCTGCGCAGCCCGGCCCCGGCGAGGACGGGGCGTCGCTGCTCGCTGAAGCGACGCGCGTCGAGTCCATCGAACTGCACGCCGGTGATCTGCATGCCACGGTGCAGATCCGGCCGTGCCTGCGCCTCACTGCGTTCCGGCGGGATGGAATACCCTCACTGATCGCCACCGGGGGGGATCCCAGCGGTCTGCGCACCTGGTTCATGGCGCCGGCGCAGGACGGCCGCTCGCCGCTGATCGGCCTGCTCTCGGCCCGATGCGTAGATGGTGAGGCTGCGCGCTGCGTCGTGACCACCGGCCGCGAGCCCACCAGTGGTCTCGAGGTGCTCTGGGAGGTCGGACTTGATCCAGCCAGCGATCGACTGCACCTGCGCCAGGGACTGCGCAACCACGGCACCGATCACCTCCGGCTGGCGTGCTGGTCGATCCTGGTCGGTGCCAACCCGGAACGGACGAAGGCGCTGCTGCTGCGCGACCTGGACAGCACGCGGCCCGCGCTGCGCCTGCACGCCGCTGACCATGAGCTTGGAACCCCCTTCTCGCTTTCTCCCGGTCCGTGGCCAGACACCGATGTCCACGAACTGCCTGAAGGACTGGCCATCGATCCGGCCCAGCCGGCTGGACGCAGTCATATCAAGGTTGGCCTGCGCTCGCGCGAAGGCCTGTGCGCCTTGATCGATGGCGACACGGTACTGATGTCGCGGGTCGCTGCCGAGGAGCCGGGCCCCTACCCGGAGGGAGATCTGAATCTGACGTCCTATCGCAGCCGGGACATCATCGAAGTCGAACACGTCGGGCCGTTGACGATCTGCGGACCCGGTGAAACCCTGTGGTTGGAGCAGGAACTGCGCACGACCACGATTCCAGGAATCAGCAGCGAGAGTGCAGGCCGGCAGGCGACACGCATCCGCGCTGCCTGGGCCGGCTGAACCGATAAAAAGCCTTCGGATTCACACCGAGGAACGAAGGCAACGGAGGCGACATGACTTGGAGCAAAGTTCATCGCTCACCCAACGGGTATCTGGCGAATCGTTCTCCATATCCTGGCGCGAACTCTGTTGCCTCCGTTTCTCTCTGTGAAACGCGCTTTTAGGCTGAATCTCAGGCGAACAGGCGCGCGCGCAGTTCGTCGGGCATTCCGCCCAGGTGCGGGGCCGTCCATTGCGCCCCAGCCGCAACCAGGCGGTCGGCGGTGAAGCTGGTGGTCAGACCGAGGCGGAAGCACCCAGCCGCGACGGCGGCCTGGATGCCGTTGAGCGCATCTTCGACCACCAGGCACTCGCCCGGCGGCAGTCCGAGCCGCTTGGCGGCGAGCAGGAATCCGTCCGGGTGCGGCTTCTTGCGCTCGACATCACTGCCCGTGACCACGGTGTCGAAGGCCGTGGCGCCCAGCCCGATCGCTTCCAGGTTGCCCGACACCTTCATCAGGTCGGCTGCCGAAGCGACCGCCAGTTTGATCCCGCACCGCCGCGCTTCGCGCACCGTGTCCAGCACGCCAGGCAGGGGCGGCAGACGGCCTTTGATAAATTCCAGGTAGAGGCGATAGGTTTCGACCTTGTCCTCGGGCAGGCGGATCGGGATGCCGTGCAAGGCAGCTGTGCCGCCCAGGTAGCGATCCTCGCCGGTGCCGACGAACTGGTGGAAATCCGCTCCTGGCACCTCTTTGCCATAGCGCGTCCGGAACATCGCCTGCGCCGCCTCCAGGATGAATGGTTCCGAGTCGCACAGGACGCCGTCCATGTCGAAGATGATGCCGCGCATGGATGGGGAGCCTGGCGGACGGACGCGGAATGCCAGTCTACTCCGCAGAATGCCAGACGATCACCATGCGCCAGATGTAGGCTGCCGGCGTGATCACCACCCTCATCGAACGCAGTGAAGCCTGGGCCAAAGGACTGATCTTCGGTTGCCGCGCCTGTGGCCAGTGCGTGCTGCGCGCCAATGCGATGACCTGCCCGATGCGCTGCCCGAAGAACCTGCGCAATGGTCCGTGCGGCGGCACCCTGGGGGGGCGCTGCGAGGTCGATGCCGCCCGCCCCTGCATCCATGTCCGTATCCACACCCGCCGGCATCACGGAAAGGTCGAAGCCGCCCCGATCATGCCGGCGGTCGATCACGCCCTGGTCAACCGCGCCAGCCTGCTCACCGCCTGTAGCGGCGCCGATCGTGGCTGCCGCGAACCGCTGCCCGCCCTGACCAGCACCGGCTGGAAGGATGGCGAGCCGCGCACCGCCTCGGCCTTGGAGGCAGCACTGCGCTCCGGCCGCTTCGTGGTGACCACCGAACTGCGCGCCCCGCGCGGCGCCGACCTCGCCCGGGTACGGCGCGAGGCTGAGGCGCTACACGGCCGCTTCGATGCGATCAACGCCACCGCCTACCTCGGTGGCAACCCGTCGCTGCCCAGCGGCGTGGTGGCGCGTGAACTGCAGGCGATGGGGGTCGAGGCGGTAGCCCAGGTGACGGCCCGCGACACCACCCGCACCACCCTGATCGGCGAGTTGTTCGCCCTCGCGCATGGCGGAGTACACAATCTGCTGTGCCTGACCGGAGACTGGCGCACCGGGCGTCCGATGGTCAAGCCGGTCTATGATCTCGACAGCAGTCTGATGCTCTACGAGGCGCGGCATCTGCGCGACCGCTCGCGCATCTTCCACACCGGCGAGGAGGTTGCGCGGGCGCCGCGTCCGTTCCTCGGCTGCGCCATCAACCCGCTGTCCGATCCTCTCGATGTGCCGGTGCGCCGTCTGCGGGTCAAAGCCGACTGCGGCGCCGAATTCGCCCAGACCCAGGTGCTGACGAAAACCGTGCGGCTCGCCGCGTTCATGGCGGCGGCCAGCGCCCAGGACCTGCCGCGGCGTGTTGCCATCCTGGCCGGCATCCCGGTGGTGACCTCGCTGAAAGCCCTCGACCACCTGCATCGCATCGCCGGTGTGGCGGTGGATCCCGGTTTCGCAGCCCGTCTGCGCGCCGCCTCCGACCTGCGCGCCGCCGGCGTGGCGGAAGCCTCACGCCTCTGCCGCGAGGCCCGCGCGATCCCCGGCGTCGCCGGCGTCCACCTCATGCTCTTCGGCGCCGATCACGGCGCCCTGCTGGAAACCCGCTCCACCATCGCTTCCAACTTGGAGAAACCATGTCTTTCCCCGGCCTGAGCATCATCGGTGAACGCATCAACCCCGGCTTCGCCAGGGCATCGCTGAACTGGCGCGCAGTCAGGTCGCCAAGGGTGCGCCACTGCTGAACGTCAACGCCGGTACTGCCGGGGAGACCGATCCGGCCTTCGTCGCCGAACTGGTACGCACGGTACAGTCTGCGGTCAGCGTACCGCTATCGATCGACAGTCCGGCGTCCGCCAGCCAGGAGGCCGGTCAGCGGGCCTACGACCCGGCCAAGGCCGGCGGTCGTCCGCCGATCGTCAACTCGGTGGCAGAGACGCGCTGGGATCTGCTCGGTCTGCGCCGCATCCACGGCGCCCAGGTTCTGTTCATGGCCTCCGAACGCATGGAGAACGGCGCTGCGACACCGAACAAGAACGCCGACGAGGTCACCGACACCGCCCGCCGACTGGTCTGCCGCGCCCGCTCCGAGCACACCGACCTCCAGTTGTCGGATTGCATCCTCGATGTCTCGGTCGGCCCGATGGCCACCGACACCGAGCAGTTGCTGCGCTCGGCGGTCGAGTCGATCCGCCGCATCGGCTCCGATCCGACCCTGAAGGGCGTGCGCATGTCGGTCGGCCTCTCGAACATCGGCATCATGCTGCCGAAGGTGCAAATCGACGGCATGCCCATCGGCCTCGCCTTCGAGACCGCCTTCCTCACCCGTTGCGTGCCACTTGGCCTGGACATGAGCCTGGCTACCGCCGGACGCGACTACCGCGTCCTCCCCGAGGGGCATCCCGCCCTGGTCGCCTTCGACGATTTCATCGCCTGCGACGACGGTTTCGACGCCCTCGCCGGTCTGAAGAAGGTGTACAAGCTGGCCAGTCCGATCACCAAGGCGGCCTGACCATGCTGACGATCCACGCCGATTCCTGGTTCGACGGCAGCGAACTCCGCCACCGGCCGGTCACCGTGGTCATCGACGGCCCCGTGATCACGGCCGTGCATGACGGCCGCGTCGCCGTGCCGTCGAGTGCGACGCTGCATGTCGGCTTCCTCTGCCCTGGCCTGGTCGAGAGCCACGCCCATCTCTTCCTCGACGGCCACGAGTTCGACACCGCCAAACGCCAGGCCTACATGGAGGCCGGTTATGACGCCTTTCTGGCCACAGGCCGTAGGAACCTCGAACGCCTGCGCGCTTCCGGCGTCACCCTGGTACGCGACTGCGGTGACAAATGGGGCATCAACCACGCCCTGCGCGCTGAAACCGCGGGCAGCGCCCTGCCCGTGGTGCGATCGGCCGGCGTCGCCGTGCGACGCAAGGGCCGTTATGGTTCGTTCTTCGCCGAGGAGGTTGTCGATGCCGTGACCGCCGCCGCCTGCGTACGCACCCGCGGCGACAGCGACGATGTGAAGATCGTGCTCACCGGCATCATCGACTTCGCTGCTGCGGCCGTGAAGGGTGGACCGCAGTTCAACCTGGACGAACTCAACGCCATGACCGTGGCGGCGAAGGAATTGGGCAAACCGACCGTCGCCCATTGCAGCGGCCGCGAAGGCATCGACCTGGCGGTACAGGCCGGAATCGGCTCGATCGAACATGGATTCTTCCTCGATTCCGTTCTCCTCGATCGCATGGCTGCAGGTGGCACCGCCTGGACCCCCACCTGGATTCCGGTGGCCTGGGTGCGCGACCATCCCGAGGCCTGCGGTGTCGGTCCGGACGGCGTGGCCGGCCTCGGCCGCATCCTCGACCAGCACCGGGCCAATCTCGGCGAAGCGCATCGGCGGGGCGTGACCATCCTCGCTGGCTCCGACGCGGGCAGCCTGGGCGTACGCCATGGCGACGGGCTGCACGACGATCTGGCGGCCTACGCCGATGCCGGGCTCCCCCTCGCCGCCGTCCTGGCTTCGGCGACCAGCGCCCCGCGCCGGGCCTGGGGCGTGGACGGAGGGATCATCGGCGTCGGCCGACCTGCTGACCTCGCCGCCTTCGCCGCCTCGCCGGTCGCTGGTCTCAGCCGCTTGCGGCAAGCTGTGGCCACGGTGCGCGGTGAGACCGTATGGCAGCCGGCGTCTCCCTACAGCCTCGCCGCAGCTTGAGCAGAAAGACAAGCCCCCGCCATCTGTCTCCTCTTGTTTCCGGGACGCACTCAGGGTGATCTGCTTCTGCCACTATTCAGCCTGCCAACGCCCAGCACAGCCGAAACAAGGGCTCAGGTGCGCTGGGCGGCACCCCACCGGGTGCGCGGCAAGGCACCTTTGGTTATTGCACCGCATCAGTATATCGGCGGTGCTGGGGTGCCCAGCAGGATGCGGGCATCCCAGATCACCTCGGCAGGGGCGGTTCGCTCCGCACCACGTCTAACAGAGCAGTGGATACGCAGGCGCCAGGCCGGTAGCAGAGCAAGAGCATCGCCCATCGGTCGGTTCATGAGCGGTGTATCTGGCAGCGGTGCCTGTTGCTCGCCACGTTCGAGACCCTCGACCTGGCGTCGCATGGTCTGGATTGTCCGTTCCATCTCGCCCAGCCGACGCTGCTGCCAAGTGCGGAAGCGTTCCTCGCTGACGCGATCCGGCTCTATACGCCGCCTGCCCGCTGGCCAGGGGGCGAGCACTCCCGAGACCGATATTTCCTGGCTATCGCGCACGATAATCAGATCAACCTGACCTCCATTACCCGCCAATGCGACTTCATTGCGCAGATCATCGAGCGTCAGGATCGTCCCACCATTGACCGACATGATGACGTCTCCTCGCTTCAGACCCATCTGCCCGCCCGCAGCTCCTTGCCAGACCCCGATCAACTCGACGCCGCGCTGACCGTCGAGGCCCGCCCGCTCCATGCCTTCTGGCGACAGCGGTCCAGCGATCACCCCGAGGTTGGCGCTACCGTCGAACGGCAACCCGTCTTCGCTGTCCCCGTCGCTTGCGGAGGCGGATGCGGCGATGACGAGGAGGACAGCGAGGGCGTGGCGGGACATGGTGGATCCTCCAGATGGTCGGGAACCTGTTGGCGCATGAGGCGGGCTGCATTACCTAGCACGAGCACGCTGCCGACGGTGTGCAACAGAGCGGCGGCGAGCGGCGGCATCCAGCCGGCGGCGGCGGCGACGACCAGCAGACCAGTCCAGCCCAGGGCCAGGCCGACGCCGATGGCGATGCTGCTGCGCAGGCGGCGGGCCAGCAGCACCAGCTCTGGCAAGGCCCGCAGATCGGGACGGCGCAGCACGATGTCGGCGCTGCGCAGGGCTAGGTCGCAGGCGCGGCTGTCCCCGGCCAAGGCGACGCCAACCGTGCCAGCACGCAGCATCAGCGCGTCATTGATGCCATCGCCGACCACCAGCACGCGCCCATCCTGCCCAAACTGACGGACCAGCGCCAGCTTGCCATCAGGCAGCTGGCCGGCATGGACCACATCGATGCCGACCGCGTCGCCAATCCGCCGTGCCACTGCCGGCCGGTCGCCGCTGACCAGCCACTGCGGTGTCAGGCCGAGATCGCGCAGCTTGGCCAAAGCAACCACAGCCTCGGGGCGCAGGCGGTCGTCGAGCAGGATCCAGGCGAGGAAGGTGCGCTCGCGGGCCAGGGCCACCAGCGGTCCGTCGTGCTCGGGTGCCGGCGGCACCGCGACGCCGCACTCACCCAGCCAGGCGGCGCTGCCCAGGCGCAGGCAGGCTCCGTCCACCGTCGCGGTCACGCCGCGGCCCCGCTCCTCGCGGGCATCGCTCAGTTCCAGCCGCTCGTCCGAGGCAAGGCCGCCGGCCAGGGCGCGGCTCACCGGGTGGGTACTGACGGCGCCGAGGCTGCCGGCCAGCCGCCGGATCTCGGCTTCGGGCAGGGCGGAGCGCACGCCGGCGATGGCCAGTTCGCCCCGGGTCAGGGTGCCGGTCTTGTCGACCGCGAGGCGGTCGCAGGTGGCGAGGCGTTCGAGGGCGGCCCCGCCGGCGACCAGGGCGCCGTGGCGCGCCGCCACTGCCACCGCCGCCAGGGCGCTGGCCGGTGCCGCCAGGGCCAGGGCGCAGGGACAGCACACCACCAGCACGGCGAGGGCGTTGCCGAGGGCCCCGGTGGTGGCGAGGACGGCGAGGGCGGCGAGCAGGACCAGCGGCAGATAGAACCCGGCGTAGCGGTCGAGCACCCGCGCCACCGCCGGCTTGCAGCGCGCCGCGTCGTCGAGCAGGGCGAGCACCCGGCCCAGACCGGTGTCGCCGCCGAGACGCTGTACGCGCAGGTGCAGCAGGCCACCGGCGTTGACCGCGCCGGCCGGGGCCTCGTCGCCGGGCTGCACCTCGACCGGCACCGACTCGCCGCTGAGCGGCGCGAGGTCGAGGCTGCCGGCCTCGCCCTCGACCACGGCATCGGCCGGCACCCGCTCACCGGGCCGCACCACGATGCGGTCGCCGATGGCCAGATCGGCCACAGCCACCTCCTCGTCGCCGCCTGCGCTGCGCAGACGCCAGCAACGGCCGTCGGCGCCGGTCAGCCGGGCCAGCGCCTCGACCGCCTCGCGTCCGCCCGCCAGGCTGCGCTCCTCGATGATGTGGCCGAGGACCATAAGCATGGGCACGAGCGCGGCGCTGGCGAGATCGCCACCGGCCCAGGCCGCGATCAGGGCTGCCGAAACCAGCACGTCGGTGACGGCCTCCAGGCGTTCGGCGGCCAGGCCGCGCCAGGCCGCCAGCAGCACCGGGGCTCCGGCCAGGGCGGCGGCGGCGGCGTCGAGCAGGCCCGCCACCTGCGCCTGCGCGGGCTCGACCAGCCGGGTGATCCAGGCGACCGCCAGCAGGCCGGCTGCGAGGATCGCTGCGACCAGGCGCAGGGCGGTGCCACGGCGGTCGTCGGCGCAGGCGAAGGCGGCTCCGGCGGCGCGCATCAGCGGGCTCCCGGGCGCACCGCCGGCAACAGCAGGCTGGCGCCATCGCCGGCCGGCACCACCAGCACCCTGCCGCATGATTCAAGCGCCGACGCCAGGCCATCGCTGGCCAGGCGGTCGACAGTGCCGGCGCCCAGGCCGACATCGAGCTGGGCAGCGATCGGATCGGTGTCGATGCGGGCGCGCGCCACAGCCTCGCCGGCGGCGGCGGTGGCGGCCTGGCGCAGGCGGTCGGCCTCGCGGTTGGCCTCCTGCAGGACCTGCCGCGCCGAGGTCTCGCCCTGCGCCACCTGCGTCGAGGCCTCGGCGCCAGCGCTCTGCGCCTGGGCGAAGGCCTGCTCGGCCCGACCGGGCAAGGCCAGGGCGAGTTCGATACGATGGATGGTGACGCCGAGGCCCTGGCGGTCGCAGCGCTGCTGGGCCGCCCCGCGCGCGGCCTGCTGAGCGCGGTCGAGGCCGCCGTAGAGCAGTTCGTCGAGGCGCATGCCAGCGCAGGTCGCGGCCACCGCAGCGCGCACCACGCGCTCGAGGGCGGCCGCCGGGGCGGCCACCGCCAGGGCGTGCAGCTGGGGCTCAGATACCGACCACTGCACCTGGGCGGTGGCGTGCAGCACGGCGCCATCGCCGACCACCAGATACGAACCGTCGCGGCGCGGATGCAGCCCGGGCTGGTCGGACGGCAGCGCCGCGACCGGCCGCCAGGCGACGGTGGCGGCGAGCTGGCGCTCGGCCGCCGGCAGCACCAGCACACGCTCGAGCGGGGCCGGCAGGGCGAGTACCAGCCCGGGCCGGGTACGGCTGCGCACAGCCGCGCCACCGCGCAGCACCACGGCCTGCTCGCCCGGCTGCACTTGGCGGATCCCCGACACCGACCACACCGCCAGCACCGCGCCGACCGCGATGAGGAGGAAGCGGAAGGCGGCGCGGACCGCTCCGGCCAGGGCGTCGTCCTGCTCAGGGGGCATCCGACCCCCGTTCCGGCCCCTCAACGAGCAGACGCAGCGGCCAGGCGTCGCTGCGCAGCACCACCGTGCCATCGGCGCCAAGCATGCGGCGCAGGCCCGCCAGGCCGCGCATCAGGCGGTAGAGGCGGGGATCGCGGTCGTGGACCGCGGCGTGGATGGCGGCCGCCTCGCGGCGTGCCTCGGCCTCGAGCCGCGAGGCCTCGACCCGCGCCTCGGCGACCAGCCGGCGGGCCTCGGCGTTGGCCGCCGAGACGATCTGCCCCGCCCGCTCGCTGCCCTCACTGCGCAGGCGCTGCGCCAGCACCTTACGGTCCTCGATCATGGCGGTGATCGTGCTGGCGACGATCGGCTCGGGCAGGGCGAGTCGCTCGATGCCAACCTCGACCACCTCGATGCCATAGCGCGCCCCGGCCTTCTCGGCCAGGGCCGTGGTCAGCGCCGTCTCGAAGGCAGCGAGGCGCAGACGGGCGGGATCGGTGTTGGCCAGCTCGTCAAGGCGGAAGCCGGCCGAGGCGGTCTGCACCGCCGAGCCGAGCATGCCGCGCAGCTGCGCCCCGGCCTCGTCTGCGTCGTTGCGCACCGCGCGCAGGAAGGCGAGGGCGGCGTCGGGCGTGCGCGCGACCCGCCATGCTGCAAAGGCCTCGACCACCACAGTCGTGCCATCGGCGAGCTGGGCGGCATAGAGTCCGCTGGCGGTGGTACGCAGGCGCAGATCGACGGTCACCGACCGCTCGACCGGCGGCGGCAGCAGCCAGGCCAGACCCGGTTGGGTCAGGGTACGCACCGGTTCGCCCAGCCGGGTGATGACCACCGCCTGGGCCTCGCCGACCGCGACGGTGCAGGCCCACAGGGCGCACAGCAGCACCACGCCGGAGGCGGCCAACAGACGGAGGAGGCGCGAGGGCATGTCAGTCATTTCCTATGCTCTGATCGGTGGACAGCGCAGTGGGACGCAGATCAAGGCGGTGCTCGACGCCGGCTGGCAGACGGTGGTCGAGGACGAGCAGGCGGCGGCCGGCCAGCGCCGTGTGCAGGGCCTCCAGGCGCGCTTCGAGCATCGCCGCCTCGCCGAGATCAAGGGCGGCGGCCTCGGCCCGGCCGCGCTCGGCCTGAATGCGAGCACCACCAACCAGCTCGGCACGGCGGGCCAGCGCCTCGTCGCGGGCGTTCGCCGCCTGGACGCGGGAGCCGGCGAGGATCGCCGCTGCCTGGCTGCGTGCGTGGCTGACCTGGGCCACCGCCTCGCGCGCCGCCGCCTGGGCCTGGTACTGGGCGGCTGCCGCGGCCCGCGGCGGGTGGATCGCCTCGATGCGTACCGCCGTCACTTCCAGTCCGGCGCCATGGCGGTCGAGCGCCTCCTGCACCGCCACGCGCATGCGCTCGGCCAGGGCCTGACGGTCGGCACCGATCAGCGCCTCGGGCGTGGCGGCGGCGAACACCGCCTGCACCCGGCGGCGCGCCTGACGCAGCACCAGGGCCTCGGCATCGGTGGCGGCGTAAGCCGCGGCCAGGATGCCGGCAGGATCAGCACGGAGGCGCCAATGTACCACCACGTCGGCGTTGGTGATCCCGACCGGACGCACCCCCCGCCGATCGACGTCGACCCGGCCGGCGGTGAGGAAGAGGATCTCACGCGCATGCGCCGTGTCCCACAGGCGGTCCTCGGCGGCGCTGCTGACGCCATCGGCAGCCACCGGCGGGGGCGCCTCGGCGAGCAGGTCGCCGAGCGGCGTGGCGCGCTCGACGCCGAGTTCGAAGCGGCGCACGCGCTCCCACGGCCAGGGCAGGTGCGCATGCAGGCCGGGGCCGAGCACGCGGCGCGCCGCGCCCCCGCGTTCCAGCACGCCGCACTCGGCCAGACCGAGCCCGGTCAGACCTGTGCTCGCCCAGCCGACCAGGGCGATGGCGACGGCCAGCGGCGGCAGGGCGCGGCCCAGGAAGACGCGCACCCAGTCGGCGAGGCCGGCCTCCAGCCCGCAGGCGGCGCGGACGGCACGGACCGGCCCGAGGTCGCCGGCCAGCAGGCCGGCGATCAGGCTGTCGTCGGCGAGGGTCGGCCGACCAGGCCGCAGCAGGCCGAGGGCCTGGCGCCCGAGGAGTTCCAGCGCCACCACCGCCACCAGACCGGCGAGGGCCGGCCAGACCAGTTTGGCGGCAGGCAGGAGCAGGGCGACGGCCTCGCTGCCGATGCCGGCAAGCACCGCAGCACTGCCGCCAGCAGCCCAGCACCACAGGGTGACGCCGAGCAGCCGCGACGGACCCACCGGCAGCCGACGCCGCCACACCAGCAGTGGCAGGCATCCAGCCAACGCCAGCGCGCCGAGGGCGGCGCCGGTGCTGGATGCAGAGGTCTGGGGGCGCAGCAGCAGGAGCACGGCAGCACCCACGGCAAGGCAGGCTGCAGGCGCCGCCAACCAGCGCCGCCAACCAGCAACGGTTGCAGCGGCAGCGGACACAGCCACCGCCACACCACCGAGCGCCACCAGCGGCAGCGGACCGGACCAGCCCCACCACGCGACGGGGATCAGCAACAGCATGGCCAGACCGCCGATGGCGACGGTCTGGCTTGATCGATCAGGCATAGGTGCAGGCCCCGCCGGGCCGGACAGCACGGCGGGGACGGTCAGGTCGGTTCAGTCCGTCGCCACGGTGGCGGGGACGAGCGGCGTCAGGGTGCCGCCACTGCCATCGTAACTCACCTTGGGGGTGATGCCGAGCATGTCGCACATGGCGAAGAAGATGTGCGTGTTGTCGATGATGCGCGTGCCGTGGTGCCAGGCGCCCTCATGCTGGCGCAGCTTGTTGAGCGCCGCCTCGGGGCCCTTGGCGTAGAGCGTGACCAGTTCGTTGGTGTGCTTGGTCGAGCTCCAGCGCACGCCGATGTTGGCGTCGAGGTTGGGCACCGCAGCCGTGTTCTTGACCACCAGGCGTTCGGTAGCGGGCGGCAGTACGCCCTTGCCATAGTACTTGTGCAGGCGCATGTAGCTGTTGCCGTGGTCGGTGGCGATGATGACCGCGGTGTTCTCCCAGGTCATGCCGTTGGTGCCGGCGGTGACCATGTCCGAGGCCTTGCGGCAGGCGAGATCGAAGTTGTGCCAGGCGCCCAGGTTCCACTCGTAGTCGTTGGGGTGGTTGCCCCAGTCGATGTCGCCGCCCTCGACCATGACGAAGAATCCGTCGCTGTCCTTGCTCAACACCTTGAGGGCAGCTTCGGTGGCGGCCGCCAGGGTGGGGTTCTCGGTGGCGCCGTAGGTGAAGCCACCGAGGCCATCGACCACCGTCCCGGTCGGATCGTGGTGGCGCATGTGGCCCTGGGCGTCGTACGACATGGCTCCGGCAGCGTTGCCGTAGCCGTTGGCGACCGGGTTGTTGAGATCGCCGGCGTAGCTGCCGCCGAACAGGCCGAACAGCTTCTTCTTGCCGCTGTTGTTGGCGGCGATGTTGGCGGCGACGGTGGTGGCCGCATCCAGGAGGGCGGTGCTGCCGTCCACGGCGGCGGTACGGGCGACATACTGGTACGCGGTGGTACCAGCGGCGAGACGGGCCTGATCGGCAGCCGAGATGTAGCTGACCTTGTTGAGACCCGAGCCGATGACGACATCGGGCACCACCTCATCGATGATCTCGGTCGCCATCGCCGCGCTGTTGCCGCGCGAGACGTTGTGGGAGACGAAGCAGCCGGGGGTCGCGTGGGTGAACGGCACCGAGGTGACCACGCCGATGGCCTTGCCCTGCCCCTTGGCGTACTCGGCGATGGTCTTCAGCTTGCCGCCGGCCGGATCGCCAGGCAGCCAGGCGATGTTGCCGTCATCGGTCTTGCGGCCGGTGGCCATGGCAGTGGCGGTCGAGGCCGAGTCGGCGCCGGGGTATTCGTTGGTACTCGGGCTGGTGGTACCCCAGCGGGCGATGATCGGGGTACCCGGTGTGGTGTAGAGGTCAGGCTGCGGAATCGCCTGGTAGCGCTCGGCAGCAGGTTCAGACGGGCTGCCGAGCGGGAATGGCGCGGTGCCACCGAAGTTGGGGTCGTAGCCGAGCATGGGCAGCATGTAGCCCTCGCTGAACTGCATCGCCGGGCCAGGGAACATGTCCTTCCACGGTGAACTGGGGGTGGCGTTGTAGCTGTTCCACGCGGCCATATTGGCAGGAATGGAGGAGATGTCCGTACCACCGTCACGCCCAGCATTCCATGACCACTGGTTGTAGAGGCTGACGTCCCAGGTCGTGTTCCAGCCCTTGTAGGGGAAGCTCTGCCCAAGCACGCCGTTGTCGGTACCGTAGCGGTAGCGGCTATAGGCGATCTCGTGTTCGAGCTGCGAGCCGTCGGCGATGAACAGGATGACGTTCTTCACCGGCGAGGAGACTGCTGGTGTCGCCGAGGCAGGGGTGGAATTATTATCGGAATCGTCACAGCCGCCGATAATCAGCAGACTTGCAACGCCGGCGGCGTAGGCAAGGCGGGTGAGGGTAGGAGATGGACGCATGGTGGTGGCTCCGGGTGTCTGTCAGCATCCTTCCTAGCGTGATTAATTATGGATAGTGACTGCTCACGCGGGTAACCTCGATACCCGAACTTTGTGCTGGGTTCCATGACGAGTCTTGGTAGGCTCAGCATCATGGAGCCGATCA
>JAIFND010000133.1:2657-5176 GCA_020047915.1 bacterium | reverse complement strand
CAGCTAGCGGGGCGACGCCCATAATCAGCCTCGGGCTGGGGCGGGGCCCCGTTAGACAATACGGTGAATTGATCACGCGTGGCTCATGGCCAGGTCAGTGAGACACCTCTACTCCGACCGACGAGTGCGTCGTCATATACGTGCCTTCAGCGACCAATAGGAGTAAGCGGATACTGCACGTCTCCTCGACCTACGAGAGCCTCACGATGACCATGATCGTCCCGTCCGGAGAAGCCGGTTCCATGTCGTGCAGCGGCGCCTTTGCCGGGTTGCCCGGCTGCTGCGCCACAACTTCGCCCCGCACCCTGCGCCGGAATCCGGGCGGCGGCAGGCGGCAGCCTCTGCTGGCCCTGCTCCTGGCGGTCGGGGCCGCACTCTCCGCTGCGGATCCGGCTCAGACCACCTTGTCGGTGCAGGCCAGCGATCCTGATGGCGATGGTTTGACCTACACCTGGGCGAAGACGACCGGTCCTGGAACCGTGACCTTCGGGGTCAGCAATGGCACAGCGACGGGCAATTCCTGCACTGCGGTGGCGGCAGCGGTGGGATCCTACACCTTCACCGTCACGGTCAGCGATGGACGGGGCGGAAGCGCGAGCAGCACGACGGGGTCGGTGGTCTGGACCAACAAGCCCGTCGCGCAGGCCCAGTCCGCAACCACAGCCGAAGACACCAGTCGGGCCATCACCCTGGCAGGCAGCGATGCGGACGGATCGATCAGCAGCTATGAGATCCTCACGGGACCGGCGCATGGCACGCTGAGCGGCAGTGCCGCCGCGCGGAGCTATCAGCCGGCTGCAAATTTCTCCGGCAGCGACAGCTTCACCTTCAGGGTCATCGACAACCTGGGCGTGGCCAGCGATGCGGCCACGGTGAGTCTCACGGTCACGGCGGTCAACGATCCTCCGACCGTCAGTGTCCTCGCCGACCAGACGTCCGCCATGGGCGGATCCACCGGCGCGCTGGCTTTCACGGTGGGCGACGTGGAGATGGCGGCCACCAGCCTGACGGTGGCGGGTGGCAGCTCGAACCAGACGCTGGTGCCGACGGGGAACATCGTCTTCGGTGGCAGCGGAGCCAGCCGCACCGTCACGGTGACGCCTGCCGCCGGACAGTCGGGGACCTCGACGATCACCGTGACGGTCGGCGATGGTGCGGCGAGCGTCGTCGAAACATTCCTCCTGACCGTGACGGCGCCCAACCAGACCACCGTTCCGGTGATCGGAACGACCAGCGGACTCACCAGCGCCTTCCCCTCGTTGGCCGGCACCGCCGTCAACTCGGCAACCATCAGGGTCTATGATGGGGGCACGCTCATCGGCAGCCTGACCGCGGATCCAGCGACGGGGCAGTGGCTCTGGACCCCGGCCACCGGGCTGGCGGTCGGCAGCCACTCCCTGACGGTGACGGCGCAGGCGCCTGGGCAGCAGGAAAGTATCGCCAGCACGCCCATCGTGGTCACCGTGAGCGCGTCAGGCGGCGGTTCGACGGTCAGTGGAGTCAGCGGCGGCGGCGGCGGTGGTTGCGGCGTGGGGGCCCTGGCGGCCCTCCTGTTGGCTGGCCTGACGCTGCGCCATCGGCGTCGCTGCTAACCCGCATCCAGACCTTGCCGTATCGCTTCGCCATTGAGCCTCGTCAGGCGCCGAGGCGGTCGTGCAGCCGGGTCGCGATCAAGGTCATGCCGGCATCGTTGGGGTGCAGTCCATCGGCGTGCCACCAGGGATCCGGCGGCAGTATGGAGGCGCCATCGATGACCTCGGCCCCGGCTTGGCGTGCGGCTTGGGCAAGTGCAGAGCGAACGTCCGCAAGGGTGCAGCCATTGCGGTCCTGGTCGGCGAAATCGCACCACAGCGGCGTCATGACGACCAGACGGGCGGTGCCGATGCGGCGGCGCAGAAGGGCTAATCCCTCAACCGCTCGCGCAGCGATGCGGCCAGGGATGCCGTCGCCGCTGACGGTCCGTCGCGACCAGTCGTTGATCCCATAGGCCACCATCACGAGATCCGGATGCCATTCCGGGACCTCACCCAGGAACTCGGGATGCCAGACATGCCCGGCTATCCCCTGGTTGAGCAGGTCGGCCCCGCGCAGGCGGGCCAGTTGGTCCGCCCAGGTCGCGCAGGACGAACCGGCCTTGTGGCCTTGGGTTATCGAGTCGCCCAGGCACAGCAGGCGCCGCTTCGCAGGGGCGACCGGTTCGACGCGCGCGCCTGGACTGAGGACGAGGGGCTCGATCGCGACCTCAAGGCCAAGGGGGAGGTGGATGCGCACGGTGCGCAGCGTGGTCTCGCCGCGATCCTGGATCTCGAAGACCCGGCGTTCAAGCACGCCCGGCGCCGCCTCGTCGCGCCAGGAAGCCTGCCATCTCCCATCCACCTCGACATCGAGTCCCAGGCGTGGACGGGTGTCGCCCCACAGGCGCAGGCGCAGATCGATGAAGGTCGCGTCGGTGCGCAGGCGCAGTTCGATGCCGCTGCAGCCACGTGCGCAACGCGGCCAGACCGGATCACCGACCAGCA
>JAIFND010000133.1:0-2641 GCA_020047915.1 bacterium | reverse complement strand
CCATGGATGAAGGGGAGCAGGTCCATGCCGGAGGATCGCCAATGCCCTGCGCAGAAACGCCGGATCGACCGCGGTCAGGTCGCCAGGTTGTGATACACTGCCACGTCGCGGCTGCCATCTCGACGGCGCTCACCCCTGGCGCCAGCGCGACGAGGTCATCGGTCGAGGCGGCTATGTCCTGATCGTGGAGTCTGGAGTCGCAGGATTACGTGAAATGAAGGCTGAGGGAGTGGGGTGGTCGGCAACGACCGGACAGGAGGCGGCGGAGATCGTCGCCAGATAGCCAGGCACCGCCGTCTTGGGTTTCCGGCAGATGGTGGCGAGGAGGCCCAGATCGGGCTCGCGCCCGCGCAGGTGCATCCGCAGATCGGCCATCAGCCGCTTCCACAGTTCGACCGTCATCAAGGCGTCGGCCAACGCGCGGTGCGCCTGCATCCCGGCCGGCGTCGCCAGGCGCAGATGGCTGACCAGTGCGCCGAGCTTGTGGCTGCCCGCATCCTGGACCAGCCGGCGGGCCAGCAGCATCGAACAGAGGAAGGGTCGCTCATGCGCCTCGCCGGCCAGCGCCATCTCGGCGCTGAAGAAGCGCTGATCGAAGGACGCGTTGTGCGCCACGCAGACGTGGTCGCCCAGGAAGGCGCGCAGGCGCGGCATCATCGCCTGCGGGCTGGGCCGACCACGGACCATGGCGTTGGTGATACCGGTCAGCGAGGTGATGAAGGACGGGATGCGAAAGCCGGGATCCATCAGTTCGCTGAAGGTGCCGACGATCTCACCCTCGCGGACCAGGACGGCCCCGACCTCGATGATGCGGTCGGGACCGGCGCTGAGTCCCGTGGTTTCGAAGTCGATGACGGCGTAGGTGTGCACGATGACGGTGAGCGTGCTTGTACGCCGATCCAGGCAATGCGCTAACGCCCGCGCACCGTGACCAGCGCCGCCTCGCCATCGGCAGTGATCGTCACCACCTCGCCGAGGAAGCGGGCGATGATCGCGGCGTTGGTCAGGGTGTGCTCGCTTGGTCTCCCGGTGCGGAAGACGCCCCCGGCCCCAAGTGCGAGCGGCAGCAGCAATTGGTCGGAGAGATGCTCGCACACCGGTGCGTCGGTAGCGGTATAGCGTCGGACCTGCTTCACCGCCTCGTCCGCGACCTTCTCCGCCGACTTGCGCAATTCGCCGAATGCGGTGCATACGGCGGTGACGTTGGCGTGGCGCAGGCGGGCGATGATCGCATTGCCCGGCCCATCGGCGGGGACTTCGCGTTCATCGACCTCCTGGTGGCTCCAGTGCAGCCCGTGCTTCAGCGCCTGCGCCTCGCGGCTGGCGACATGCGCTGGCAGGTTGGCGATCAGAACCTCGGCGTGACGGCCGACGGCCTTGCCGCGTTCGCGCAGTTCAAGCGGCACACGCGCCTGCCATGGCTGGATGGTGGCGTTGATCGCGCCGCCGCCGGCGGGATAGAAGCCGTGACGCTCCAGTTCCAGTGTCGCTGAGACGCCGATGCGGTGCAGCACCGGCAGGAAGCTCTCGCGCAGGAACTCGACCGGTGGCGCCATGCTGTTGTGGGTGCCGCCGCGGACGCTGACTGTCGATGGTCCATCAGCGCAGAGCAGGATCGGCAGCACGGTCTGCAGGACGAGGGTCGTGCTGCCGGCCGAGCCGATATCGAAGACATAGGAGCCGGCGACCGGCTTCTGCGGTGTGAGGACGACCTCGCGGCTGTGCAGTTCGGCCCCCTCGAGATGGCCGTTGCACACCCGCGCCGCCGCCTGCACCGCCACCAGATGCTGGCGTTGCAGGCCCGGCTTCGGCCGACGGGCGCGGATCTTCTCGATCCGCACCGGGGTGCCGGTGATGGCGGCGAGGGCGAGCGAGGTACGGAGGATCTGCCCGCCGCCCTCGCCCTGGGAACCGTCGATGGTGATCATGGTGTGTTCACACGGAGGAACGGAGGGAACGGAGGTCGAGGCCTGCCATCGGATTGACGAGACGCTTGATGCCCCGGTGCATGACCTCGACATTGAAGTTGCACAGAAGACCGATCGGGGCGCCTGTCAGCCGCAGATAGGTGACCACCTGTGCCTGATGGATTCCGGCCAATGACTCGACGGCCTTCAGTTCGACGAGGACTGCTTTCGATACGAGGAGATCGTAGCGCAGAGTATGTGGCAGCCGGCGGCCGCGAAACGAGACCGGCACCTCGCCCTGACGGACGAAGTCGAGCCCGGCTTCCTCCAATACGATAGACAAGGCATCTTCGTACACCGACTCCAGAAGCCCGGGTCCGAGCTCTCGGTGCACTTCAATACAGCACCCGATGATGCGTTGAGTGAGTGCGCTCAGCGTTGCCGGATCATGCATATTCGGTTCCGTTCCCTCCGTTCCTCAGTGTGAATCCATCAGCCTTTGACGCAGACAACCTGTTTCAGCGTATGCACCACCTCGACGAGGTCGCTCTGCGCTGCCATCACCGCGTCGATGTCCTTGTAGGCCATCGGGGTCTCGTCGATGACGTCGGCGTCCTTGCGGCACTCGACGCCGGCGGTGGCTTTGGCGTGGTCCTCGACGGTGAACTGCTTCTTCGCCTTGGTGCGCGACATCACCCGGCCGGCGCCGTGGCTGCACGAGCAGAACGACTCCG
>JAIFND010000086.1 GCA_020047915.1 bacterium | reverse complement strand
CGCGACCTGCGCTGGGGCCACGATGAGTTCAGCGCCCTGATGATCGCCGCCGAGCTGTTCTCCAACACGGCGATGCGCCGGCAGCGCGAATCAGCCCTCGAACGCGCGCTGGACGAGGCGCGCAGCGCCCTGCGCGCCAAGGACGCCTTCCTCGCCAACATGAGCCACGAGCTGCGCACACCGCTCAACGGCGTCATCGGCATGGCCAGGCTGCTCGACGGCGGCAATCTGCAGGAGACGCAGCGCGTCCAGGTCCGCACCATCTTGGACAGCGGTCAGGGGTTGCTGCGCAGCCTCAACGATGTGGTCGATTTCGCCCGGCTGGAGGCCGGCAACCTCGGTCTCGAGGCCGGACCCGTCGATCTGCGCCTCGCCCTCGCCGAACTGGTCGCCAGCCAGGGCGCCAGCGTTGACGCCACCAGCCTGCGCCTCGAGGTGCGCATCGACCCGTCAGTGCCATCCCTGGTCAGCCTCGATCCCGCCCGTCTCCGCCAGATGCTGGGCAACCTGCTCGCCAACGCCCTGCGTCATACCCGCCGCGGCAGCGTGGCACTGGAGGCCAGCGTGCAGGCCGGTCGCCTGCGCCTGGCGGTAAGCGACACCGGCAGTGGCATGGACGCCGAGTTGCTTGGCCGCCTCTTCCGCCCCTTCGAGCAGGCCGACAGCTCGCATACCCGCGCCCACGGCGGGCTGGGCCTCGGCCTGGCGATCTGCCAACGCGTCTGCCGCCTGATGGGTGGCACCATCTCCGCCACCTCCGAGCCTGGACGCGGCTCGCGCTTCGTTCTCGACCTGCCCTGCCTGGAACTCCGCGCCCCGGTCCCCCCGCCTGCCCCGACACCGGCCGCGGCCCCGGCCCCGGTAGCGACGCGCAACAAGCCCCTGCCGCTGCTGGTCGTGGACGACAGCGAGATCAACCTGCGGGTGGCGGTTGGCATGCTGCAGGGTCTTGGCTTCACCTGCGACACCGCCCCTGACGGCATCGAGGCGGTGCGTCTCGCCATGGCCAACGACTACGCGATGGTGTTCATGGACGTGCAGATGCCACGCATGGACGGCATCGCCGCCACCCGGGCCATCCGCGGCCACGAGACCCGTCTGGGCCGGCTACGCACCCCGATCGCCGGCCTGACCTGCCTGGTCCACGCCGAAGACCGCCAACGTGGCCTGGACGCCGGCATGGATCTCTATCTGACCAAGCCGGTCGATCCCACCGCCCTGATGCAGGCCCTCGCCGGTCATGGTCGCCGGCGTCCATCCTCGGCCCAGATTCCCGCCGCCCCGGCGGCGACCGGTCCTGGCGTGCTGGATCCGGCCATCGCGGCCCGCCTGCGCGAACTGCCCGACGGCCTGGCTGTCGAACTGTGGGGGGAATTCGCCCGCGACATCGCGGCGCGCAACGCCGAGATCGAGACGGCGGTCGCGGCCGGCGATGGGCCGACCGCCCACCGCCTGCTGCATGCCCTCAAGGGCGCGGCCGGCACCCTCGGCCTGATGGGACTGCACCGCGCCCTGGCCGCCTGCGATGAGGCGGCCCGCCAGCACAAGCCTGGCTGGCAGGAGACCTGGCCCCCCTGCCGGGTGGCGTCCGAGGAGGCCCGACGGGCCTGCCTGGAGGCGGCCGCCCCCAGGCGATGACCCGCCGCCCGAGGCTTGCCGCCGCCCCGACCCCCCTAGCATCGCCCAGGTACCCGCCCGGGAACTCCCCGGGCGCCTTCATGTAGCAGGGACAGCATGCCTCGGAATCGCGTCGTTCTCGGTCTTCAGTGGGGTGACGAAGGCAAAGGCAAGGTCATCGACCTGCTCGCCGTCGATGCCGACCTGGTGGTGCGCTGCCAAGGCGGCGCCAATGCCGGCCATACCGTCGTGGTCGGCGGCAAGAAGACCGTACTGCACCTGCTGCCCTCCGGCATCCTCAACGAGAACGCGCGCTGCATCATCGGCCACGGCGTGGTCCTGGATCCGATCGCGCTGTGCCACGAGATGGACGATCTGCTGGCCGGCGGCAGCGACATCGCCAAGCGCCTGGTCGTCTCCGACCGTGCCCACCTCGTGCTGCCCAGCCACCCGCACCTCGACAAGGCCCAGGAGCTGGCCAAGGGCGCCGCCAAGGTCGGCACCACGCTGCGCGGCATCGGCCCGTGCTACACCGACAAGGCGGCGCGGTCCGGCCTGCGCGCCGGCGAACTGATCGACCTGAAGGCCTTCGAAGCCAAGCTGCGTGCCCACCTGAAGGCCAGCAACGTGATCGCCCAGGCGCTGGGCGCCGAGGCCCTCGACATTGACGCAGCGGTGGCCGCCTACCTGCCCTCGGCGCGGCGCATCGCGCCGCTGGTCACCGACTCGATCCGCATCCTGCACGAGGCGATGGCGGCGCAGAAGAGCTTCCTCTTCGAGGGCGCGCAGGGCGCCCAGCTCGACCTCGACGTCGGCACCTACCCCTTCGTCACCTCGTCGAACACCGGCATCGGCGGCATCCTCACCGGCTCGGGCCTGTCGCACAAGCAGCTCGGCTCGGTCATCGGCGTGGTCAAGGCCTACACCACCCGGGTCGGCAGCGGCCCCTTCACCGCCGAACTGACCGACGCGCGCGGCGAGGCCCTACGCCAACGCGGCCGTGAATTCGGCTCCACCACGGGCCGGCCGCGCCGCTGCGGCTGGCTCGACCTAGTCATCGTCGGCTATGCCTGCCGCCTCAACGGCGTGGACGCCATCGCCCTGACCAAGCTCGACATCCTCGACGGCGAGAAGGAGCTGCCGGTGTGCATCGGCTATCGTCTCGACGGCGAGGTGCTGGAAGGCCCACCGGCGCGCATCGAGGATCTGGCCCGGGTCGAGCCGGTGTACCAGACCCTGCCCGGCTGGAGCACGCCCTCGACCGGTGCGCGCACCTTCGCCGATCTGCCCAAAGAGGCGCAGGACTACGTGCGTTTCATCGAGAAGCGCCTCGGCGTGCCGGTCTCGTGGATCGGCACCGGCGCCGGCCGCGACGAGATCGTCGTTCGCTGACCATGCCCGCGACCAGCGTGCTTTCAGATCCCCATACCCACGCCCGCGCCTGCGGCCTCGACCCGGCGCGCCTGCCGCGGCACGCCGCGGTGATCATGGATGGCAACGGACGCTGGGCCAAGCGGCGCGGCTGGGAGCGCTTCCTCGGCCACCGCAAGGGCACCGAGAGCGTACGCGCCGTCACCACCGCCTGCGTCGAACTGGGCATCTCGCGCCTGACCCTCTATGCCTTCTCGTCCGAGAACTGGCACCGGCCGCGTCGTGAGGTGGACTATCTCATGGATCTGCTCGCCGAGTTCCTGCGTGGCGAGATACCGACCATGCTCGACAACGGCGTGCGTCTGACCGCGATCGGCCAGCTCGACCGGCTGCCGGCGCAGGTCGTCTCCGCCCTCGATGCCGCGCGTTCCGCGACGCGCGATGGCACGGCGACCAACCTGTGCCTGGCCCTGTCCTACGGCGGTCGTGACGAGCTGGTCGCCGCCTGTCGCCAGCTCGCGCAACGCGCCGTGCGCGGCGAGATCGCGCCTGAGTCGATCGATGCCGAGGCGCTGCGTAGTGCGCTCTACAGCCCCGAGGATGTCGATGTCGTCATCCGTACCGCCGGCGAGCGGCGCATGTCGAACTTCCTGCCGTGGCAGGCGGCCTACGCCGAGTTCATCGACCACGCCGCCCTGTGGCCAGAATTCACGCGTGACGACTTCCTCGCCTGCCTGCGCGAGTACCAGGGTCGCGAGCGCCGCTTCGGCTGCGTGACGACCTCCTGAACCGCACCCCGCGGACCGGTTGCTCTGTCGCCGGCGGCTTGCTCCTTCCGCCCCGCCGCCCGTGCGCTCTGCTGACCGCATGACCTTCGCCCCCGAGCGCTATCAGACCATGCCCTACCGGCGCTGCGGACGCAGCGGCCTGCAACTGCCCGCGATCAGCCTCGGCCTATGGCAGGGTACCGGCAGCTACGTCGAGGAGCAGGCGTCGCGACGCATCGTCTTCACCGCCTTCGACCACGGCATCACCCACTTCGATCTGGCCAACAACTACGGCAGCCCGGCCGGCGCCTCCGAGGAGCTGTTCGGACGTATCGTGCGTGACCTGCCGCGCCACGAGGTGGTGGTGTCCTCGAAGGCCGGCTACCGCATGTGGCCGGGACCCTACGGCGACGGTGGTAGCCGGAAGTACCTGATCGAAAGCTGCGAGCAGTCGCTGCGCCGCCTCGGTCTCGACCACGTGGACATCTTCTACTCGCACCGCCTCGACCCCGAGACTCCGCTGGAGGAGACCATGGGCGCCCTCGAGACCCTGGTCCGCCAGGGCAAGGCGCTCTACGCTGGCGTCTCCAACTACCCCGACCCGTGGTTCACCCGCGCGCTGGGCATCATGCGCCAGCGCGCCTGGGCGCCGATCACCATCCACCAACCGTGCTATAACCTGCTCAACCGCGCCCCCGAGCGCGAGGTGCTGCCGACCGCCGCGCATGAAGGCATCGGCGTCATCGCCTTCTCGCCCCTCGCCCAGGGCCTGCTCACCGGCAAGTACCTCGACGGCATCCCGGCCGACTCGCGGGCCGCCTCGGCCATGGGCAACGGTGCGATCGGCGCCGACCGCATCACCCCGGAGATCCTGGCGCGGGTGCGCGGGCTGCACCGCATCGCCCAGGCGCGCGGCCAAAGCCTGGCCCAGATGGCCCTCGCCTGGCTGCTGCGCGATTCCCGCGTCACCTCGGTGCTGATCGGGGCCAGCAAGCCCGAACAGGTCACCGACAATGTCGGCAGCCTGGCCAACCTGCACTTCGATCCGGCCGAACTGGCCGAGATCGATGCCGCCTGTGCCGCTGGTTGACCAGCATCACGCCCCTTGCATGCGGTTTACGTGGAGGCTACTCTGAGCGTCGGACCCGCGTTGCCGGGGGGAGGGAACATGCAGGTGCGGCTGTGGGGCGTTCGCGGCTCGATCGCGTCGCCACTCACGAGCGCTGGTCTGCGCGAGAAGGCCAAGGCCTTGCTCGCCGAGGCGAAGCCCGAGGACATCGCGTCCCCGGCCGCCATCGATGCATACCTCGATCGTTCGGAACACGCCTGGACCTACGGCGGCAACACCTCGTGCGTCGAGCTGTCCTTCGGCGACACCACCTTCGTACTTGATGCCGGCACCGGCATCCGCGCCCTGGGCGGGGCGCTCAAGGCCGAGGGCCGCACCAAGGGTCCGGTCCACCTGTTCTTCACCCATTTCCACTGGGACCACATCTGCGGGTTCCCGTTCTTCCTGCCGATCTACCAGCCCGGCCGCGAGATCGGGGTGTGGAGCGGTCGCAGCGATTCCGAGCGCCTGCTATCGCTGCAGATGAACGACGCCCACTTCCCGGTGAAGTGGCACAACCTGCCGTCGAAGATCACCTGCACCCAGCTGCCCGAGGATGCCGCCACCGAGGTGGCCGGCGCCCAGGTCCGCATCCTGCCGCTGATCCATCCCGACAAGGCCTACGGCTACCGCATCGATCACGGTGGAACCTCGGTGGTGTACCTGACCGACACCGAGGTCAGCAAGCACCCCGACAAGGTCGCCGAGAACTACGCCCGCTTCGTCGAGGGCGCCGACCTGGTGATCGTCGATGCGATGTACGGCTTCCTCGACTACCACGACCACATCAACTTCGGCCACTCGACGATCTTCAATTTCATCGATTTCTTCCGCGAGGCCAACATCGGCGAGCTGGTGATCTTCCACCACGACCCGCTGGCCAGCGACGCGCAGGTGACCCGCCTGGCCGCCGACGCCGCGCGCTACAAGGAACTGATCGCCCCGCACGCGCGCTGGAAGCTGTCCGCCGCGCGCGAGCTGCAGCGCTGGACCCTGCCCCTGCAGCGCTGACTGGTCAGGCTGGAGGCTGGAGGCTGGAGGCTGGAGGCTGGAGGCTGGAGGCTGGAAGTTCGAAGCCCAACATGCCATGACGGACCAGCCTAACTCAGGCCAGCACATGCAGCTACGGTTTGCTCCGCTGCGTCGCTTCCAGCTTCCAGCCTCCAGCCTCCAGCCTCCAGCCTCCGCCTTCTCGGGTCACTCCTCGGCCAGCGTGCCGGCGCGCAGCAGGGCGATCAGCTGGGTGTAGGACTTGGCGGCGATGACCTGGCGCTGCACGGCGGGGTCGGCGAGTTCGCGGGCGATCTGCGCCATCAGGCCGAGGTGCTCGTCGTCGGCCTCGCCTGGAGTCAGCAGCAGCACGATGATGCGCACCGGCTGGCCATCGATGGCCTCGAAGGCGATGCCGTCCTCGCTGACGCCCAGGGCGATGAGCGGGGCGGCGAGACCGGGCAGCCGGGCATGCGGGATGGCCAGGCCACGGCCGAGGCCGGTGCCGCTTGCCGTCTCGCGCGCCAGCACGGCCTGCACCACCAGTTCTGCATCGGTGCCGGACGGCGTCGCAGCTGCGACCAGTTCGCGGATCGCCGCCGAACGATCGGTCGAGGCCAGGCGGCGGACGAAGGTGCGCGGGGTCAGCCACGCCGCCAGACCGCGCACCGGTCGCAGCCGCAGCAGCCGCTTGATCGCCGGTCCGGCGATCAGCGAGGTGACCAGCGCCGTCACCACCAGCGCGACGAAGGTGGTCTGCCCGATGACGCCGAAGCGCATCGCGATCGACGCGAGGACGATTTCCATCGCACCCCGTGCGTTGAGCGCCATGGCCACCGCCCCGGCCGAACGCCAATCGAGTCCCGACAGCAGACCCGCCAGACCGCAGCCGATCAGCTTGCCGGCACAGGCGATGGTGAGGACGCTGGCGACGACAAGCGGTGCGAAGTTGCCGATCAGATCCGCCTTCAGCCCGATGCCGGCGAAGAACAACGGGGCGAAGAAGGAACGCACGAAGTCTTCAAGCACCAGCCGCGTGCGCGGCCGCAGATGCGGACTGTCGCCCAGCGCGACGCCGGCGACGAAGGCGCCGAAGATCGCATGCAGGCCGATCCATTCGGTGAAGGCGGCACAGCCCAGCGCCAGGGCGAAGGCGAAGCCGAGCACCCCGCCCGGCCAGCTGAGGTAGGCCTGCACCCAGGGCAGCACGCGATCGATCAGCCAGCGCCCCACGGTCAGCATGATGGCGCAGAAGCCGAGCGTCAGCATCACCGTCTGCGCCACCGAGGTCGGCCCGGCCGAGGCGCGATCGACCACGCTCAGCACCACCGCGAAGGCGAGCCAGCCGACCAGGTCCATGATGATCGCCGACGGGATGACCACGGCACCGATGCCGCTGCGGTAGATGCCCAGGTCGATCAAGGTGCGCGCGATCACCGGCAGGGCCGAGATCGACATGGCGACGGCGAAGAACAGGGCGAAGCCCCACGACCTGCCCTCGATCGCGCCGACCAGTTCCGGCGCCGCCATCGCCACGCCCAGCCCGAGGCCGAAGGGCACCAGCAGACCGCCCAGCGACACGGCCAGCGCCCGGCCGCCCTCGCGCCGGACAGCGGCCAGGCTGACCTCCATGCCGGCGACGAACAGGAACAGGCCGACGGCCAGCTGCTCGATGCCGGCCAGGGTGGTGGCCGCGGGGGTGCCGGGGGCCGGGAACAGCATGCGCTGCACCTCGGGCGCGAAGCGGCCGAGGATGGTCGGGCCGATCAGCACGCCGGCGAGGATCTCGCCCAGCACCTCGGCCTGGCCGAGGCGGCGGGCGATCTCGCCGCAGATGCGCGCCGCCACCAGCAGGGTGGTGAGGGCGAGCAGCAGGGTGGTTAGGTCGGAATGCCCCACGCGGGCACCTTGGCTCAGCCGCCCAGATGATCCACCAGGATCTTCACCCCGATACCGATCAGCACCACACCACCAACGATCCCGGCGCGCTGCGCCCAGCGTTCCCCAAGCCGCCCCCCCAGACGCACCGCCGGCAGGCAGAGCAGGGCGGTGACGCCGCCGATGATCGCCACGCTCAGCCAGACCTCCAGGCCGATGAGCGAGATCGACAGGCCGGCGGCCAGGGCATCGATCGAGGTGGCGATGGCGAGCAGGGTCAGGCGACCCCAGGCGAAGGGATCACCGACCGGTCCGTCGTCCTCCCCGGCGATAGCCTCCCACAGCATCTTGCCGCCGATGCCGGCAAGCAGGGCGAAGGCGATCCAGTGGTCATAGTCCGCGATGTAACCAACCACCGCTTCGCCGCCCAGCCAACCGAGGAAGGGCATCAGGGCCTGGAAGAAGCCGAAGGCGAGCGGCATGCGCAGGGCGCGCCAAAACGGCTCGCCCGGCCGCGCCAGCCCGGCGCAGATCGACACCGCCACCGCATCCATGCTGAGTCCGAGGGCGAGGAGGATGGCGGTGAGCATAACTTAAACCAAGCGATAGGGGTCACACAGAGCGCCAGAGTGACCAGAGGGGAAATGCTGTGCATGGTGCATCGACATGCACCGTCTCGGGTGAACCCGAGAAATCGCGCAAATCCTTGTCTTGACCTCTGGTGGCTCTGGTTCTCTGTGTGAAATGCTGTGTATAGGTAATGAAATGGTGGGCCAGCCGGGATTTGAACCCAGAACCGAGCGATTATGAGTCGCCTGCTGGAAACGCGAATCCCTGTATTTGCAATGGTTTATGACGCACGGAAGCCTCCGGAAACGCTCGGAAATTGAGCAAAGTTGCCCCACCGTTGCCCCACGGCGGGGTCGGGCATGATGCGGCCATGGCGCGCACTCCGAAGCTGGACTTGACGGGCATTGAAGACCGATGGTCGGCAGCTGACCGCAAGGGCAAGGGGCGGCGTTGGCGACTGCGGATGCGCGGGTTGCCTGGGCACGAAAAACCCGTCGTCGAACTGTTCGACGATCTCGACGCCGCCATCGTCCGCCGCGATGAGCTCGAGCGTGCTAAGAAGGACCCCCTGCACCGCATCGACGCTGGCCGCGTCAGCCTGGCCGAGGTGGCCACGGCCTATGTCGCCAGCCTACGTACCGATCCGAATCCGCCGACCGAGGGGTATATGCGCACGGTCGCGATGGTGCTGCAGCGTGCGGTCGATGCAGGCCTCGATGACCTGCGCATGCCAGGATGGGCGCAGGCCGCGATCTCGTGGATCGCGCAGCTGCGGGCAAAACGCCACGGCCAACTGACCGATGCGCCAGCCAGCCCCAGTACGCAGCGCGAGTATCGCGCGATCCTCGGCGGGGCGCTCAACTACGCCGTGCACACGATGGGCGTACTGGCGCACAATCCCCTACGCGCCATCCCCGCGCGACGGACCAAGGCTCGCCGCATGGACGTGCAGTCGCGCCTCCAGGAGCGTGACCGGAGCAAGATCATCCCGATCGAAGCCCTGCGCCGTCTCGTCGCCGACGCGGCCCGCTGGATGGACGATGTGCTGCGGGCGGCGGCCATCGCCGCCATCGAGCGCCACAAGGGCAGTCGCGAACAGGCCGCACGGTCGCTGCGCGTTCATGTCTCGACGATCCACAACCGCCTGGCCCGCGCCGAGCGACGCGAGGATCCCCGCTGGATCCTCGCCTGCCTGCTCACCTACACGGGCATGCGCATCGGTCAGGCGCTGGCCCTGCGCTGGGAAGATATCGACGATACCGCGCAGACGATCCGCCTGCGCGCGGATGTGGTCGGCAACAAGTCCGGTATCGAAGCAGCTATCGAAATTGAACCCGAACTGCGGGAGATCCTCGCGCAGCGGCCACGCGACGGCGAACTGGTCGTCCCCGATCCCGCTGAAGCCTCGGGCCGCCTGTGCAAGCGGACCTGGCTGCGCGACACCTTCGACGCATTCCTGGCCAAGCACGGGGCCAAGGATCACAGCGCGCACGATCTCCGCCACTCGTTCGTCTGCTTGCTCACCGCCATGGGCATCCCGACCGCTGACGTGCGTCGGCGCGTAAACCACGCCAACATCATGATGACGTCGCGCTATGCCGATCATCTGATCGCGGCATACCGCCCGCTTGTGGCGAACTGGAAGGGTAGTCTACGTCTGCGGAGCTGAGCCCACCGGTATTTGCGCCAGCCCGCTCGCTCAGCACCACAGGATGCGATCCAGTGCTGGGCGCCCGTTGCGGTTCATGGCGACCAGGAGCAGCATGACCCGAACATGGCGATCCCCAGGCGCTTGCCTCCCCTGCGCCACGTGTACACTCATCGTGTACCACTGGGATAGCCATGCACAGCGTCAGCATCCGCGATGCCAGGGCACACCTGGCCGACATCATCGCCCAGGTCGGCAATGGCCAGGCGGTGTCCATCACCCGCCGGGGCCGTGAGGTGGCGCGTATCGTGCCCGCCGCTCAGGCCGTCCGACCGCTGCCCAGCCGGGCGACGACCAGGACGCGCAGCACGGTGACCGTCATCCGCTCCGAGGAGCGGTGGTGACCACGATCTACTGCGACACCAGCGTGGTCGTGGCCTACTACGTCCCCGAGGCCCACAGCGCCCAGGCCGAGCAGGTGCTCGATGGGCATCCCCAGCGCGTGATCTCCCCACTGGTGCTCACCGAAGTCAGCTCAGCCTTCCGCCGCAAGGTCCACGACAAGGCCCTGTCCCGGGCCGACGCCCAGGCCGCCTGGGAGGACTTTAAGCAGGACGTGGCCACCGGCATCTTCCGCCTGACCGAGCTGGAACGCCGGCACTACGACCATGCCGCCGCGTCCATGTGGCAAACCAAGGATCGTCTACGTACCCTGGACGCCATCCATCTGGCCGTGGCCGATTTGGACGGATTCACCATGGCAACCGCTGACGATCTCATGGCCAAGGTTGGCAAGGATCTTGGGATCAAGGTCCGCTGGGCTGGAGCCTGAAGGGATACGGTCAACGCGCCGTTACCCACTGATGTTACAACTGGTTGAGGCCTGCCGCAATGAAGGCATGGCTGCAAACCACCGCTGACTGGTGATGGAGGTCATGGAGTTGATCACGTCCTGGGTCCCGGGGTGATGCGACATGGTGCGAAAAACTTACTGTCGGGATCCCTATGGACCCGCAGGGCGGGCACAGGCCAGAATTTTCGGAATCTCGTTGTCTGAATTTCTGAACTCAGAGATAAATAGCCGAGGTCTGTCAAGAGTGATGACAGGATCTAATCAACTATATTGCTGGGATTTAAGGCTGGTTATCCTGATGCGTAGCGATCATGAAACCACAGGGGATCCAGCCATGTCCAAAAAAGCCATTTCCATCCGATCATCCGTGTCGTTGTCGACGCGGCGGCGAGTCGACATGGAGATAAATGCGGCTATCGCAGAGGCAAAACGTAATAAAAGGGCACAACCGACTCGGGTTGGCAATGAAATTTGCTGGCACCTGTTTGGTGATAATCGGCGTCCTATCCAGACAACGGTGTCAGTACCGTCATGTGAGAATATCCGAAAGGTACAATCGGCATATGTGCGAGGGCTTGCCTTCGGCATAGCGCAATACGAATTGAGCCGCGCAGGAATTTACGGAATTTTCGTCCAGCGCTATGCCGTTATGCCTTCCATTTATGACCAACTGCCCTGGGGGAGATTCCGCAAGATGATAAGGGATTCCGTCCTTAAAAAATGGGAAGTTTAGGTGGAGGCCTGCAGCGTATGGATCGTTTGCGGTATATCCCAATCGTTGCATTGTTAAAAGGCCATCGATATGAACAAATCTGTAGGTGGCACGGGAGGCGGATAGTGTCGGCGTTAGACCTTGGCGTTCATCGGCACAATGCAGAGCAGGAATAGCAGACTGTTGCTATTTGGCGTTGGTACGACTTCCTTGACTCAAAATGGAAACTATTCGGGATGATCAAGACCTCTATGTTGTGATTGAGTTTTTTATTCTGACTTGTCAGCCACGCCTGCCAAGCCTCGTGGGCTGGAGCGTGTACATGGCCTCCAATCGTCGTCGGCTTGCATCGGGCGCCCAGGCAATGACGGCGAGGTCGACGAGCGCTCGTTGCTCAGCGGCCGAGGCCCTGAGCGCCTTACCCCAGGCAGGCATGGCCGCGACCGGCGGCTTTGCCGCACCACTGAGGACGGCTGAGACAAATGGCTGGGAAACACCAAGTCTATCGGCTAAGTCAGTCTGGCGCAGGAGGCGGCGCCGCATGAGGTCTGTGACAAGCGCGGTGAAGAGCATGACGACATGATGTCGCGAACTCGACAGCTGACAAGATAATCCCACAGATTATAATGGCGGCATACACGGAGGTCCGATGTCCAATCCCCCTTATCCGCAGCGCAAGGTGTACCCAGACCCCAATTCATCCATGACGAAGGATTTCCTGACATGGCATGCAACAAAGCGGTCCGCATTGCCATCCGATAAGCCCCAAGCCGATCTCTCAGTCCAGTCCGCGGTCAAGCCGCTCGTCCTGCCGCAGACTACCCGCCCCGCACTCATCGTGAATGAACCGCCGAAGCGCTTGCCCATTCCTGCCGTCAAGGGAATCCCGGTGGTGGCGACGCCAGCGCGGATCCGTCCAGCGCCCGCTTCGCGCCGTTGGAAGGCCTATGGAATCCTGAAATTGGCATTGGAGAAGCCGCTGGAAATCGACTGCTCATCTTGCGCCGAAGCCGCGGAGTTGCGCAACGACCTGTTCGATGGCCTGGTTCTTCTGGACGCGCGTTGGGCGGTTGAGATGCCTATCTTCGACTGCACGGTATGCGTCCGAGTCGTCGATCCCGTGGCTGTCATTACCGCGATGAGTGTGTGGGCTGCCTCCGAGGAACGCATCACGGCAAGCGTCGTGACCGTGAAGAATCCGCATATGAATCGTAAGCTTCAACTGGCACGCATGATGTCGCATGCGATGGCAGCAGACCCCGGTGAAGTGCGCTGGGCTGCCAATTTCGTGGAGAACGTCCTCAAGCACACCGGAGCGAGCGGTTGGTGGCCACATCAGGGGCCGACCCAAGCGATTGCCGAGCTGAGGCGGTTCATTCCGGCGCTCACCAGGACGGGATGGTACCCGAGCATGATGAAGATCCGCCATGACAAGGATGGTTGTCGCACGTGGTTCGAGGTGACCACCTCGACTGCTGCCGAGCGCGTGCATCGTGAACGTGCCGCCGCCGATATCATCGAAGCGGCAGTGAAGAAGGGCTGATTCATGCTGGTGGTTCGTGATGGGCAAGTCGCTTTGCACAGGCAGGGAGGATCCCTGCCTTGGTTACACGCTGCGCAGAACGCAGCGGAAAACACCATGCAAAGGATCGGTCAACCATGGCCACAAACACTGAATCAACCAACGAGGAAGGTCCTGCGGATTTGGACATTGAAGATCTGTCGCAACGGATTGTCGGAGGACCTCAGGTCGAGATCGTTGCCATGGGGAACTGGGGCGAAATGCGGTTTTCTAGAACTGAGGATGCCGTGGTATGCCATATCGCGCCCACGCGGGTGATCGGTACAGCCGCGTCCATGGCCATGCTCGCTGAGCGGCTGAATGATCCCACTGCCCGGGATGCCACGGGCGTTGAAACACCGTTCACGTGGCGCGCAGACCTGCGTGGTTTCGGCGTAACAGCGTCAGCCTGCATCCACCTGGATGGTGATCGGTTCGTGTGCTGCCGTATGTTTATTCAAGCAGCGCGCGATGCCATCGAACGGGCGACGGTATGCCATCGAAGGCGGCGTGGCCCCGAGGAGATCGCTCCGTGGGATCGCCGTCGCACCACGGCACTCGAATGGGTGCGCACCAAGTTGCGGCACATCTCGAATTGCCGCGTGCCCGAACTGCCGAAAAACACCGCTCGCGACTATCGACTACTGGTGGTGTGCCTTGCTCCATCATTGGAACCACTGGAAAAGACGCTGCTGCTGCGGGCCATCGCCGCCAATGTCCTAAACATGGAGGACGAGACGCGGCTGCTTGCGGCCCTCGAAATCGACCGCGAGTGCGCAGGGATGATCCTGCGGCATGGCTCGCCACTCGATATCCAACAGAGCTGGCGTCGGTTGCCAATCGCCGTCGATGCGCTCATGTCCGCGGCGGCGAGCACGGGGGATGCTACGCGCCTTGTTGATGCAGATATGACCGGTTGGGGCGGAGAGTCGGCTATGACGGAGCACACGCAGGGCGAGGAAGCGTCCGACGGGATCATGGAGGGCGGGGCCGAAGGCATCCGTGCAGCGCTCTCCGCCCGCGTGCGCGGTCAAGACGACGCCATTGATGGACTGTCCGTGGCGCTGTATCGCCATCAGCAGCAGTGTCACCGCGGCGCCGTACTCGTCCGCGGGCCAACCGGCGTCGGAAAATCACTCATGATTGGCCACGGCGCGGCGCTGCTCGGGGTTCCTGTCGTTCACGTATCGGCTGCAAGCCTGGTGCCTGAAGGCATCTACGGACCGACACTGACCAGCACCTTCCTCGATCTCTTCGAACGCTCCGGCAGAAACATCCAAAGCGCCCAACACGGCATCGTACTGCTCGACGAAATCGACAAAATCTCGCGGGACAGTTCATCGAAGTATGGGGACGCCGTTATTTCGCAGCTGCTGCGTGTCCTCGATGGGTGCGTATATCAACTCATCGCTGATAAGCGAGACTTCCAACTCCACACGATCGATACCAGTCGTATGTTGTTCGTTCTCGCTGGCGCCTGGATGGATCTTGAGCGAGAAGCCGCCGACCGCGTTGGGTTCGCCGTAGGTCAAAACTCCGTGTCGAAGTGCCTTGATGGACCGCAGAACATGGACGACCTCGGTCTGAGCCCCGAGTTGCAAGGGCGCATCACAACGAGCATTCGGCTGCGGCCGCTCAGCGCAGACACCATGCGTGACATCATCGTCCAGCGCTCGACCACCCCGCTCGCGCAACTGCGCGACCACCTGGAGCAGCGCGCATCGAAGCTGGCCGTGGATGATCTCGTGATCGATCGGTGGGTTCACCGCGCTATCGACGACGGCCTGGGTGCCCGTGGTCTTCATCAGCAGATCGATGCTGCGGTCCGCGCTATTTGGCGCCGCTGCGGGAGCGAGCGGGAGATGACCTATCGGATTCACATCGACGGCGTCAGCGCGGCACCTCGCTCCCTGACGGCAGAGCGCGATGGTTGACGACCGGGGGCCACCCCCCAACATGCCGTGCTCAACGGGGCGGTAGCTCAACTGGTTAGAGCACGCGACTCATAATCGCAGGGTTGTGGGTTCAAGTCCCGCCCGCCCCATTTTCCCGTTATTTTCCGATAAAGTAGCGGCGCATTTCTTCAGCCATGCGCCGCTCCGGGTCAGCTACGCGCAGACGCTCCACCGCCTGCGCGTAGCGCGGATGGCTGCATCCCGTGATATAGTCGCCGAGCGCACGACCAGCCGCCAGGGTTGAGGCGACGATCGCGCTCAGGGTGTCTGCTGCCTTGGCCCATGCGCGTTGGGCGGCGCGCTGCAGACGCCCACGGCGTGCGTTTCCGATCGTGGCGTTGATGTGTCCCACGCCCCACCGATTTGCCATCTGTTCGGGCGGCGGTAATTCGATAGCAGCGATAGCTGCGAGGTGGTTGTCGAGTGGGCACACCCGGTCTCCGCTGTCATCCCTGAAAACAGCCATGAAACCGTGCCCTGCTGCAAGCCTGCGCTGATGCCGCCCGCGAATAGCGGGTACTGCGGGCTCGTGGTGACCGGCGACTACCTCGACTGTGCGCAGCCACCCCTGCGCCACGGCGTGCAAATGCGGCACTCTCCAACTCGTGCCATCTGCCTGCACAGTCGGCCAGGCGATGTGCATGTGATCACAAATCGGTTCGCCGGCTCGCGTTTTGCTCTGGGCTCGATCACCTCTGTGCACGGCCGCCAAAGCGCGAAGCGGGTCCTGCCCCAAGTAGACAGACAGACTCGTAGCCATCCACCACCACGCTTCTGGGGTGGCGATTGTGCCTGGCGGAAGCGATATTTGCATGTCCACCAGCATACGCCTTGGGGGCCGCAGTGATTGGCGGTGGATTGCCAACGTCGTACCAGGTGCCTCGCCTGGTAAGATCAAGACCCCTTTGGGGGTCGCATGGAATATGCGTGGCAGGCGGAGGGCAGGTTGCTGGTGGCGTGACTGCCAGTGACCGACCAGCGCGTCGGCGCTGCGACGCGCGTGCGATTCCAGTGCCCGCTCAGCTGGACCAGTTGCGGCCGTAGGCGTTGTTTGGAGCCCGACCAGTCCACGGACTCGCGCCAACCAGCCCTGCACCAACTGGCCATAGGACAACTTGCGCTTTTCCCGTCGCTCTCGCTCCTGCCGTGCGCGTAGTTCCCGGTATGTGCCCAGCCACTCAGTCTCTTCGGCACTGAGACCCGTGATAGGCCGCAACCGAAGGCGGTCGTAGGTAGCCCGCGCCGTCCGACCAGCGTCGGGCGACGGCAACACCGATGACAGGGTGTCCCCTGCGCTATGCGCCTGCCTTGGTCGCGACGCCGCTGGGCCTCCGCTCGATCGCTCAAAGGATCCTGTCATGGCGATCCGCTTGGTGCTAGGCGCGCAACCAGCCGTCCAAGAGCCTGGCGCAGTCCAACCAGTTCATCCTCAAGCAGCAAACCATCTCCAGGCAGTGAGGCGATGATCTTCTGCAACCCACCCACAGTCCACGCCCGTTCGGCCACGAGGCCCTCGACCCGGCGATCATCTACGACAATCGTGGCTAAGGGGAGCGCCAGGCCAGCCTCACGCAGATAGCGCGCAACGGGCATGCTGACTTGGGCAGCGCGTGCGCTGATCTCCGTATGTTCCTGCGGAGTCAATGTCAGGTCGACGCGAATAGTTCGTTTGCCCTGCTTCGTAACGTTACGCATGTGGTCTACTTCCACTCGTTGGCTTGTTCGGTTTGGTCATCCCGGCTTCCCTGGGTAACCCGGGAACTTGGTTAGCCCGTTCCGCCACGGTCATCCCCGTGACAAAGGTATTACCATACCGCGCGGGGTGGGCTTGCCCGCCTCGCGCGCATGCACGGAATATTGCTGGTACCGTGCATGTCCGGTGGGGCGCCCAGATCCAATGGTGCACCCCATACAGAGGGGATGACCAGATGAATCTGAACGATGATGGAAACCGCACCTCAACGAGAGCCATCGTCGCCGTGGTGCACCCATGGAAATTGGCGCCACCAACATACCTAGGGGAAAACCTGATGTCTGCGGTGATGCCACAGGGCGGGATCACCACATCTGGGATTGGGTGCCCAGTCATGGAATCGCCTGATCATCTTCCAGGAGGACGAGCAGAAGTGCATCGGGATCCCGGAGCGCCTCGCCAACCAGGAAGGCTGGTGGAGCTGGAAGGGGCAAACCCGCCTCTGTTGCGAGGTGCTGCACCGCATTGGCCCAAGCGCCAGCCGTCTCCAGCCGGCGCTGCAATGACGCAGACAAGGCGCGCATGTATCGTAATGCGTTTGCAGGCACATGTTGACGGCCGCGCATGCGTACCAGGACGCGCTGCACCGACGCCATCGACCCTCCGGTGATACCCTGAACCGCACGTGAGGTCGCCTGCTTGATTCCACCGAGTTGGTTCACGGCCGCCTCGACCGTCTGCGTGTGCGCACGCGTTCGGCGCTTTGGCTTGGAGCGCTTCTTCACGGGGTGCCCCCAGATGCCATCCGATCGCTGGCCTGGCGCGCCTCCCCCATCGCCCCCGAACGCATCCACTCATCCAGATCACCCGAGGTAATGAACCGTCGCTTACCTCCCTTGCCTGGTCGCAGGAAGGAGCGCAGGTGACCTGGATGGTCAGCTGCCAGACGCACGGCTGCCAGGACGACCGCCGTCCTGATCCTGGCGGTTCGTGCGGCCCCCCGTAGCGACAGATATCGTGTCGTGGTGCCATCCTGCAGCGTCTCGCGGACACTGTCTCGTAGCTCGGAGGCAATAGCCCTGGCTAGGGTTGTCGTCAGTTCTCGGATCAGGCCTGCGATCACTGTAGAATCGCAGCCGGAAGCGCCTTCATTGTCATTGTGCATCCAGGCATCTTCTCACCACTTTGATCCTGTCTATATCTTGACGGGACTCGAAGGGTGATCTCGGAAAAATGTAGCTGACAGGAGCACATGTTCATATCCGGCCACCGACAGGTGACATGGCGTCTTGGGCATCAGTCAACGCCCCCATCTCGATGAGGGGCCGAACCCGACCCCTACCAGCTGCGCTCGACGCCCAGGCCGGCTTGTCCGCTGACGCCGTCTGCCAGACGGTCGAAGTTGCGATTGCGGTCGTAGGTGCCGCCGAGGGTGGCGGAGACGCGCCAGGCCTCGCCCAGCGGCTGCTCCCAGCGCAGCAGCAGGCCCCAGTTGTCCCATGGCATCGGCGCGTAGCCCGAACTGCCTGGCACGCCGAGATCGCGCCAAGTGTTGAAGTTGCCTGCCTCGGCGTTGCGCCAGCCAAGACGCCGCCAGGTGGCCAGTGCGGTCCAACGGCCAGCATCGTCATCGACATGCTGCACCAGTCAGCGCAGGCAGTTGGCGTTGCCGCCATCGGGATGCGCCAACGGTCGCTCGCCATCGTCCCACGGCGCCACGCTGTGATCGTAGAAGTAGTTCTCAGAGCGGAACCACTCCAGCGCCATACGCCAGTCACCATCCCCGGTGATGTCCAGCCAGTCAGCGGTCATCGTCCAGGCCGCCGAATACCAGGTGGCGAAGCCGGTGGTGAAGGGGGTGTTGATGGGGCCGT
>JAIFND010000187.1 GCA_020047915.1 bacterium | reverse complement strand
CTGGTCGGCCGCACCGACCTGCTGGAGGTCGATGAGGCGCTGAAGCACTGGAAGTCCAAGGGTCTGGACTACAGCAAGCTGCTGATGAAGCCGAAGGCCGGCGAGGGCGTGCAGACGCGCTGCTGCGTGAGCCAGGACCACAACGTGGACAAGGTCCTCGACCGCAAGCTGATCGAACTGGCCAAGCCGGCCCTGGAGAAGAAGGAGAAGGTGGTCATCGACCTGCCGATCCGCAACAGCGACCGCACCTGCGGCGCCATGCTGTCCGGCCGCATCGCCAAGGCGCATGGCCGCGACGGCCTGCCCGACGGCACGATCACGATCAACCTCAAGGGCGCCTGCGGCCAGAGCTTCGGCGCCTTCCTCGCGCCCGGCGTCCACCTGAACCTGATCGGCGACGCCAACGACTACGTCGGCAAGGGCATGGCGGGCGGTCGCATCGTCATCCATCCCGAAGCCAAGGTCGGGTACCGCTGGGATGAGAACGCGATCGTCGGCAACACGGTGCTCTACGGTGCGACCGGTGGCGAGGTGTACTTCGCCGGCATGGCCGGCGAACGCTTCGGCGTGCGCAACTCGGGCGTCAATGCGGTGATCGAAGGCGTCGGAGACCACGGCGCCGAATACATGACCGGTGGCATGCTGGTATGTCTCGGCCGCACCGGCCGCAACTTCGCCGCCGGCATGAGCGGCGGCCTGGCCTTCATCCTCGATGAGGACCGCAAGTTCACCACCCGCTGCAACGCCGGCATGGTCGATCTCGAACAGGTCACGGCCGAGACCGACGGGGTCGGTGAGCTCAAGCAGCTGATCGAGAACCACGCCCGCCTCACCGGCTCGCCCAAGGCGAAGCAGGTGCTCGAACAGTGGCCGGGCGTGCTCAAGAAGTTCGTCAAGGTGTTCCCGCGCGAATACCGCCGCGTGCTGCTCGAGCGCGCGAAGAAGGGTGCGACCACCAGGCTCACGAAAGCTTAGAGCTTTGAGCTTGGAGCTTTGAGCCCGCAGACCCTACCCGATCCCAAACAACACACACTCTCTGCTACGAAAGGTTCGAGCTCTAAGCTCTAAGCTCTAAGCTCGAAGCTAATCCCATGGGCGACCCCAAAGGCTTCATGACCCACACCCGCCGGCAGGCGAAATACCTGCCGGTGCCGGAGCGCCTCGCCAACCACGAGGAGCACATCGAGATCCTCCCCGAGGAGGCGATCCGCACGCAGGCCAGCCGCTGCATGGACTGCGGCGTGCCCTTCTGCATGACCGGCTGCCCGTTGGGCAACATCATCCCGGACTGGAACGATCTGGTCTATCGCGGACGGTGGAAGGCGGCGTTGAAGGTCCTGCACGCGACCAACAACTTCCCCGAGTTCACCGGCCGCATCTGCCCTGCCCCGTGCGAGAACTCGTGCGTCCTCGGCATCAACGAACCGCCGGTGACGATCAAGCTGCACGAGGTCTCGATCGTCGACAAGGGCTTCGAGATGGGCTGGATCAAGCCCGAACCGCCGGCCGTGCGCACCGACCGCACGGTCGCGGTGATCGGCGGCGGACCGGCCGGCCTCGCCGCCGCGCAGCAGCTCAACCGCGCCGGACACAACGTCACGGTGTTTGAGAAGGCCGATCGCGCCGGTGGCCTGCTGATGTACGGCATTCCGCACTACAAGCTGCGCAAGGAGAAGGTGCAGCGGCGCATCGACCTGCTGGCCGCCGAAGGCATCACCTTCCGCTTCGGCTGCACGGTCGGCACCGACATCACCTTCGCACAGTTGAAGAAGGACTTCCACGCCATCGTGATCAGCACCGGCGCCGAGGCGCCGCGCGATCTGCCCGCCCCGGGCCGCGATCTCGATGGAGTCCACTACGCCATGGAATTCCTGCCGCAGTCGAACCGCGCCAACTGGGGCGACGCCGACATCGCCGCCCTGCACCCGAAGAAGCAGAAGATCTGGGCCCAGGGCAAAAAGGTCATCGTCATCGGCGGCGGCGACACCGGCAGCGACTGCATCGGTACCAGCCTGCGCCAGGGCGCGACCAGCGTGACCAACTTCGAGCTGATGCCCTGTCCGCCCGAGAAGCGCACTGCCGGCAACCCGTGGCCGCAGTGGGCACGCATCCAGCGCATCAGCTCCAGCGTCGAGGAGATGACCGAAAAGGGCGGCAAGGTGCACTACAGCCTCGCCACCAAGGAGTTCTTCGGCAAGGACGGCAAGGTCACCGGCCTCAAGACGATCGATCTCGACTGGTCGAGCGGCAAGCCGGTCGAGAAGCCGGGCACCGAGCGCACCTGGGAGGCCGATCTGGTCCTGCTGGCGATGGGCTTTCTCGGACCGAAGCGGGGCGGCCTGCTTGAACAGAGCGGGGTCGCCCTCGACGAGCGCGGCAACGTCAAGACCGACGCCAAGACCCGGCAGACCTCGGTTCCCGGTGTCTTCGCAGCTGGCGACGCCCGGCGTGGCCAGTCGCTGGTGGTGTGGGCCATCTCCGAAGGCCGTGAGGTCGCCCGGGCGGTGGACGAGTACCTGACCGGCAAGCCGAGCCTGCTGCCCAGCGTCAGACTGGACGCTTTCCAGTACTGATCCTCGATTCCTCTGTTCACACGGAGGAACGGAGGGAACGGAGATCGCACGCGGGACTTGCGCTGATCGGGTCGCTCATCGAAGGATGGTCGTCCCCCCCCGACGTAAACTGTTTCGCCTCCGTTACCTCCGTTCCTCCGTGTGAATCCAATGGGGCAGTCCAGGCCGGTCCGCGCTGCAAGCTGCGGCTTGGCATCCCTGCCGGCGCTTGGCATAGTACCGGCCATGCGTCCGCTGCTCCTGTTGTGCTGTCTGCTTGGACTGCTCCAGTCGGCCGAACTGGAGCATGTCAAGCTGCAGCTCAACTATTTCCATCAGTTCCAGTTCGCCGGGTATTACGCCGCCGACCGCAATGGGTATTTCACCGATGAAGGGCTGGCGGTTGAGATCGCCGAACTGGCGCCCGATATGGAAGCCGAACACGAGGTGCTCAACGGCCGAGCCCAGTTCGCGATCTACAGCGCCCGGATCATCTCGGACTGGGCGGTTGGACACGACCTGGCACTGGTTGCGATCATCCACCAACGCAACCCTGATGTCCTGCTCGTCAGGGACAGCAGCCCCTGGCTTACCCTCAACGATATTCTCAGCGATCCAAAGGCCAGACTGGTAGGTCCGGTCAGCTCCAACACCCTGGAGCTGAACCTGGCCATTGCCGCCCTGGGACGCAACCCGGAGAAGGTGTTCGGCCGGCATAAGACGACTGGCGACCTGGAACGGTTCGTCAAAGGCGAAATCGATGTGCTGCCTGGCTACGCCACCAATGAACCGGCTCGGCTGCTGGAACTCGGCGTGGCCACCCGCCCCCTGCTCTACCGGGCGGATGGGCACAGTCCGTTCTTCGGCGACTCCCTGATTTGCCGTGGTGAACTGCTCCGTCAACGACCGGACCTGGTCAACCGCTTTCGGCGCGCCTGCCTGCGCGGTTGGGCCTGGGCCCTGAGCAACCAGCAGCAGGCCGTGCGCATAATCACCGAGCACTGGGCTTCGGCCTACCAGCCGAGCGGTCCCCAGCAGTTATTGAACGAGGCCAATGCGCTTGATTCCGTCATTGACCGCACGGTCATCGAACTGGGCACCATCAGCGTCCCCCGCTTAGAGGCCATCGCCAGCCAACTGCGCGCGGCCCAATTGCCCGGCCTGGTGCGACGCGAACTCATCTGGCAGCCCTCCGATCCGTCGCGCACCTGGCTCAGCCTGTCCATCTGGGCCCTGAGCATCGCCGCCGCTGCCTGCCTGATCCTGCTCCTCGCCATCGTGGTCACCCGACGCCGTCTGCTGGGCGCCACCCTGACACAGCAACGTCTCATGGACCTGGCCGAGTCATTCCTGCTGTTCCAGGCCCAGGCCGAAGGCACCTCGCGACTGCGCTTCCTCCAGGCCAGTCCGTCGGTGAGCGTCATCCTCGGCAGATCGCGCAGTTCGTACCTGTCGGATCCGGACGCCCTGCTGCGTCAGGTGGTCGGAGAGGACCGGCCAGCCCTCCTCGACGCCGTGACCGCCGCGATCAGCCAGCGGCGGGCGCTGCGACACCGCTTCCGCATCACCCATCCAGAGCATGACAAGGCACGGCATCTGCTCCTCCAGGCGATCCCGCGATACGGATCCGACCCGCTCGAATTCGATGGCATGATCCTCGACCTGACCGCCGAAGCCGACGCCGCCGAGGCGCTGCTCGAGGTCCAGCGGCGACTGCAGACCGCGCAGCGCAATGAAAGCCTCGGCCTGCTCGCCGGCGGCGTCGCACACGACTTCAACAACCTGCTTGGGGCGATCCGCGGCAACGCCGAACTGGCGATGTCGCGCCTGCCCGACACCCACGAGGCCCGGCCCCGGCTGCAGCGCGTACTGCAGGCCTCTGACCGTGCCGCTGGATTGGTGCGGCAGATCCTCGCCTATGCCGGCAAGGGGACGATCGAGGTCCGCCCGATCAACCTGGTCGAGGAATGCAAAGTGCTGCGCGACCTGCTCAAGCACGCGATCCCGGCCAACGTGCGCCTCGAACTGGACAGCCCGCCGATACTGCCCGAGGTCCAGTTCGACCCCGCCCAGCTGCAGCAGGTCCTGGTCAATCTCATCGTCAATGCCGCCGAGTCCTACGATGGGGCCGACGGCGTGGTCGCCATCAAGCTGGCCTCGCTGCCTGGAGATCCCGCCTGCATCGCGGTCGAAATCTCCGACCGGGGCTGCGGCATGAGCCAGGAAACCCAGGTGCGGATGTTCGAACCGTACTTCACCACCAAGAAGACCGGACATGGCCTGGGATTGGCCGCCGTGCAGGGCATCATCACGGCCAGCGGTTCGCAACTGCTCTGCACCTCCCGGATCGGCCAGGGCACGACCTTCACGCTGCGCATCCCGCTCATGGCCAGGCGCAATCCCCAGGTCAGGGTGGAGAGTCCGCGGCCGGTTGCCGGCAAGCATGTCCTGGTCGTCGATGACGATGAACTGATGCGGGATACCGCCAGCCAGATGGTGCGCGAACTCGGCTACGTCGTCGATAGCGTCTCGGGCGGGGAGGAAGCCCTGCGCCGCCTGTCCGACCCGCAACGGCCCTACGTCGCGGTGATCCTCGACTGCGCCATGCCCGACCTTGACGGTACCGAGGTGGCCCGCCGGTTGCGTGCCGCCGAGGACAGGCTGCCCCTGGTGCTGTGCAGCGGCATGGTCGAGGCGAACCGGATCGGAACCGGCATCCTCGACCGCCGGACCCGCTTCCTCGCCAAGCCCTTCTCCAAGGCGATGCTCGACCGGACTCTGCGCCTGCTCCTCCGCCCGGATGGCGAGGACGACAGTTCCAGCAGCACCTTCGCCTCGATGCAGCGCGAAAGCAGCGTGTTCCTTTCGATTCGCGGCAACCGCAATCCAGGGCCGGGACCGCACCCCTGAGCGGGGCCAGGCTTTCGCTTGCCCACGGCGAGGGTACTGCTCCCCTGACCGCATGCGGAACCTGGCGATCTTCGACCTCGACGGGACGCTGGTGGACAGCCGACGCGACCTGGCCGATGCCGGCAATGCGGCGCGCAACGCCGTCGGTCTGCCCCCCATTCCGGTCGAGGCCATCGTCCCGATGATCGGTGATGGCGCCGGTAAACTGATCGAACGGTTGACCCCGGATGGCGAGGCGCAGATCCGCGCCTCGGCCATGGCCGCCTTCAAGGCTGACTACGCCACCCGCCTGACCCGCCATACGGCATGCTATCCCGGCATTCCCGAGGCGGTCGAGGCACTGCGTCGCACAGGCTGGCTGATCGCGGTGGCGACCAACAAACCGGCGGTGTTCGCAGAACCGATCTGCCGCGCCCTCGGACTGGCCTGCGATGCGCTGCGCGGCGGCGAAGGCATCAAGAAGCCAGATCCGGCGATGTTGCATGAACTGATGGAAGAGCTGCACACCACTCCCGACCGCACCTGGATGATCGGCGACCACCATACCGACCTGATGGCTGGGGCTGCCGCAGGTGTGCGCACCGTGCACTGCACTTGGGGCTTCGGCCAGCGCGGGGCCGCCCCGGCCACGGCAGTCGCGCATGCCCCCGCCGATCTGCTCCGGCTGCTCGATGCCTGAACCCCTCCTCGTCCGCGACGTGGACGGCTATCCCATCACCCCCGAGACGGTGCTGGCCGCCTACCGTCAACGCTGCTTTCCGATGGCCGAATCGCGCGGCGGACCGATCGCCTGGTATCGGCCGAACCGCCGCGCGATCATTACCTGGGACCGCTTCGCCATCCCGCGCAGCCTGGCCAAGGTGTTGCGCCGCGAGCCCTACCGCCTGACCGTCGATCGCGCCTTTCCGGCGGTCATCGCCGCCTGCGCCGAACGCAGCCAGACCTGGATCAGCCACGATGTCGAGGCGCTCTATGGCGCCCTGCACAGGCTTGGCCACGCGCATTCGGTCGAGGCGTGGGATGGAGAGGAGCGCCTGGTCGGCGGGCTCTACGGCCTGGCGATCGGCTCGTGCTTCTGCGGTGAAAGCATGTTCCACCGCGCCGATGACGCCGCCAAGGCCTGCGTCGTGCATCTGGTTTCGCTTCTGCGCCAGGCCGGCTTCCGCCTGCTCGACTGCCAGCAGCAGACCCCGCACATGGAGCGCTTCGGCGCCTACGAGGTCAGCGACCGCGAGTATGCCCGGCTGTTCAACGCCTGCGACGGATCCTTGGCCTGGCCCGCGTCTAGCGCCGGCGGAATCGCCGGCGGATGACCGGACGCACCAGCGGCTTGCCGACCGCGAGCCGGTCGAGCATCGTGCCGACCTCGGTAGCGCTGCGCGGGCGTTCCTGCGGATTCTTGCGCACCAGCTTGCCGACCAGTTGCACCATGCTGGGGCTGATTCCCGGCACGAGGGTGCGCAGATCCGGGGGCGGGCGCGAGAGGTGGGATTGGACCACCTCGCGGGTGGAGCCTTCGAACATCGGCCTGCCGGTCAGCAGATGGAATGCGGTGGCACCAAGGGCGTAGAGGTCGGCCCGCCCGTCGATCGTGCCACCACGCGCCTGCTCGGGCGCGACGTAGTGCGGACTGCCGAAGATGCGCTCCTGATGCGCCACGCCATCGGCTGAGATCGGCGCCGCGATGCCCAGATCGGCGAGCTTGTAAGTCCCTTCCTCGCCAAACAGGATGTTGTCCGGCTTGACGTCGCGATGGACCAGACGGTTGGCCTCGGCGAAGGCCAGGGCGGCGCAGGTGTCGGCGAGGATGCGGCGTACCGCCTCCTCTTCGAGCGGACCGTTGTCGCGCAGCAGATCACCGACCGATCCGACCATCAGTTCCATGACCAGGAAATACCACGTGCCCGACGAGATGACGTCATGCACCTGGACGAGATTGGGATGGTTCAGCGCCCCGGCCCGGCGCGCCTCGGTGAGGAAGGCCTGGACCCGTTCGGGGTCGCTGGCGAATTCCGGGGCCAGCACCTTGATCGCCACCGGACGGTGCAGGGCGACCTGGGTGCCCTTGTACACCGCGCCATAGCGGCCACGCCCAAGCGGTTCCTCGATGGCGAAGCCGGAGATGCGCGCCCCGATCAGGGGGTCGGGCCCACAGGCCTCGTCCTCGAGGGTGAACTGACTGGAGCCCACACGCAGCCGGTCGCCGGGACGGATCACCGACTTGGCCACGCGGGCGCCGTTGACGAAGGTGCCGTTGCGACTGGTCAGATCCTCGACCACCCAGTCCTCGCCGACCTTGAGCAGGCGGCAATGAACCCGGCTGATCTGCCCATCGACGATCGCCACCTTGGCCAGGTCGGCGTCCCGGCCGATGACCAGGGGCAGTTGGGCATCATTGAGGTCGATGGCGGTGCTCGACCCGTCGGTGGAATGCATGACCAGCCGCATGTATCCCGGCATCATGGCAGGCTCCCCAGCCCGGGCCAGTGGCAGGTGTTCCCTCGGCGCATGACTGGGTTAGCCTCCCAGTCTCCGAGGAGGATGGATGGCCTACGACGCATGGTTCCGCGACGCCGAGACCGGCACCGGACGCTGGGAACTGGACGAGATCGTGTACCGCAGCCCGACCGGCGGCCTGCTTGAGGTGGCGCATGACCTGACGCTGCTCAAGACCCGCTCGGCCGCCGCGTGGATGCGGCTGTGGGACACGCGCTACAAGCGCACCCAGTGGCCCTACGGCTCTGGCGTGTGGGGTAAGAAGGAACTGGTCCTGCCCAACGTCCCTGATGAACATGTCGTCTCGCTCGACGAGGGCGGCACCAACCTGTTCTGGGCCGAGCGCTTCGGCCGCGAGATCGGCCTGCCCGACCTGTGGGTGAAGCAGTGCGGCGTCAGCCATACCGGATCATTCAAGGATCTCGGCATGACCGTGCTGGTCAGCCAGGTCAACCACATGATCAAGAGCGGCAAGCGCCAGATCCTCGGCGTGGCCTGCGCCTCGACCGGCGACACCAGCGCGGCGCTGGCGGCCTACTGCGCCGCTGCCGGCCTGCCCGCCGTGGTGCTGCTGCCGCGCGGCAAGATCAGTGCCGCGCAGCTGATCCAACCGATCGCCAACAACGCCCTGACCCTGGCGCTGGACACCGACTTCGACGGTTGCATGCGCCTGGTGCAGCAGCTCACCGAGGACAAGAAACTGTACCTCGCCAACTCGATGAACTCACTGCGCGTCGAGGGCCAGAAGACGGTCGGCATCGAGATCTGCCAGCAGTTCGACTGGGAAATCCCCGACTGGATCTTCATCCCCGGCGGCAACCTCGGCAACGTCAGCGCGCTCTACAAGGGCTTCGAGGAGATCCGCGAACTGGGCATCATCTCGCGCATCCCGAAGATCGTGTGCTGCCAGGCCGAGGCGGCCAATCCGCTGTACCGCGCCTATGCCTCGGGCTGGAAGGAGTTCCATCCGATCACCGCGCAGGCGACCCAGGCGAGCGCCATCCGCATCGGCGATCCGGTGAGCCGGCCCAAGGCGATGAAGGCGCTGATGCAGCACGGCGGCGCGGTCGAGCAGGCGAGCGAGCAGGAGCTGGCCGACGCCAGCGCCCGCGCCGATCGCACCGGCCTGTTCAACTGCCCGCATACCGGCGTGGCGCTGGCCTGTCTGCTGAAGTTCATCGCGCGCGGCGAGATCAAGCGCACCGACCGGGTGGTGGTGGTCAGCACCGCGCACGGCCTGAAGTTCACCGAAAGCAAGGCCGCCTACCACTGCGGCGGCAACCTGCCCGGGGTCACGCCGCACCACGCCAATCCGATGGTCGAGCTGCATGCCGAACGCCAGGCGGTCTATGACGCGGTGATGCGTCACATGGAGCGGACCTTCGGATGATGGCGGTCGAGGCTAGAGGCTGGAGGCTGGAAGCTGGAGGCCCAAGGACAACACGGGGGCCGGCCTTTCTCCTCGACGATGTGTTGTCTGGTCAGCCTCCAGCCTCTAGCCTCCAGCCTCCAGCCCTGCTCATCGCCGTTCTCCTCCTGGTGTGCACGCTGCTGCGCAGCAGCGAAGAACTGGTCTGTCGGGGATTCGCAGCCACGGATGCGGTGGCGGCTGTCATCGGCCACACCGGCTCCCTGCTGCCGCTCGGCCCAGACCTTGCCGACCGGCGTGGACGCCGGCTGTGGTTCGCCCTGCCCGACCGCGCCGCCGACCCGGCTCGCCAGGCGCTGGCGCACGGCCTGGGCTGCTGGTGGAGCAGCGCCGGTCTCAGCGGCGAGCGACGCCTGACCGGCAGCGCTGCCGAGGTCCGCACCTATCCGGCGCTGCCCAACCCGCTGCCAGGGGCCGAGCGCCTGGTTCGCCAGGCCCTCGATCCGTGGTTGGGGGGCAATGGCGGCCTGGCCCAGGACTTCACCACCGGCAGCTGGAACGCGACGACCTCGCCGCCCGGTCAAGCACGGCTGGAAGGTCTGCTTGCGGCGCTGGGCGATCCGCATCCCCGGGCTCCGCACCTGCTGCCCGACCCGGGGGTGCCGTCGCCGACGATGCCGCTCACCCGGTCGCCGGAGGGCAGCGACCTCGGCGCCTGGTGCATCGACCTGATGCGCGCCAGCGGGCTGGCCGTCGCGCTGGCCGCCGACGTCGATCCGCAGGCGCCAGCGATCAGCACAACCTGCCGCACCCTGGGCGAGGCGCTGGATGCCCTGTCCCGCCTCGGCCTGCACGCCGAGGTGTGGCACCGTTGCATCTCCATCTCCGTCGCAGCATCTCCTGATCGCCAACATCCGGCAGAACGCGCCGCGGTCGCCATCCTGCCGGCCGGACACCTGTGCCAGGACGCGGATCAGCTGGGCCGCCGACCGCCTGGGATTCCCCTGGCTGGCTGATCGCCCCGCTGCCGACCCGCCTCGATCTGCTGGTGATCGCCGACCCCCTCACGATCCACGCCGTGATGGAGGCGATGGAAGCGGCCGATCAAGTCGGTCTGGCGGCCTGGCTGCGCTAGTCAACTACGCGTGATGGTAGCCGGTGCCAGCCAGGATGGTCGCGGCACGGTAGAGCTGCTCGACCAGCACGAGATGCGCGAGCTGATGCGGCAGCACCATCGGGCCGAGCGACAGCTTGGCATCGGCCAGGGCCAGGCTTGGCGCGTGATGGCCATACGCGTCGCCGACCAGGAAGGCGAGCGGTCCGTGGCTGGCCGACCAGCGCTCCAGCCTCTTGGCCAGGCCCGGCGAATCGAGCTGGTCGCCACGCTCATCTAAGACGATGCGCCAGCGTGCCCCGGACGGCCACAACGGGCTGTCGCCCTTGGGCTCGCGCTCGACGATATCGAGGCGTCCGAAACGGCCGAAGCGCTTGACGTACTCGTCGCGCAGCGCCGCGACATGCGCGTCGCGCAGGCGGCCGGTCTGGACGACGGTCAGCTTCATTGCCCCGGCTGGAAGCTGGAGGCTGGAAGCTGGAGGCGCAACCTCACTCGTGCGCCGCCCTGAGATACCGGGCGCGGAATTCGGCGGCCCAGGCGGCGAAGCGGTCCTGCTCGATGGCCAGGCGCATCGCCTCCATCAGACGCTGGTAGAAGTGCAGGTTGTGCAAGGTCATCAGCATCTCGCCCAACGTCTCGCCGGCGAACAGCAGATGGCGGATGTAGGCGCGGCTGAAGCCGCCGGCGCAGGCCGGGCAGGTGCAGGCGGTGTCCAACGCGTAGCGGTCCTTGCGGAACTTCTTGTCCTTGACCCGCATCTTGCCATCCCAGGTGAAGGCGGTGCCTTCGCGGGCGTAGCGGGTCGGGATCACGCAGTCGTGGATGTCCATGCCCGCCTCGACCGAGGCGACGAGGTCTTCGGGCAGGCCGACGCCCATGAGGTAGCGCGGCCGATCGGCGGGCAGCAACGGCGCGGTATGACGCACGACGCGGGTCATCGCGGCGTGGCCTTCACCGACCGACACGCCGCCGATGGCGATGCCGGGCAGTTCGAGGGCGGCGACCTGGCGCACTGCTCGCGAGCGCAGTTCGAGATCCATGCCGCCCTGGACGATGCCGAAGAGGTGCTGGTGCGGCTGCAACTGCACCGTGGCACAGCGCTTCAACCAGCGCTCGGTGCGACCCAGGCTTTCGGCCACGTAGGCCGGCGTGGCGTCGTGCGCGACGCACTCATCAAAGGCCATGACGATGTCGGCCCCCAGGCGCTTCTGGGTGTCCATCGACGATTCGGGAGTCAGCGTGGTCGGCGCCTCATCCTGCTGGAAGACGAAACGCACGCCTTCCTCGCTGATCGTGCGCTCGGGCAGCGAGAA
>JAIFND010000215.1 GCA_020047915.1 bacterium | reverse complement strand
TCGCCGCGCGCCTTGTGCGAGACGAAGGCCTGCAGATCAGCGGGAGTCAGGCTGCCACCCTCGACCTTGGCGGCATCGAGACGGAAGGCGTCGGCGATGCGGGTCGTGCCATAGGCACGCGTCTCATGGCGCGCCAGGTGCAGCACCGCGACCACGCTGAGATCAGCGAGTCGCTTCTGCCCGGTCAGGACCTGGACCCAGCGCCGCGCCGAACGGGGGTCGCGCTCGATGACGCGTGCCAGTTCGCTCATCGGCATGCGTTCGACGACACTGATCAGGGCTTCGTGCAGGCGTTGCATCGGCAGAGCATCCCGCCTCTGGCGCCGCCGGCAACCCCGCCACCATCGCAGGCGTGCGCATCGTCCTGGGCATCGGCAACATCGGCAGCCAGTACACCGGCACCCGGCACAATGTCGGCTTTGATGTGGTCGATGAACTGGCCCGCCGCCACGGGGTCACGCAATGGTCGCGCAAGCACCACGCCCAGATCGCCACCTGGCGTCCGGCCACCGGCCCGGTGCTGCTGGTCAAACCGGAGACCTACGTGAACGGCTCGGGCGAGGCGGCGCAGGCCCTGCTCGCCTTCCATCAGGCCCTGCCTGCCGATCTCCTGGTGGTGGTCGATGATCTGAACCTCGCGCTTGGCACCCTGCGCCTGCGCGCTGACGGCAGCGCCGGCGGCCACAACGGTTTGCGCGACATCGAGGCCCGCCTCGGAGCGGCCTATCCCCGCCTGCGCGTCGGCATCGGCCAGCCGCCGGCCGCCGGCGAGGCGCAGATCGGGCATGTGCTGGGACGCTGGAGCGAGACCGAGCGGGGGGATGTCACGTTGATGCTCGCCAAGGCCGCCGATTGCGTGGAACGCTGGCTGGACCAAGGAGTTGCAGCGGCCTGCTCGTATAATGGGCCGCTCCGTCCGCCGCCCCCGCGGCCACGCCCGCAGCCCCCTCCGTCACCAGCCACGCCGGAAACCGTTTAACGGGTGTCACAGCACCCCGGATCGCGGCAGGCATCTCCCCCTGCCCATGCCGGGGCGCTGCGATAGCCTGGAGGCAGCATGCCGTACCGTTGCCGTGCTTGCGATGCTGTCATTCCCGATGCCCATGCCGGGCCATGCCCGGCATGCGCCGTGGTCGACCCCGAGCGCACGGCGATGATGGCGCCGCCGCAATCGATCACCGTCGATATGAGCGCGCCGGTGCCAACCCCGCTGGGTGGCCCCGGCCAGGACCCCCTGCTGGGCGGGCGCATCGCCGGCTGCCTGATCCAGGACATGCTCGGGCAGGGTGGCATGGGGCGGGTGTACCGCGCGGTGCACGAAAGCCTCAACAAGCAGGTCGCGGTCAAGGTGCTGAACGCCGCGCTGGTCGCCAACGCCACCTTCGTCGAGCGCTTCCTGCGCGAGGCGCGCGCCGCCGCCCAGCTCGACCACCCCAACGTGGTGCGCATCCTCAACGCGGGTGAGGAAGGCGGCCGGCACTTCATCATCATGGATCTGGTCGAGGGCGAGAACCTGCGCACGCGCTTGCGCCGCGAGGGCCGCCTGCCACGCGGCGAGGCGCTGCGCCTGGCCACCGGCACGGCGCACGCCCTCGCCGCCGCGCATGAACTCGGCCTGGTGCATCGCGACATCAAGCCGGACAACATCATGATCGATGAGACCGGCGGGGTGAAGGTCGCCGACTTCGGCCTGGCCCGCCAGGTCAGCGGCGGCGGCGACATCACCGGCGAAGGCATCGCCTGCGGCACCCCGCCCTACATGAGCCCCGAGCAGATCGCCGGCCACGCCGTCGATGGGCGCAGCGATCTCTACAGCCTTGGCATCGTGCTCTACGAATGCCTGGCCGGGCGCCGGCCCTTCACCGCCCAGGACATCCTCGGCTGGCTCGAATGCCACACCCGCCTCGAACCGGAACCGCTGCGCCGCCAGGTGCCCGACCTGCCCGAGGAGGTCGCCGAACTGGTGACCCGGCTGCTCGCCAAGCGGCCCGAAGGCCGCTACGCCGACGCCCGCGAACTGCTCGCCGACCTACAGTTCCTGGGTGGCGACGAGGAGGCCAGCCCACGCGAAAGCACCAGACGCGCCTCGCGCCTCGACCTGCAGCCGACCGGGATCCGGCGGCTGCATCAGCTGCTCAGCCAGGGCGTCGATGAAGGCGCGGTCAGCCTGCACCTCGAACCGATCGCGAGCGGCGGCCGCGTACGCATGCGCGTGCGCAGCGGCCTCAAGGAGATCGAACGCCTCAGCGCGCCGGGTTTCCGCCAGCTGGTCGATGCCTGCCGCAGCGCCGCCGGCCACGCCAACCCCGATGCCGACGGGCCGATCGAAGGCGTGGTCGAGTTCGACCACGACCACCAGCGCCGCCAGGCCAAGCTGACCCTGGCGCCGACCCTGCAGGGGCCGCGTGCCGCCCTGCGCCTGATGGGCCTGGTCAAGCCGCACGCCCAGCTCATCCAGCAGGGCTTCACCGCGACGCATGTCCGGCAATGGCGCGACTGGCTGGTCGATTCGCCGGGGCTGGTCGCGGTCGCCGGACCGGCCGGCAGCGGCAAGGGCCAGACGGTGGGCGGGCTGCTCGGCCTGCTCGACCTGCCCAACATGCTGACCGTCGCGGTCGCAGAGGAGACGCATGTCGATGCCGAGGACATCGCGCAGCTGCAGGTCGATCACCGCACCACCCGCCAGGACGCGCTGCGCCTGGCGCTGCGCCAGTATCCCGACCTGCTGCTGATGCTCGATGTCGATGGCCTGGGCGATCGCGACACGGCGCGCGACGCGTTCCAGGCCGCCGCCAGCGGCCGCCGCATCCTCGCCAGCTTCATGTGGGAGGACGCTGCCGATTCGATCGCCGGCCTGCTGATGATGGGCCTCGATCAGCGCGTGCTGGCACGCAGCCTGCGCGGCATCGTCTCCCCCCGCCTGGTGCGCCTGACCTGCCCGGCCTGCCGCGAGCCCTACCGCGCCGCACCCGGCGACCTGACCCGCCTGGGACTGGCCGCCGATCCCGGCCCCTTCTACCGCAGCCGCGGCTGCGAACGTTGCGCCACCAGCGGCGGGCGCCGCCGCACCGTCGCCTACGAAAGCTTTGCGCCAACCCAGGAATTCTGGAGCGAGCTGGGCGAGGAACGCGAAGAGCGCGCCATCGCCGCGATCGCCGCGCGCCACGGCATGATCTCGATGCGCGACATGCTGGTCAGCCGGGTACGCAAGGGCTACATCGATCCGGCGGTGGCGGCGCAGGCCCTACCTATCACCTACGGGTGACCTTAGACGCAGCAAGATTTCACCCTAAACGCAGCATTTCACACAGAGAACCAGAGCCACCAGAGGTCAAGACAAGGATTTTCACCCGGACGGTGCATGTCGATGTACCATGCAAAGCATTTCCCCTCTGGTCACTCTGGTGCTCTGTGTGACCGCTATCGCCGGGTTTAGGCTCAGCGTGCGATCAGCAGGCGCAGCTCGCCGGCGTCGGCGAGGGCCTGCCACGGTCCGGCGGCGGCGGGCACCAGGCAGGTGCGCATGGGCTGCAGGCGCACCGCTCCGGCGGCGGTGGACAGGGTGCCCGAGCCGTGCAGACAGGTGACGATGCTGAAGCCGCCGTGGCCGCCACCGCTGGTCTGCGCGGCGCGGCGCTCCTCGACCTGGAAATAGGGGCAGGTCGCGAGTTCGCGCATGGTGCCACCGGCGCGGCAGGCGCTGAACGGCGGGTTGCACACCCCGCCGCCGGTCTCGCCGGAGAAGTCGATGGTCGCCAGCGACTGCTCGACATGCAACTGGCGCGGCTTGCCGTCGAGACCGACGCGACCCCAGTCATCGACCCGGAAGGTGACGTCGCAGGTCTGCTGCACCTCGTAGATCAGGGTGCCGGTGCCCAGGGCGTGGACAGTGCGCGCCGGCAGGAAGGCGAAGTCGCCATCGCCGACGACATGGCGCTGCAGGCAATCGGCGACCATGCCGGCGGTACGTGCGGCCTCGAAGGCGGCGCGCGTGACACCAGGCTTCAGACCGACGAACAGTTCGCCGTTATCTTCCAGCACCAGCCAGCACTCGGTCTTGCCGCGCGTGCCGACCCCGAGACTGCGCGCCAAGGCGTCATCGGGATGCACCTGCACCGAGAGGCGGTCGGAGGCGTCGATCAGCTTGACCAGCAACGGGAACTCGCCGCCATCCCAGGCCGCGCCGACCAGTTCGCGCCCGTGCGCGCGGGTCAGCTCGCCCAGCGTACGCCCGGCCAGCGGACCCTCGGCGACCACGCTCATGCCGCGCTGATGGTCGGCCAGATCCCAGCTTTCACCGACCGGACCCTCGGGCAGGTCGCGGCGCCAGCGCGCCATACGCCGGCCTCCCCAGACCAGGACATGATAGGCGGGAGCGAAGACGAGGGGCAGGTCGAATGCGGTCATGGCGACGGCGGAGCCTGCCCGTCTCTGGCCGGCTGGCTAGAGGCCTTGCCGGCCTGGCGCTCGGCGTGGATGCGGGCGCGCTGGGCACGCGCCAACTGGGTGCGCTGCTGCATGCTCAGCGAGGTCGCCTCGCGGCGCCACCAGTACACGCCGAGGATCAGCATGACGAAGGCGATGCCGCCGCTGACCCAGCCCAGCGCCCCGAGGTTGTAGGTCGCCGGTCCCTCCAGCTCCTGCCACGGGCCGGTGGCGTAGAGCCAGGTGTACACCCGGTCGCTCTGACGCTGGACGTTGTTGGCCTGGTCGCGTAGCGGATCGGTATCGACCGCGATCGCGCGCTTCTTGAGGAAACGCCCCGTCGTGGTGAGGTAGTCGCCGCGCTTGGGCAGCGGCTGGTCGGTGACCGCGGCCCACTCGTAGAGGCGCAGCACCTGGCGGATCTTGCGCGTCTCGACCCCGTCGAGGCTTTCCGTGACCGGCGCGATGTCGCGCCGCCACAGCATCACGCGCACCACCCGGCCGACCCCGAAGGGCTGGTCGCGCTTGACGTCCTGGTCCTCCCAGGCCTGGTACACGTAGCCGGTGATGCGGAACGGCTTGCCGCGGAACTCGTCGGGGCGCAGGTGGACGTCATCGGCGGCCTGGTTGCCGTCCGGAGCATCGGCCAGCACCGCAGGCGTGCTGCGCTCGCGCAGCAGTTGGCCGAGCAGGTAGTAGTAGGGCCGGGTCTCGACCCACAGCCGGGCATCGTCGATACCGGCATACAACCCGTCAGGCTGGCTCCAGGCGCGCTGGTATTCGGCCAACGCATCGCCGGCCTGATTGGGTGCGGCCGGTTCGACCAGGGCGCGGCCGAGGATCAGTGGCAGGTGCTGACTGCCCCCGCCGGCGGTGGCGAGATCGCCATAGCCGAGCAGCCGTCCGGTCACCCGGATCGGCCGGCCCAGGGGCAACTGCGCCGCCGCCGGAGCATCGGAGACGACCTCGACGAACTGGCCCTCGTCCAGGGCGACGAGCAGACGCTGCCACGGACGCTCTGAACCGGCCACCGGCGCGGGCAGACGGTCCTCCAGTTGGCCTTCGACGATCAGCGGCGTGCCTAGCCGGACGTGGTCGCTGAGCACCAGCTCGCGCGCCGCCAGGCGCTGCGGCAGGGGCGGGGTCTGGCGGTCCAGGTCGAGGCTGGCCTCGGCCCAGGCCAGGGTCATGGCATCCAGGCCGCTGGCGGTCAGCGGCACCGGCGAACCGATGGCGATCAGTTCGCGGGCGGTGCCGCGCAGTTCGGCGATCTCCGCCTCGCCGGGCAGGGCAGGCAGCGCCTCGTAGAGCGGCCGGCCCATCGGCGTCAGCTTTGCCTCGGCCGGGATCGGATTGAGCGTGAGATCCATCGCCTGGCCCATCCGTCCACGCCAGTCGTAGATCGTCCAGGCGATGACGATCAGCAGCACCGGCAGGAAGATGAGCATGCGCCATTCGGTGCGCGACAACTGGCGGCGCTGGGCCGCCTGCGCCATGGTCTTGCGGTCGAGGCTGAACGGCGGGGGCTGACGGCCAGGCAGGTTGAACATGGAAGGCTCCAGCGGACGGATGGCACCGCCCACCAGGATCAACGGGGGCGGCGGGGAAGGGTTCTCGGGGATTTGTCCGCGATGCCACCCAGGATAGCGGCCGCGGATCGCCGACACGGCGAATCCGCAGCCCCGGTGGACACCTGATCAGCGCAGGCCGACCAGGGCCCCGGCCCCGCCCAGCCAGGCCGTGCCATCGGGCGATACCGCCAGGGTCTCGGCCCCGCGCAGGATCTCGGCCAGCGGACGGGCGGCGAGCGGCAGCAGGCTCTGGCCGCGGAAATCAAGGACCTGCCAGTCGGCCCGGCTGGTGTCGAGGATGTGCAGCAGTCCCTGGCGGTCTGTGCGCATGGCGACGGCCGAGCGGAAACGGCCCGGCTCGGAGCCCTTGCCACCGGAGGTTGCGATGTGCTTGGCGCTGCGCGCCTGGTGGTCGAGGGCGAATTTCTTCACCTCGTAGCGATCCTCGTCGAACACGTAGGCGACATCGCCACCCGCCGACACGGCGACGAGAAGCGGTTCGTCGAACTGATGTGGGGCGGTGCCGCGCTCGCCGAAGACGAAGAGGAACTGACCGGCGGCATCGAACACCGACACGCGGTAGAGATCCTCGTCGAGGACATAGGTACGCCCGGCCTCGTCCATCGCTACGGCGATCGGGGCCTTGAATTGGCCGTTGTTCGAACCGTTGCCACCGAACTGGAGCGGGGCCTTGCGCCAATCGCGCCCGTCAAAGCGCACGACCGTATCCTTGTCCACGTCGAGGACGGCCAGGGCGGCGCCATCCGGCGACACCGCCATCGCCCCCGCCTCGCCGAAGGGGCCACCGGTCTTGGCCCGGCCGCCGAGACGGTTGGTCCGCCAGCCCTCGGCGTCATAGACCGTGATCAGGCCGTAATCGACATCGAGACCGATCAGCCGGCCCAGGCCGTCGGCGGCCCAGGCGGTGGTCGTGCGCTGCAGCGAAGGGCCGCGCATCCCCAGCACCCGGCCATCGCCGGCCTGACGGGCGGCGAAGCCGTTGGCGTACAAGACCACAACCTCGCCGCCCGGCTCGCACGCCAGGGCGGTGGCGGTGCCGAGATCCTCGGCCAGACCGGCCGCAGAGGCCGGCTTCCAGGTCTCGATGATCGTGCCCTTGGCGCCATAGAGCTGCACCGTGCCGTCGGCCAGCAGCACCAGCAGGCCACGTGGATGGCTGGTGAGATCGACCGCCGCGAGGTTGGGATCGCCGGTCACCGTCCAGGTGTCGAGGCGGCGCAGATCGCGGTCGAAGCGGTGGACCCGGCGCGACTGGCCATCGAGGGCGCAGACCCCGCCATCGGCGGTGGCGCAGACCCGACCGACCTGGGCGAAGCCGTCATCGCCGACCCGGCCGGCGCGGGCGCGGAAGCGGCCCCCGGCATCGAACACCATGACCCCGCCGGCGCGCTGGTCGGCGACGAACACGCTGCCGTCCGTCGCCACCGCCAGATCGCTCGGTTGGGACAGGCCACCCAGGACGCGGCGCGGCTGGCCGGCCTCGGTGAGCACATGCACCGCCAGTTTGTCGCTGTCGAGGACGTAGATCTCACGGCCGCGCGCCGCGACCGCGACCGGCCGGCGGATCGCTTCGGCGAAATTGACCACCACCGGCTGCTGCCAGCCGGGACCGCAGCGCAGCACCCGGCCACCATCATCGATCCCGATCCAGCTGCCGTCATCACAGCGTTCCAGCTGGTTCCAGGCGGGGTCCTGCCCGGCGCCGAGGGCGGCGAACTGTTTGCGCGGCCGGCGCGGATCATCGGCGCCCTGCACGGCCAGGGCGAGGCTGGCCGACAGCTCCTGGCCGAGCGGGTCGCGCACCGTCATCTTCAGCGCGATGCCGCCTTCCGGAGCCGTGCCCGGCGCGATCCAGGTCACCTCGGGCAGGGCCGTGGCGCGGGCGTCAAGCCGGCCGCAACGCCCGGCCGCGCCGACCAGCTCCCAGGTGAAGGACAGGACGTCGCCATCCGGATCGATGACCGGCAGCTTGATCGCGATCGTGGCGCCGGCCGCCGCATTCACCGCCGCCGGACTGGAGGTCAGCGCCGGGGGTGCGTTGGGCGCGCTTTCGCCAGGCAGCGGCACCGCGTCCCAGCCAGCCTCGGGGACGGCCTCGGCCTCGCGCCACAGGATGCGCAGGCGGGTCAACCCGTCGGCGACCGCGACCACCTGGCCCTTGGCGCGCAGCTTGCGGCGTTCGGTCACCACCTTGCCGGTCAGCGGATGCTTGGTCACGCTGCCAGGTCCGAACAGGGCGACCATCTGGCCGAAGGCGACGCGGGCCGCGGCATCGAAGCGCACCTGGACGGCATCCTTCTCAACCTTCTCGACCAGTCCGAAGGGCAGCTCGGCGGCGCCGACGGCAGCCGACAGCAGGAGCGGAACGACGGTGCGGAGCTTCATCATCGGCTTCCTTCGGCGACAGGTTCGATCACGGCGTTGGCGATGCGCCAGGCTCCGGCGCTGCGGCGCAGTTCCCAGCGCGCGGTCAGACGCTCCTCGGGAGCCTCGTCCATGGCATGGGTCAGCTCGACGGTGGCGAAGGCGGCCTCGCCGTTGCGCGCGAAGCCGGTCAGCCTGGTGGTCAGCCGTGCACCGGGCATGGCCATGAATTCGATCAGCTGGGTGCCGCCCGTCTGGCCCTCGCTAAACTGGGCCTGGATCGCCGCCGCATCACGGGCCGCGAAGCCGGCATCGAGCGCGGCCAGCAGGGCGCCGCTCGCCTCGCGGCTGCGCCGGTCGTCGAGGCGGCGGTGCAGGTCGGGCAGTTCGGCGCGCTCGGGGCCGGCCTCGGCGACGAAGGCGTCGAGCTCGGTGGCGAGCAGCGGGATGGCGAGGGCGAGATCGTCGAGCCGGGTGGCCAGCAGCTTGGCGCGGTCCTGGCGGACGCGCTCCAGCGCCTCGGCCTTGGCGCGCGCCTCGGCCTCGACGACCTTGGCGGCGCTGATCTGGCTGGCCGCCAGGACGGCGGCCGGCGTTCCCGGGGCGAGGCGCTGCAGCGCGGCCAGCTCGGTTTCGGCGGTGGCGAGGTCGCGCACCGCCAGCGCCGCCTCGACGCGCTTGCGCGAAGCATCGATCGCATCCTTGCGCTCGCGCACGGTGTTGAGGCCGGCCGAAGCGACCTCGTTCTTGGGATCGAGCTGGCGCGCGGCAGTGAACGACAGCTGGGCGGCATCGAGATCGTTGCGTTCGAGCGAGGCGGTGCCCTGGGCGAGCTGTTCGGCGACGGCGCGATCGAGGGCGTCCGCCTTCTCGCGCGCCGCCTTGGCGCGACGCAGGGCGTTGGCCACCTGCGCATCCTCGGGGAAGCTCGCGACCAGCGCGGTCAGCAGCTCCTCGGCCTTGGCCGGCTGGTTCTCGGTCAGCAGGTTGTCGGACTCCAGCAGCACCCGCTCGCGCTGCTTGCGCTGGCCCTCGACCTCCTCGATGCGGCGCAGCAGGGTGGCGAGGCCGGGGTCATCCGGGATCAGCGCCTTGGCCTTCGCCGCCGCGGTGCCGGCGAATTCGATATTGCCGCGATCGAAGGCGACGGTCGCCTCGGCCAGCGCCTGGCGCCCCTCGGCGGCATCCAGCGCCTTGGCCGCCTCGGCCCAGGCCGGATCGCCCGACTTGAGGCCGCGGTTGACGTTGACGATGCGGCGCGCCTCGGGCAGGTCGCCGCGCCCGATCGCCGAACGGGCGGCGGCCAGCGCCGGATCCTCGCCCGGGACGGGGGCCGCGACAGGCGGGGCCGCAGCGACGGCAGCAGCGGCCGCCGCCTGACGTTCGCCCTGCTCGCGCAGCGCACGCACCCGCCGCAGGGTCGCTGCGATCTGCTGGTCGCCGGGATCGCGGGTGGCGAGATCGGCCAGGGCCTTTTCGGCCTCGATCGCCTTGCCCTCGGCAAGCAGCGCCTCGGCGGCGGCGATCGCATCGCGGCGGGCCTGGTCCAGCTCGGCGCGGCGCGAGAGGTTGGCGAGCATCGCCTTGACCTCGGGATCGGTCGCGGGGGTGACCGACGCAGGCGGCGGGCTGGCCGGAGGCGGAACGGCCACGACGGGCGCCTCGACGGGCGGCGCTTCCGGCGGTGGCTCGGCCGGTCGCAGCACGAACCAGGCGCCGGCTGCGACGGCGACGAGACCGGCGACCCCGCCGACCAGCTTCACGCCCCGGCCACGCCCGGACGCGGCCCCAGCCGGCGCACCAAGCCCACGCGTCCCGATGATCGTCGCTCCGGTCTGCAACAGGTCAGGCCGCTCGAGCGCGATGGCCGGCGGCTGGCCGGCGGCCAGGCGTTCGAGATCGCTGAGCAGTTCGGCCGCCGAGGCATAACGGTCGTCGGCCCGCTTCTGCATGCACTTCAGGACCACCGCCTGGTAGTGCTCGGGGATGTTCGGATCCAGCTCGCGCGGCTGCTTGGGCGCGCTGTGGATGTGCTGGTAGATGACCGAGGTCGCGTTCTCGCCGGTGAAGGGCAGGCGGCCGGTCAGCAGTTCGTAGAACACCACCCCGAGGGCGTAGAGGTCGGTGCGCTGGTCGCACGGCTCGCCGCGGCCCTGCTCGGGGCTGAAGTAGCTGACCGTGCCCATCACCGTGCCGCTCATGGTCAGCGAGTGCGCAGCGGTGGCCAGGCGGACCAGGCCGAAGTCCATGATCTTGAGCGACCCCTTGCGGTCGATCATCATGTTGCCCGGCTTGATGTCGCGATGCACGATGCCGTGCTCGCCGGCCGCGGCGAGCCCCTTGGCCGCCTGCACGACCAGCTCCAGGGCTTGCCGGTAGGACGGCTTGAAACCGCCGCGCAACCGGCGCGAGAGATCGTCGCCATCGACGAATTCCATCGCGAAGTAGTGGTGCCCGAGATGGATGCCGGCGGCATAGACCTGCACCACGTGCGGGCTGCTCATCTTCGCGACCGCTTTGGCCTCGAGCTGGAAGCGTTCGCGGAAGTTCTCGTTCTCGGACAGATGCGAGGGCAGCACCTTGATCGCGACCTGGCGGTCGAGCGACATCTGCTTGCCGAGATAGACCGCGCCCATGCCGCCGCGGCCAAGCAGGCGGCTGAACTGGAAGTCGCCCCACACCTCGCCGAGATGGGTGCCCTCGGCGGCGCCGGGCTTGCCTGGTCCGACGTGCAGATTGGTGACGTCGGTGCCGGACGGCGTCCGCGCCGGATCGGATACGTGGGTCGGGATGGCGTCCTGGATGTCGTGCGCCGGAACCCCGGCCTGACGGGCCGGGCCGACCTGGGTCATGGCCGAACTGATGTCGGCGGGGGGGGCGGTACCCGCCGACAGGTCGGCGACCACGGTGGCGTCGTTGGGACGCACCGCCCCCGGGACGGTCGGTCTGGTCTGGTCATTGCCTGCTGAGGTCGGCATCCAGGCTTCACCTTCGCCGGCCGCGCCGGGGGGTCAACATGCGTCCGAGCCATTCGGATGGCCCAACGCCCGACTCCGATTGACCGCCCCCCCTGCCCCGCTACCCTGCGCGGCCCTTCTCACCGGAGCAGCCGCATGGCCAAGCCTGCCGCGGGACCAGACGCAGAACTGGTTACCGATCTCAACCGCGTCATCGAGGCGCTGGAGACGCGTTACGGCCGGCGCAAGCACGCCGCCTACGAGGACGTCATCGAGGCCCTGGTCGTCCAGATCCTGGAACTCGGCGTGCCTGAACGCCAGGCCCGCGACGCGACCAAGCGGCTGCGCGACGAATTCATCGACTGGAATGACATGCGGGTGGCGACCATCCGCGAGATCGAGGACGTGCTCGGGGCCCGCTATCCCAAGGTGCGCGAGAAGGCCGAAGACCTGCGCCACCTGCTTGCCGACCTCTACACCGCCTTCCGCCGCATGGACATCCGCGAGGCGCTGGCCGGCGACGGCATCGAGACGCTGCGCGCCCTGCCCGAGACCAGCAACATCCGGCGCGATTTCGTCGATCGTGCCCTGCTGCTTGCGGTCGGCCTGAAGGTCTTCCCGTGCGACGAGGAACAGCTGCGTCTGGCCAAGTTCCTGGGCGGCGCGCCCAAGGCCTGGACCCTGCAGCAGGCCCAGCGTCGCATCGAAGAGTCGCTCGACATCGAAGGCCTCGACCGCCTGTCGCGGGTCCTGCGCGAACACGTGCAGAACTACCAGGAAGCCGGTCAGGACGAGCCGCAGATCATCGCCTTCGGCTGGGACCAGCCGGATCCGCTCGGCATGGACAAGCCCAGCAAGGCCGTCGCCAAGCCGAAGACGGGCAAGATCGAGAAGGTCGAGAAGACCGAGAAGCCCAAGGCTGAAAAGGCAGAAAAGCCCAAGACCGCCAAGGTCGAGAAGCCGGAGAAGGCCGAAAAGCCCAAGACCGCCAAGGTCGAGAAGCCCAAGGCTGAGAAACCCAAAGCCGAGAAGCCGAAGTCTGACAAGCCCAAGGCTGAGAAGCCGAAGGCCGACAAGCCCAAGGCCGAACCGAAACCCGCCAAGAAGAAGTGACGCCCCGTGGCCCTGCGCTCCGGTCGATACCACAACATCAAGCACCACAAGGATGCCGCCGACCAGAAGAAGGCGGCGGTCATCGCCAAGATGGGCGTGCTCATCACCATGGCGGTGCAGTCCGGTGGCGGCCCCAACCCGGCTGACAATCCGCGCCTGCGCCTGGCGCTCAGCAAGGCGCGCGCCGCGATGATGAACAACGAGGCGATCGAGCGCGCGATCAAGAAGGCCTCGGGCATCGGGTCCGAGGGCAAGCAGCTGGTCGAGCTCACCTACGAAGGCTACGCCCCGGGCGGCGTGGCCGTGGTGGTCGAAGCCACGACCGACAACCGCAACCGCACCGCTCCCGAGCTGAAGAAGATGTTCGAGGTGCACGGCGGGGCGATCGGCGCGCCCGGCTGCGTCGCCTGGCAGTTCAAGCCGCGGGCGGTGTTTCTGGTCACCGCCCCCGACGACACCCCGGTGATGGAGGCCCTGCTGGCCGGTGGCGCCGACGCCCTCGACCTGCGTGCGGTGGACGGCGGCATCGAGATCCTCGCCGAACCGCGCGACTACGACGCCATCCTCAAGGCGCTGCAGGTCGCCAAGTTGGCGGTCGTGCGCAGCGAATTGACCCGTCTCTCGGAGACCAACGTCGATCTGAAGGACCCAAGCGTGCTCGAGCAGGTCCAGGACCTGCTCGACGACCTCGACGACCATCCGGATGTCCAGGAGGTCTATCACAACGCCGTCCTGCCGGTCAGCCCCGATCCTGACGCTTGACCTGACCGTCCCACCTCGCAATCTGCGCGACCTTTCCAAACGGAGTCTGCCATGGCCCGCGGCCAGCATCGTTACCGCCACCGTCGTCTCGAAGGCGAGAAGAAGAACCGGGCCGTCGTGAAGGCCTACAACGCGCCCTCGACCGTCAAAGAGACGGCCCGTCGCGATGTCCGCGTGAAGGCCCTGATCAAGGCCCAGCTCGCCGCCGGCAAGCCCCTCTCGGCCACCGCCCAGAGCTGGGTCGCGCGCCAGGTCGGCCGCCCCTTCACCAAGCTGACCGCCGAGCAGATCGCCAAAGCGATCTGAGTCGTCTGCGGCCGATCAACGCAAAAACCCGGGGCCATCGCCCCGGGTTTTTGTATTCCTGGGATCGCGCGCCGCTGGCGCGCGATCCCCGCGGGCTCAGGCCTTGGGCGGCATGGGCGGGAGATCGGGCAGCTTGAAGCCCGCGCCCTCGCCATCCTCGTCCTTGGTTTCCTCGGCGAATCCCTCGACGCGGATCGCCCGCGTGCCGCCGCGCGAGGTGCTACCGCTGTCCGACTTGGAGATGCGCTCGGAAGCCAGCTGCGGCGGCATCTCCTGGTCGTCATCCAGCACCACCAGCAGGCCGCTGCGCGTCGCGCCGCTCTCACCCAGCAGCAGTTCGCTTTGGGCGCTGGGGGCGAGGGGGGACGGCGGACCCAGGGCGGACGCGACCGGGGCAGCCAACATGCTGGGGGCCGGCACGTTCAGGGTCGGGGGCAGCGGTTCCATGGGGATGCCGCCGGCCGGGGTGATGAACAACGGGGCCGGGGTCGGCATCGGCGCCGGCGAGATCACCGGGCTGCCCTGTGACGGGGTGTACACCGGCGACGGGGCCGGGGCGACCGGCTCGGGGGATGGAGCGACGCCCTGGTCCGGTACGGCGGCTGCCGCCACCGGCGCGACCGGGGCTGCTCCGTCGCCACGCCCCTGGCGCGGCTGCCAAGCATGGCTCTGGCTGCCGCCCAGGCCCTTCTGGCCGAAATCCAGCAGATGCAGGCCGAGCCCGAGCGCGACCGCCAGGCCGGGGCTGTTGGCATCCAGACCGTGGATGTCGTAGCGGCTCGGCACCAGATCGAGACCGGCGAGCGGATCGAAGACGTGCACCGGACGGCCAAGCAGGTTGCCGAGGATCGCGGCGGCGTTGGCGAGCTGGGCGGAACCGCCCGACAGGACAACGGTCGAGACCTCGCAGTCGAATTGACCCTCGACGTAATCGAAGCTGAGGCGGATCTCGTTGGCCAGATCCTCGAAGGCCGGCTGGGCGGCGTCGAGCAACTGGTCGAGCGTCTCGCCGGGCGCGAGCTTCATCCGATCGACGTCCTCGGGTTCAGCCGACAGGGTGCGGCCGATCGCCTCGCTGATCTCGTTGCCGGCGAGATAGACCTCGCGGGTGAACAACAGGCGGTTGCCCTGGACGATGGCGATGTTGCTCTTGGCGGCGCCGATGTCGATGAGCGCCGCAGCCTTCTTCTCGGCCTCGGGCGGGGTCGGCGGACCAAGGACCTCGTAGCAGTTGGCGAGGGCGAAGACGTCCACATCGACCGTCTCGGGCTCGACCCCGGCCAGCTTCAGCTGGGCGAGGTGCTCGGACACGAACGACCGGCGCACCGCGACCAGCATGACCGCGAGATTGTCCGGCTTCTTGCCGTCCGGATCGGGCAGCGGCTGCGCGTCGATGATGACCTCTTCGCTGCCGAAGGGGATGTACTTGTCGGCCTCATGGGCGATGTGCTGCTGCAGCGCCGGCCCCTCGAGGCGGGGCGTCTCGACCTGGCGCACAATCACCGAGCGACCGGACACCGCCGTGCAGATGCGTTTGGTCTTCACGCCCAGCTGGGCCATCACCGCCTTGACCACCTCGCCCACCTCCTGCTTGTCGATCCGCGCGCTGGCGAAGCCCTGCAGGGTGATGCGATCCTTATTGGCCTGGAGGGCCACCGCTTTGACAGCATAGGAGCCGACATCGAGACCGATGACCGCTTTGCTTTGGCCGAACGACAGCATTCCGTCCTCCTGGCGCCAGGCGCCGGTCAGGCGGACTGTAGGGTGGCAGGGAGGGGGCGGCAAGGGGCCATATCGGGACAGGAGCGCGGGCGCCCCCGCCCGACCGGACCGCGGGCGCCCCCGCCCGCGCCGCGCAGGCCAGCCGACGCTTGCCCCCGCCCCTCCTTCACCAGCGTCCCTCCATGATCTACCTCGCCGCCCCCCTGTTCACCCAGGCCGAAATGGCCTTCAACGCCGAACTGTCCCGCCAACTGCGTGCCGCGGGGCATCAGGTCGCGGTGCCACAGGACTTCTGCGCCCCCTTCGCCGGCCCGCCGGCCGACTTCGCCGGCATCTACCGCGCCTGCCTGGATAATCTGGCCAAAGCGACCCTGGTAGTGGCGGTGCTCGACGGCGCCGACCCTGACAGCGGTACCTGCTTCGAGGTCGGCTGGGCCAGCGCGCGCGGCATCCCGATCATCGGCGTGCGCACCGACATCCGCCCCGGCGAGGACGGCGGCCTGCCCAACTGCATGCTGACCCGCGCCTGCCGCACGGTGGTGCGTTCGATCGCCGAAGCGGTCAGCGCCGCGCGGGCCTAAGCGAGGCCAACTCCAGATCGGCAATGCGTTCGAGCGTCGCGGCGACCAGTGGCCACGGCGCCACGGCATGGAAGCCGTCGTGGAAGGGATCGGGCGCAGCCGGACCGTTCTCGGCCAGCCAGGCGTCGTAGCGCCGGCCGAGTTCGTCGAGCGGGCAGCCGCCAGCCGCCAGCCGGCAGGCCCACGCCGCCCCAAGTGCCGCGCCACGCGCCAGGGCCGCATCGAGGACGAAGCCGGCCCGCCGCAGATCAACGCTGCGCCCCGCGAAGCGCGGGCGTTCGGGATCGTCGGTGTCCACCGCCAGGGCGTGGCCGTGGCCGAGGATGGCATCGGGGTCGCCGCCCAGCTGCCGCCCCGGCAGGGCGAGGTTCGCCACCGTCGCCAGGCGCCCACAGGCCCGGCGCGCCGCCCGTGTCGCCTCGCTCGGCGCGAAGCCGCGCATCAACAGCACGCGGTCGGCGCTGGCGATGGCCGAGGTCGAGGCGCCAGCCACCACCACGGTCGAGATCCCCTGCCGGGCGAGGGCCGGCAGGCATTCCGACAGCGTCCGCCCGCCCGCGAGATCGCGGCCAAGCAACCGACGCATGGCCGGCTGCAGCGACAGGAAGTTGGCTGCCGCGCTGTCCTCATCGACCAGCAGCAGTCGCGCCCCGGCCGCCACCCCCTGCAGCACCGCCGCCGCCATGCTGGTCGCGCCGCTGGCGCGCGGCGTGGTGAACGCGGCGGCCTCGCCGCCCGGCAGGGTGCGGAAAAACGGCGTCAGGTCCTGGCGCACGATCGGCCGGCCATCATCCGACAGCACCGGCATCGTCCCGGGCAGCGCCACCACGCGCTCGCGCCCATCACCCGGCGGCCGGTCATCATGGCCCCCGGCGATCGCGGCCAGCAGCGTGCTCTTGCCGTGATAGGGCGCCCCGGCGATGGCGGTGACGCCGCTGCGGATGCCCAGGCCGCGATGCCGGCCGAGCTTCCCCAGATCGATGGTCACCGCGAGGTTGGCAGGGGCGCGCAGCGCGCGGCAGTGCGGATCCGGCCGGTCGGCAAGATCGCGCGCCAGCAGGCTGCCATCGGCGAGAAAGGCGACCAGCCCGTGCGCCGGCAGGGCCGCGCGCAGCGCGCGCTGGATACGCACGCTGCGCCGCTGCGCCGCCAGGCCGGGCTGCGCGGCAACGATCGCGCGCGACCAGCGGCCGAGCAACCCGATCGCCCGGGCGAAGGCCTCGCCATCGATGCACATGCCGGCGAAGGGCAGGCGAAGGGCGACACGCAGTGCGATACCGTCCCCCTGCTGCAGGCAGGCATTGGTGGCGCGCACGCAGGCCCCCGGATCGAGGGTGCGCGCATGCAGGCCGAATCGCGGCAGCAGATCGCGACGCGCCTGGCGCAGCAGCCAGTCGCACACCGCCGCCGCATCGCCCGCGTCACGCGTGCGATTCCACCGTGCCGGCCGGAACGCGACCGTCGCCAGCACCTCGCCCCCTTCTTCGCACGGCGGCCCCTCGCGCTCCTCGATGCCGAGATCGCAGCTGGGCAGCCGCCACACCCCCAGCACCTCGCGCCAGGCGCGCGGCCCCCAGCCGTCGATACGCGCCACCGTCTCCAGCAGTTCGGCCAGCGGTTTGACCTCGGCATCGGCGGCGATGGGCAGGACGGGGGCGGGAATCGGCATGACGCGACATGCCGTATGCGGGGGAGAGCGAGCTCAATGGGCGGGGCCCATAGGCTGGAATCTGGAAGCTGGAGGCTGGAGGCTGGAGGCTGGAAGCTGGAAGCCCATTGCACCGGCGGCCAGCGGCTAGCGGCTAGCGGCCAGCGGCCAGCGGCTAGGGTGTTGCGTTGGCTGAGAACGGCGTTTTCTGGCATCTGGCATCTGGCATCTGGCATCTGGCATCTGGCATCTGGCATCTGGCATCTGGCATCTGGCATCTGGCATCTGGCTTCCTACTCGGAGTCAAGACGGACTAATGCGCGCCAGATGACGAACTCTTGTAACCGATTTAGCATCAAATAGCACATTCAACATGCGTTTTTTCATCCTGCTGACCATCGTGCTGTCATCGGCCTTCTTGGGATGCGGCGGCCCCGACACCAAGCCCCTACTCCAGTCCTGCGCCGCGAAATCGACCGTTGTAATCGCCGCAATATCAACGGGAGATTGGCCTTCCGCTGCCGCCGGCATCTCGGCTGCGAAAAACGCGCTTGGCGAAGATCTCGAGGCCAAAGCTGAAGACGGACGCCCGCTATCAGCCCACTGGGCCGACCAAATCGGAAAGTTCCGCATCGCCGTCAAGGAGGCGCTGCCTCGATTGGCCACCGCCGAATCCCGCGCATCATTAACTGCTGCCGATACACTGATTGATGCCTGCATGGATGCCTCGTTGAAAAAACTGTGGCACGAAACCGGGCGCATCACTGCCGAGAAACGCATTGCCGACGCCGAAGCCGTCGAACGGGCAGCCTCAGAGCGCAAACAAGCCCTGACGTTCGCCTGCAGTTATGTGGTTTTGATGCCGGTCGATAAAGATGATCGCGAGGCCCGTGACTTTCGCGATGTCGTTGTTGATGTCTTAACCAATCGCTTCGCCCCCATCCCGATCGTGGCCATGGACAAGGCCCCATCTGGCGACAAGCAGTTCGCTGGGACCATCACCGTTTCCAATGTGTGGGGGCGAGTCAACTATGGTGGGGCCAACGATCTATTTGGTCAGGGTGTCCCTGTCTCCATGGAAACAAACATCGTAGTCTGTTCCCGTCGGAATGTTGTTTCACTTGAGGGCCCCCATTCCTTCTCCGTAAAGAAACCCGGGCCAGATCAGGTGAATCAGCAACATCTCCGCCGTTTTGCGCGCGATCAGTCTACAACATTGTACGAACTGATGGTCAATAAACTCAATACCCTACCCGCACTGGAGAATGCCACCGCAGTAGCAGAACGGCTAGCGAACGAAGCCTCCGCGCCACCGTTGCCCGCCTGGCGTTTAGTGACTAGCTGCAAGGCCAATAGAGGGGAAGTGGGGAGCCTCATCCCCATCGTAGACGGATATCAGGATGTCCTCGCTGCACTTTCACTAGAGGTTCAAAAGCGACTCAATGGCGCCCCTCTCATGACCGACACGACTCAACCGGCGCCAGCTGGCACAGTGACGATGATACTGACCGTCGATGAGGCTGCGTATGGCAGCAGCACAGCAGTGACACGAACGCTCAACGGCACGGTTCCCGTTGCAATGAATGTCATAGTGACGATCGCGCCCACCGACGGGGCGGAAAGGGCTGTTACATGCCGGGCCGCCAGTGTGTTGGAATCCATAGAAAAGGCGTCGCAAGACCAGGTAGAGGTGGGCCAGCGAAGACTGCTAGGGCGACAACTTGGCGCCGCTATTGCCGCACATCCAGCGTTGGGTGTCCAAACCAAGTGAACAACGAGCCCGGCGACAGAATACTGAGTCAGCTTAAATGTCGGAAGATGAGGCGAGGAAACACGACATAACAGAATGTCCTGCTTTAGACACTCCTACCGAAAACTGCGAAAGTAGAATGATAAGCTCGGCGTTATTCATTCCCCCCGTATCGCTTCTTTTCTGCACTGTCACTCTGCTTTTGGTGCCATCTCTAGCGAATCTGTTATGGTCCGCTGAGCCCGCAGAGCTAAAGGCACCAAAACCGCCATGGGCCACCACCATTGCCCAAGACGCCACCGGCACACGGGCAATTCTCACTGTTGGAGACCAAACTCAGGTCATGAGACTGATCCCAGCAGGCAGCTTCGAGATGGGTTCCACGACAGGGAGTCGAGACGACGAGATGCCCCAGCATTCAGTCGAGATCACGCGCCCCTTCTGGTTGGGAGACAGTGAGGTCACGCTGGGCTTGTGGTTTGCCATGATGGGAAACCACACGAATGAAAAAACTGACAATCCCCGGCTTCCAATCGAGGCGATTTCATGGAATGCCTGCCAAGAATTTTTTCAGCGGATGAACGCTAGGGTTACAGGACTCAATGCCGGCCTCCCGACCGAGGCGCAGTGGGAGTACGCATGCCGCGCAGGGACGAAAGGCAGTCACGCAGGCGACATAAACGAAATGGCCTGGCACCAACAGAATTCTGATGGGAAAACACATCCTGTCCGACTCAAGCAGATGAACGCATGGGGTCTCTATGACATGCACGGCAATGTGGCCGAGCTCTGTGCCGATTGGTATGCACCATATTCGCCAGCCCGACAGTGCGACCCTCCTGGACCGCCAACCGGCACCCACATAGTCATCAGAGGCGGCGACTGCCAGGATGTCCCCAAACTCTGCCGGTCAGCCAGCCGTGGCTTCACCTATCGTGATTATGCCAGACGGGGATATGGATTCCGGATCGCCATACCGTCTACCCCGTAGGGCCTTCATATCCCGTGTCTGGAGTCAATTGTTGCGGCTAGTCCGGCACGGTCGGTCCTTACCTGGCTACCCGATGCCATGCTGCGAATCCAGCGGCATGGCGACCGGGGACACCAGCAGCCAGCAGCGGCTCGGCCGGGTGAACCCGGCCGTCCGTGCCGGCTGAAGCCGGCGCTACGGCGGGCTGCGCAGCGTACCGATGAATGCGCTGAGCATCTTCCCAACGCTGGCATTGACGCGCATCAGTTCCGCGACTTCTGTCCCCAGTGCCGCGCAGATGTGCAACTGGGCTGCGATCTCGTCGTTGGATCCACGCGCAATGCGCAGGAACCGGGCGAGTTCCGCGTCGGATCCGCGTCCGGCGCCTTCCGCGATGTTGCTGCACACCGAGATCGCCGCGCGGCGCAGTTGCGACTCCAGATCCCCGAAGCGGATCTGCACACGCGCCACTCCTGTAAGTTGCCTATTCGCCATCTGCCACACGCGAAGTTCCTGGAATCGTGCCATGTTTCGGCTCCTTGTGCAGCCTGCCGCACCGTTCGCGCGCAGGGGTCAAGGCCGCGCGCAGCGCGCCGCGCAGCGGTCCGCCTTGACGCCGAGCACGAGCGGTACGGTAGGCGGAGCAAGGAGCCGCGCTGGCGCGATGGACCGGATGTCGCCAGTAGCCAGTAGCCAGAAGCCAGAAGCCAGAAGCCAGTAGCCAGAAGCCAGTAGCCAGTAGCCAGTAGCCAGAAGCCAATCGCTACTGGCCGTTGGCCGTTGGCCGTTGGCCGTTGGCCGTTGGCCGTTGGCCGCTGGCTGCTAGCCGCTGGCCGCTGGCCTCCGACCGACCGCCTTCCCCCACCCCGTTCTGGACACTCCCCTCCGCTTCCTAGCCTGGGACCACCATGGCTGCCATCGGCTACTTCATCGTCTCGGCCTCGCGCCAGGCCCGCCGCCTGCTGCCCGGCCGCGCCTACGTCTTTGGTCGCGAGGACGGGGTCGATATCCCGGTCCAGGATGCCCTGGCCTCGCGCAAGCACGCCGAACTGCGCTGGTCCGATGAACATGGCTGGGCCCTGGTCGATCTCGGCAGCCGCAACGGCACCTTCGTCAACAGCCAGCGCATCACCCAGCCGACCCGCCTGGAGGACGGCACCCAGATGCAGGTCGGCGGCCAGGTCTTCCGCCTGCACATGCTGCCGCCGGGCGGTGATCCCAGCTCGCTGTCGGCGCAGGCGCCGCAGATCAGCGCCCAGGAGACGATGGGCCCCGGCTTCTCGCTCAATGACCTGGCCACCCAGGGCGCCGCCTTCACCGGCGCGATCGTCGAGGGCGGCGTGCTGGAACTGCTGCAGTACTTCCAGCAGACCGGCAAGAGCGGCCGCCTCGACCTGCTCGGTGGGCCGTCCTCGGCGTCGATCTGGCTGACCAGCGGCGCGCCGACCCACGCCATCCTCGGCACGCAGAGCGGCTTCGATGCCCTCGCCATCCTCGCCAAGAGCCCGCCGCCGCGCTTCGCCTTCCACAGCGATGCGGTGGTCGCCCCGGCGCGCACCATCCAGGGCAGCGGTGCCGGCGTGCTGATGGAGCTGGCGCGCATGATGGACGAGGCGTCGAAGTGAGCGCCGCGCAGATCATCGGCCTCGGCTCGCCGCTGGTCGATCTGTGCGTGCAGGTGACGGACGACTTCCTCACCGAGCATGTGCCCGGCGCCAAAGGCGGCATGGAGCTGGTCTCGGCGGCCGAGATCGGGCGCATGCTGCAGGCGCACGGCGGCATGCCGGCGCAGGCCCCGGGCGGTTCGGCGTGCAACGTCGTCGCCGGCCTGGCCAACCTCGGCATCGGCGCCGCCTTCATCGGCTGCACCGGCGATGACGACCTGGGCGAGTTCATGCGCATGTCGCTGGCGGTGCAGGGCGTCGATGCACGCCTGATCACCCGCCACGGCGCTCCCACCGGCCGCGTGCTGGCGATGGTCACGCCCGATGCGCAGCGCACCTTCCGCACCTGCCTGGGCGCCGCCGCGACGCTGTCCGCCGCAGAAGTGACGCCGGAAGCCTTTGCCGGCGCAGCCTTCGTGGTGATGGAAGGCTATTCGTGCTACGACCACGCGCTGGTGCGCGCGATCGCCAACGCGACGCGCCAGGCCGGCGCCGAACTGGTCCTCGACTTCGCCTCGCATGAGGTGGTGCGCGCCAACCAGGCGGTGCTTGCCGAGCTGATGAGCCAGGGCCTGGTCGGCGGCGCGATCCTCAACCAGGACGAGGCCGCGGCGTGGAGCGGCGGCGATCCCAAGGCCGCGCTCGACGAGATCGCCCCGCTGGTGCGCTTTGCAGCCGTGAAGCTCGGCGCCGAAGGCGCCTGGCTGCGCCGGGGCAGCGAAGCCCTGCACGTCGCCGGCCAGCCGGCCAAGGCGATCGACACCAACGGTGCCGGGGACGCCTGGCTGGCCGGCCTGCTCGCCGGGCTGGTGCGCGGCGCGCCTCTGGATGTGTGCGGCGAACTCGCGGGCCGCTCCGGCGCTGCCGCCGTCGAGGTGGTCGGTGCGCAGGTGCCGCGACCCAAATGGCGTGAAATCCGTGGGAGGCTCGATGCGTGGTCCTAATCAGAAGCCGGGCATCCAGCAGCCGCTCAAGGCTATGGCCCAGCCGGCCCAGCAGACGAAGCCCAAGGGCGGCCCAGAGCCGATCACCCTGGCGCAGTTCCTGAAGGTCGTGCAAATCGCCGACACCGGCGGTCAGGCCAAGCATCTGGTGCGCGAAGGCCGCGCGACGGTCAACGGCGAGGCCGAAGACCGCCCCGGCCGCAAGCTGGCCGAAGGCGACATCGTCGCCATCGACGGCAAGACCTTCACCGTCGATCGCTAATCCCTGGCGATCGTGCCGTCGCCCGGTCGGGGTGATGGTCCAACCACGTCCGTCCGCCGGACACCGATGGCCTTTGACCAGCGGTCGGGGTCGCGTTATCACCGGGGCCATCCGGAGCCGCCCATGTCCCTCTTCGCCCGCATCGGCAACCTCTTCAAGGGCTTCGCCAGCCTCTTCGTCAGCGGCATGGAACGCCGCAATCCCGAAGCGCTGCTGGAAGTCGAGAAGGAGAATCTGCGCAAGCAGATCGGCCAGTTCAATCAGGGCCTCGCCAGCCATGCCGGGTTATGCGAGAAGCTGATGAGCCAGGTGAAGAAGCTGGAGGTCGAGGAGCGCGATCTGCGCGCCAAGGCCGCCGCCCACCTCAAGGCGGGCAACCGCGGCGCGGCCGGCAACTACGCCCTGCGCCTGCAGACCACCTCGCGCGAACTGGAGGAGAACCGCCGCCAGCTCGCCGACGCCGAGAAGACCTACAAGGAGCTGGTCAAGGCGCGCGACGTGTCGATGGCGCAGGCCAAGGCCAAGATCGAGTCGCTCAAGAGCTCGATCGACGACATGAAGATGAAGAAGGCGATGGCCGAGCTCAACGAGATGGCGGCCGGCATGATCACCACCGTCGGTGGCAGCGGTGACACGCTCAACCGCCTGCAGGAGATGGTCGAGGAGGAGCGCAACAAGGCCGCCGGCCGCGCCCGCCTGGCGCGCGACTCGCTGAACACCGACGAGTTCAAGATCAAGGAGGCCGAGCAGGAGGCCCTGGCTGACCAGGCCCTGGCCGACTTCGCCGCGAAAGAGGGCCTGGCCATCGCGCCCAGCCCTGCCGCCGCGAGCACGAGCGCCGACCCGCTGGCCGAATCCGCCCCGGCGGCCGCGCCGCAGAAGACGATGGGCTGATCGGCCGTGTGGCGGTATCTGAAGGCCGCCTTCCTCGCCCGCCCGCATGTGCCCGGCCTGGGGGCGGTGCCGCTCAACCTCGTCGCGGTGGCGGCGGTAGGCATCCTCGGATTCATCAACCCGGGGATCTGGTTTCTCGGCGCCGGACTCGAACTGGGCTATCTCTGGCTGCTGGTGTCCAACCAGCGTTTCCGCAATGTCGTCGATGCGCTGGAGACGGCGCCGCGCGTCGCCGCCGACGCGACGGCCCGTGAGAAGGCGCTGCTGGATCGCCTCACCGCCCCGGCGCGCAAGGCCCTGGCCAAGGTCGAGGCCGGCTGCGCCCGGGTGCTGGAGCTGCAGCAGTCAGCGCATGCAGAATCCTTCGTCCTTGAGGGCAACCGCGACGCCTTGGCCCGGCTGCGCTGGACCTATCTCAAGCTGCTGGTCGCCGAGGCCAACCTGCAAAGCGGCGAATGGGACGAGCCGGAATCATCGATCCGCGAGCGCATTACGGTGCTCGACAGCGAGATCGCCAGCGCACCGACCGATGGCGTGCGCGAAAGCAAGCAGGCGACGCGCGAGATCCTGTCACGGCGTCTGGCCAACCGTGACCAGCGCCTGCGCAACCTCGCCGAGATCGCCGCCGACCGCGCGCGCATCGAAGCCCAGGTCGAGCTGGCGCGCGAGAACGCCTCGATCCAGGGCCAGCCGGTGACCATCGCCAGCGACGTCGAACTCGCCTCGGGCCTGCTCGACTACGGCGCGGCGGCGCCGGACATTGCGGACCTCGAATCGGCTCACGCGGAGGCGCGGAGGCGCGGAGGGGTGGGGGCGTGATGGCGGGTTCGGTGTTCGACGTTCGGCGTTCGGCGTTCCGAGCCCTGACTACACGGCGATTCCGTTTCACCGCGCAGCCCTGCGGAACGCCGAACGTCGAACACCGAACACCGAACCTGCGATGAGAACCCCATGACCGACGCCATCGCCCCCCGCCAGCCTGCCACCCCGCCGCGTCCGCCGCGCCCGGCCTGGGCCGAGGAGATCGCCCTCGGCTACGAAAGCGGTTCGTGCAGCCAGTTCATCCTGCACGGCAACGTCGCTGACCGCTTCGGCGTGCCCAAGGGCGCCACGGTCGAAAGCGGCACGCTGGTCGATTACCTGGTCAGCAGCCTGCTGTCGCGCTTCGATGTCGTGCTGACCTACGATGTCGGCAATGGCGTGCGTGTGGCCAAGGGCGGTGCCGCCTTCGAGAACTGGCCGCACTGGAAGCAGGACCAGAACCTGCCCAAGCAGCCGCGCGCCGCGGTCGAATGGCTGACCCACTATGCCCGCTACACCGCGAACCTGGCGCAGCTCGGCCAGAAGACGGTGCAGGTCGCCTATGTCGTCTCGGGCGTGCAACTCGTCGCCCCGGCGACCCAGGGCTGGAGCAGCGCCGACATCGCCGCGGTCGCGGTGCTGATGCGCGACTGGGCCAGCGACGGCCTGCTGTCGGCCCACAGCCTCGCCACCTTCCTGGTCACCGAGGCGCTGTCCGATCTGCACCAACTGGTCGCGACGAACCCCCGCGCCCGCGTCGTCCAGGTGCCGCTGCCCGACGCGACGGCCATCGAAGGTGCGCTGCGCGAGCTGACCCGCGCCTGTCCACTGGCTCTGGCCCCCTTCGCCGGCGATCTGGCGCGCCCGGCCCGCGCCCTCGCCGGCGCCACCCTGGCCTCGGTGGACAGCCTGGTGCGCACCCGCCAGCACCGCAGCGAGCCGATCACCGAGCGCGACCTGGGCGATGTGAAGAAGCGCCTGATCGAGGCCGACGCCGGTGGCCTGATCGAATTCATCGAATCGAAGAAGACGCTCGACGACCTCGCCGGCATGGAACGCGTCAAGGCATGGCTGCGCCAGGACCTCGCACTGTGGCGCAAGGACGACCTGCAGGCCCTGCCGATGGGCTACCTGATCTGCGGGCCGGTCGGCACCGGCAAGACCTACACCGTCGAATGCCTGGCCGGCGAGGCCGGCGTGCCGGTGGTGAAGCTCAAGAACTTCCGCGACAAGTGGGTCGGCTCGACCGAGGGCAACCTCGAGAAGATCTTCCGCCTGGTGCGCGCGCTCGGCCGTTGCTATGTCTTCGTCGATGAGGCTGACCAGTCGCTGGGCAAGCGCGACGCGGGCGGCAACGACGGCGGCATCGGCGGCCGGGTCTATGCCATGCTCGCCCAGGAGATGAGCGAGACGAAGAACCGCGGCAAAGTGGTGTGGATCCTCGCCAGCAGCCGTCCCGACCTGATCGAGGTCGATCTCAAGCGCCCGGGGCGCGTCGATGTGAAGATCCCCCTGCTGCCCACCGCCACCGCCGATGAAAGCTGGGCGCTGATCCGCTCGCTGTGCAAGCGTCGTGGCCTGGTCCTGCCCGAGACGCCGACCACCGAGCAGCGCATCCTGATTCCGATCTGGCTCACGCCGGGCGCCGCCGAGGCGCTGGCGGTGAAGGCCTACCGCGTGCACCGCGTCGAGCAGCTAGAGCCGATCGCCGCCCTCGAAGCCTGCCTCAAGGACTGGCGCCCGCCGGTCCCCAAGGATGTCATGCAGTTCCAGATCGGCCTGGCGGTGAACGAGGCCAGCGATGCGGCCTTCGTGCCGGAGGCGTTCCGGTGAAGCCGCATTGCCCCTTAAGGTTCGACGTTCGACGTTCGCCGTTCGCCGTTCCGCAGAGGCGCTCCCTGAGCCTGGCTTGGTTTCCCGTAGGTGAATCCGGCTGCCCATGTAGCCACACTGCCGCCAACGCCGAACGCCGAACGCCGAACGCCGAACGGGGAAAACAAGGTTGAACAGGCGATCTGTCCTCGCCTGTCTTCCGCTCCTGCTGCTACCCGGCTGCTGGCTGTACTGGTGGGCGGGTGGGCTGAATCCCGGGGTGCAGCCGGGGCGGTCGGCGGCGCTACTGCTCGTCGTCGGCTGCTTTCTGGCCGTCCGTCTGACCGCCGTGCCGCGCGCCGCGCTGCCGCTGCTCCTCGCCCTCGCCTGGCAGGCCGCCAGCCTGGCGTGGACGCCGGTGCCGGAACTCGGCCTGCTGTGGCTGGTCGAACGCTGCGCCGCCTTCACCGCGGCACTCGGCTGCGCCTGGTGGCTGGCGCGCGATGACGGCCCGCATGAAGCGGCCCTGGCGATCGCCGGCCTCGGCATCCTGGCGCTGACCGCCGCCACCCAGACCGGGCTCGGTGTCAGCCTCGCCCTCGGCCAGGAAGCACCCTTCGGCAATGTGAACTTCGCGGTCGGCGCTGCGCTGCCGCTGGTGGCGATCGGCCTGACCCGCTTCCTGCACGGTGGCGGGGCGCGCTGGTGGGTGTTTGCGCTGGCGGCGGGCGGGGTCGGCGGACTGCTCGCTGGCGGTCACCTCGGCGGCGATCCCAACCGCGCGATCTGGCTGGGTGGCGGCGTCGCCCTGGCCACAGCACTGGTCCTACGCCTGCCCTCGCGATGGCAGTTGCCGCTGATCGTTGGCGGGGCGGCGCTGCTGCTCGCGGCGTGGCTCGCCGCCATCGCCGGGGTCGGCGATCCCGGTCGGCTCGGCGCCGGCTCGGCTTTCCGCGTGCACATCTGGAACGCAGCCCTCGAAGCCTTGGCCGGACCTGCCGCTGCCATCGGTCACGGCACGGCCTCGGCCATCGCTGTGCTGCCCGAACAGCCCTCCTTCGCCGCCGCCTGGCTGAGCGTACCGAGCTACGCCGAACACGCGCACAGCGAACCGCTGCAGATCCTGCTCGACGGCGGGCTGGTGCTGGCCGGCCTGCTGGCATGGGCGCTGTGGGCGACCATCGCCCCGCTGTGGCGGCGGCGCGGTGAAGCGCAGGCCGCTGCGCTGCTCGCGGCGTGGGCGGCGTGGGCGGCCCTGGCCCTGGTCGAAAGCCACCTCGCGACGCCGGGCGGCCTGCTGGGCACGGCACTGCTCGCGGCAGTGTCGTGGCGCTCTGGCGATACCCGCATTCTGCCGTCGCCGCGTCTGTCGTGGTTGGCGGTTCTGCCCGCACTGATGCTGGCCGCTCTCATCGGACGCGAACTGGCCGGCGATGGCGGCAATGCGACCTCGATCGAGACACGGGCGGCGCACCGCCTCGAGAACGCCACCGGCGAAACGCGGCTGGCGGAGTTCACCCGCCTGCGCGAGCGCCTCGGCCCGCTCGATCAGGTGGATCTGCAACGCGCCCGAGCCCTCGGAATGAGCGGACAGCGGCAGGAAGCGGCGGCCTGCCTGGCCGGTCACCTCGACCGCCTGCCGGTCGATGCCGAGGCGTTGCGCCTGGCAGCGCGCATGCGTCTGGCCGGGGCCGGCTCACCCGATCTCGCCGCCGCCGAGGCCCGCGCCCGTCAGCGGGCGACGGCGCTCCTCGCTGCCATTCCCGAGAATCCGGTTAACCGCGCGGCGCGCGGCGCGCTGACGGCGGCTCTGGCAGCCGATGATCCGGCCCCGGCGCCGTAAGCCCGTCCAGCCAACCGCGCGCCGCGCCGGGAAAGGCGTCGTAATCGCTGATATAGGGTTTGAGGTCGAGGACCGGCGTGCCGTCGAGCAGATCGTGGCCGCGCACCCAGATGCGGCAACCGTGGATGCGTACGATCGCCACGCAGGAGAGGCCGAGCGGATTCGGCCGGTCGGGACTGCGCGTGGCGAAGACGCCGCGCTTCACCCGGTCGCGTGGCGGCACCAGTTGCTGGTTCCAGCCGCGCGTCCAATGGAACCACGCCAGCACCCACAGGCGGTCGAAACCGGCCAGATCCTTGAGCGCGTTCTGCAGCCCCGGCCGCAGCACGATGCAAGCCATGGCGTCCGGATCGATGGTGCCCTGACGCGGCGCCTCCGGACGCATCTTCCACGCCGAACGCACCACCCCGATCGGACGCAGGCTGTAGGCGGCGTCGGCGGGCAGGTCGTAGCGCGGCAATTCGCCGCCCGCGCTGGCGGGGATCGGTCCGGACATGGCGGCAGGCTCGGCGCAGGACGCGCGGCGCAACCCGTTCAGCCTGCATTGCTCCTTTGGGTTCGACGTTCGGCGTTCGACGTTCGGTGTCCCGCACTCGGCGCAGGACGCGCTGCGCAACCCGTTCAGCCTGCATTGCTCCTTTGGGTTCGACGTTCGGCGTTCGACGTTCGGTGTCCCGCAGAGGATATCCATGATTCCGGCATCTGTACAATGTCACCCAGATGGTGAACCCGACGAATCATGTAACTTCACTTTCTCAAACGCCGAACGTCGAACGCCGAACATCGAACGGAGGAATCACGGTTCAGCGCCCGATCACCTTGGCCGCCTCGGGGGTCAATTCGATGAGCAGCGAGCGCGCGACGACCAGCAGGCCCGAGGACTCGGGGCTGCGCAGGCGCACCGGCCAGAAACCGACCCGCTCACCATCCCAGCGGTACTGCTTGCCCTTGGGCACGACGAAACGGCCGTCACGCTCCAGCCGCCAAGGACCACCTGGCATCTCCTGGGTGTCACCGCTGGACACCTCGCCCAGGCGTGGACCGGCCAGGATGCTGCGCAGACCTTGCCGCCTGCCCCCGCCGGCGAGAACTGCGGTCGTTCCGGCCAGGGCGAAGGCGTCCGCCTCATGCACCCGGCCAAGATCCTGCCACTCACCCCGCTTGCGACCGCTGGCCAGCACCCGGCGATCCTGCTCAAGCAGCATGGTGGTCGGACCGAAACGCCAGGCATCCTGCAGATCCAGCCGGCCTGCCACCTCAACTGGGCGACCCAGTTCCTTGCTGAACACGCGGGCCCCATCGCTGAACCACCGGCCAGATGGATCTGCGCAGCCCCACGCGCGTGGGCGCAGATCCTGACCGTCTGGCCCCTCATCGGGGCCATGGTCGATGGCCTGCCCATCGAGACCGACCCGCCACCACTGGCCGTCGGCCCGTGCCATCGCGAAGTCGTGGATGCGATAGCCCACATTGACGTCGAGTTCACGCCTAGGCAGGGCAAGATCCACGACGGTGCGCTCGGCCGCCTGTGACGACAGGCGATGCAACTGCCAGCGTGGCCCTTCCTTGTCCGCAAGACCGACCAGGGCGAGATCCCGCCGTTGCACCACCACGGATTCGCTGACTCCAGACCAGATCTCGCGCTTGGCCGGGTCGTACAGGGCCCGCCGCCCTTCCCCGTACATGACAACCGTCGCAAAAGCCGAGGTCCACACCCATTTCACCGGGGCAGCTGCGTCGAGGTAGCGCGAGCGCAGCGGGGCGACGCCGCTGAGATCGAGAATATCGACGCCCGTCGTGAGCCCATCCCACAGCCACAGCGCAGCGCTGAACTGACGCGCCCGGCTGAGCGGCGTGACATAGGTAGCCAACGGCTTGGCCGCCGGATCCGCACGCAAGTCGGTCCAGCGCCACAGCGCGACGGACTCCGGCTGCTCGATTTCCACCCCGGCATTCTCGCCCAGCAGATCCCCTGCCGACATGACCTTGGCGCCATGCCCCGTGCCGAGCACAAGATAATCTCCCACCGATTCCAGTCGCAGACCCTTGCCTAGTCCGAGACCGGATTCCAGCGGCACGGTGCTGCCATCCGTCTTCACCAGATGCGGCCGGTCGGCGATGCAGCAGGCAGCGAGGCCACCCGGGCCGGGCGTCGGCCAACTGATCGGTGTACGTTTCCCGGCATGGATCAATGCCTGGGTCTTTTCGATGTAGGCCATCACCCAGATCCCCTGCGGTCCCACGGCGATCGGCGACCAGGCGTTGGGGATGATCTCCAGTTCGGCTTTCGCCCGCGCTATCCACAACGCCCGAGGCGTACCGAGGGCCGCCTGGCTTGAGAAGATCGGCACCACAACAGCCGTGCCCTCCGGGGAGACGCACAGGCGTTCATCCCAGCGCTGGCCGACCTTCAGTGTCCAATCCGTCTCCAGCAACCGCGCCCCGTCGCTGACCCGCAGGCTGCCCAGACGTAGACGATACGGCTGATCGCTGTCATGACGCCATGCCAGACCGGTGGCTGCGACCGCCCCGTCCCACGACAGGTCCTGGAATTCGCTGGCCGGAGCGAGGATCTGTGAGCGCTGCAGCGGCCGACCATCGGTCGCCAGCACATGTACCCGATGATCGGTGAGAACGACCACGCGATCACCGAGATCGTAGCTGGCGCGGACATGGTTGGGAAAGGCGAAGAGCGGATCGCCGAAGACGGCCGAGCCCTCAAGAACCTGGTTCAGGCGCAGCACGGGCTGCTGATCCCGGCCCCAGGCTTCGAGCTGCAGACAGGTCCACACGTCGCTGGCCTTGGCCGATTCCAGCCACAAGGCCTTGGCCTGGGCACGGGCATCAGGCGGTTCACCGGCCAGCAGGAGGGCGGCGCAAGCCAGGAGGACGGCGCTTCTCATCCACGATGGTACGCCGCGCCCCCATCCGCGCTGAGTCAGAAGGGCTGCGGCGGAGCCGGCCGACCGAGCAGGTCGTGGAGCGCCCGGACATCCTGCAGAACTTTCGCCAAGTGCTTGGCCGGGATCATGTTGGGCCCATCAGACATGGCCTTTTTCGGCTGGTCGTGGGTCTCCAGGAAGATGCCCTCGACGCCGACCGCCATGGCCGCGCGCATGAGCATCGGGGCGTAATGTCCGGCCCCACCACTGCTGGTGCCCTGGCCACCCGGCATCTGCACGCTGTGCGTCGCATCGAAGATCACCGGTACGCCAAGGCCGCGCATGATCGGCAGGGCGCGGAAGTCGGTGACCAGGGTGTTGTAGCCGAACGACGAACCGCGCTCGATGAGGATCGGGCCGTTGCCGCCGGCATGGCGGAACTTGGCGACGATGTTGCCGCAGTCCTGCGGCGCGAGGAACTGACCCTTCTTGATCGACGTGGCCACGCCCGAACGCGCGCAGGCCTCGACCAGGTCGGTCTGCCGGCACAGGAAGGCGGGGACCTGGATGAGATCGACAACTTCAGCGAGCGCCGCGACCTGCTCGCGCTCGTGCACATCGGTGGTCACCGGCATGGCGAACTCGCGCTTCACCCGCGCCAGCACCTTGAGGCCGTCAGCCAGGCCCTGGCCGCGGAACGAGGCGTGGCTGGTGCGGTTGGCCTTGTCGAAGCTGGCCTTGAACACCACCGGCAGGCCGACCTTGGCCGCCGCCTTCTTGACCAGCGCCGCCATCTTCAGGCAGTGGCGCTCGCTTTCGATGACGCACGGGCCCATGATCAGGACGGGCAGGCGGCCGCCGATGACGACGCCCTTGGCGATGGTGACGGGGACGATTCTCGTAGGCATGGGCGGGATCGTGACGCCTAGCCGGCGAGTGACAACTCACGTGCGCTGCGGGCGGATCACCCGGCGGCGCGCGCCTTGGCCATCTCCAGGCTGTTGCAGATCGCAAGGATCGTCGGCAGGTTGAGCGTGATGAAGATCTCGCGCAGCGGCTCGGAGGGGCGCGCCAGGACCAGCACCCCGCCGCGTGCGGCGCAACGGCGGTTGCAACTGACCAGCAGGCCGACCCCGGCACTGGCGATGTAGCGGACAGCGGCGAGGTCCAGGATCAGGCGCGGCGTGCCGGCGGCCAGCAACGGCACCAACTGCTGTTCGAACGCGACGCCCGCCGCCGCATCGAACACCCCGGCGAGGGTGAAGATGCTCAGGCCGTCCTGGGTGGCGACGGAGATGGAGAACTCGGACTTGGTGGGCATGGGGCCTCAGGATGGGGCAGGACTCGACTCAGGGAAGCCGATGGGGCTGACGGGGCGCGGAATCCGGCTAGAGTCCTTGAGGGCAGCGACTTTGACCTGCCTCGGGGGTGCGGGGGCACAGCCCCTGCAGCAACAGCCAGCTAGCGGGGCGACGCCCATAATCAGCCTCGGGCTGGGGCAGAGCCCCGCTAGCATGCGGGCATGCCGCCGACCGTGCCGCGCCTCGGCCACGCCCTCATCGATGGTCAGCACCAGCGCATCCAGCTGGCGGCCAAGCGTTTCCTGGCCGCTGCGCGACGCGGCCGGGGCAGGCCGGAACTCACCGCGCTCATCCGGGCCTCGACACGGAACTTCGCCAGTGAAGAGCGCCTGATGCGCGCCAGCCGCTATCCGTTGCGGGCGGGACACATCAGCCTGCATCAGGGGATTCTCGCCGACATGCACCGGCTGCGCAGCAACCTCCGCCAGCGCGCCGTGCCGCACCGCGCCCTGGTCGCCCAGGCGGTGGATTGGCTGGCGCACCATGCCGACGAGGCTGATCGCCGCCTCGTCGGTCATCTGGCGATGTACCGGCCGGCGCGCCGCCGTCTGGCGACGCGCCGGAACTGAGACTACTTGGCGCGCTTGGCGGCCTTCTCGGCGCGCTTCTCCTTCATCGTCTTGGCCGGGGCCTTCTTCGCTTCGCGGGTGACTTTCTTCTCGTTGGCCATGGGAGGCTCCTTGGTGGGTGAGGCTTCCTCATAGCGCCGGGTCGGGGGGATGGCAACGCCGGATAGCGGTTTCCCTCGCTGCGACAGCAGCCAGCATGCCTCCCCGCATGAGCATCGGCGCCCTGGTCGCGATCCCCGAACTGCAGGCCGAAGGCCTGGCCCGCCTCCTCGAGGTGCGCGGCGGCTACAGCGTCGTGCGCTTCCTCGCCAGCGGCGCGTCGATGACCCAGGAGTCGCGCCTGGTTCTGCGCTATGCCCTGATGCCCGGCACGCGGGTGAAGGCGACGGTGGCCGGGGCCGAGGTCGCGGGCGTCATCACCACGCAGCGCCTGCACAGCGACAAGGCCAGCGGCCTGCTGGTCTATGGCCTGCGCCTGACCGACGGCCGCGTCGGGTCGCTGCGCGAGGATGCGGTGCTCGCGGTGCCGCCGCCAGCCGACCCGCTCGAACAGCTGCTGACCGTGCAGTTCAACGACCTGCGTCCACTCTACGCCAAGGCGGGCAGCGCCATGCCGCCCGAGCCGTGGAGCGCGCAGACCATGGCGGCGCGTGAAGAGCTGCTGGCGTGGCGCGATGCCGCCTGGGCGCTGACCGGCGGCGTGGTCGGGCTGGCGGCGGCGCGCGTCATCCCCCTGCCGCACCAGTTGCTGGTCGCGCGCCAGGCCCTTAACGACCGTCAGGTGCGCTTCCTGCTCGCCGACGAGGTCGGCCTGGGCAAGACCATCGAGGCCGGCCTGATCATCCAGTCGCTGCTCGCGATCAAGCCGACGCTGCGCGTGCTGGTGATCGTGCCCGGCGCGCTGATCAGCCAGTGGTTCCTGGAGCTGCACGTGCGCTTCGGCGGTCAGAACTACCTGATGCTCGACGGCGAGCGCCTGCGCAACTACCAGGGCAACCCGTGGGAGGGCGAGCAGTTCGTCCTCGCCTCCAGCCGCGCGGTCGAGGAGCTGACCGGCACCGCCGCGCTGCGCCTGGCGACCTCGAAGTGGGATGTCGTGGTGGTCGATGAGTGCCACCGCATGCAGCCGGGCGGCACGCTGTTCAACCGCGTCGCAGTGCTGAGCAAGTCCACGCCGCATGTCCTGCTGCTGTCGGCGACCCCGGCCCGCCAGCACGCCGACGCCTACCTCGCGCTGCTCAGCCTGCTGCAACCGCAGGTGTGGAAGCTGGACGACCACGCCGCCTTCGCCAGCCGCCTCGCGGCCCACGACGCGGTCACCCGGCTGCTCGCCGCCACCCTCGACGACGCCGCCGAACTGGCGGCCTTGGCGGCAGCCTGGATCGCGCTGCTGCCCGGCGACACGGTGCTGGCGACGCGCGCCACGGCGATGGTCACCGATCCGGCGGCACGCGAGGCGCTGATCGCCTACGTGCGCGAGCATCTCCAACTCGATCGCCGGGTGATCCGCAACCGCCGTCAGGTGCTGGCCCGCCTCGCTGCGGAAAGCGGCATCGCCGCCTTCGCCCCGACCACGCGCAGCCGCACGGTGGTCCGCTACACCCCCGACGCCGCCGAGCGCGCGGTGCGCAGCGCGCATGCCGACTACCGCGCCATCCTGGTCAAGGCGGCCGGTACGTCGGTGCCACCACGCTTGGCGCACTGGCTGGCGCAGGTCGAACTGGCGCTCAGCGCGCATCCGGTGGTGCTCGAACGCATGCTGGCGATGCGCGCCGCCGTGCTTGAGGCGCCCTCCGAATTCGCCTCGTACCAGATCCGCGCCGGCAAGAACGAAACGCTCAGCCAGGTGATGCGCTCCGACCTGTCCGAGAACGAGATCGCCGGCCACGTCGCGGTCAGTGCCGCCTGCCACGCCGATCCCCGGAGCGAAGGCGAGGCCCTGTCGGTACTGCACACCGCCGCGGTGGCCTGGGCCAAGCACAAGGCGGCCAAGCCGCCGGCACGCACCGCAGCGCTGATCGCCCGCCTGAAGACCTTCTGGAAGGACCACCCGCAGGAGAAGGTGCTGATCTTCACCACGCACGGACTGGCGGTGAAGCCGCTGGCCGCGCTGCTGACCCACGAGTTCGGCGAGGGCGCGATCGAGACCTTCGGCGCGCACCAGGAGATGCTGGCGCGCGAGGAGGCGGTGCGCCGCTTCCGCAGCGACGACGGCTGTCCACTGCTGGTCTGCGACCCGCTCGGCGGCGAAGGCCGCAACTTCCAGTTCGTCTCGGTGGTGGTGCACCACGACCTGCCGTGGTCGCTGGCCGCGGTCGAGCAGCGCATCGGCCGCGTCGATCGCATCGGCCGCGACGGCGACATCCCGAGCTGGATCCTGGCCGCCGACGACGACGCGGCGGTGGACAGCGCGTGGGCCGAACTGCTCGACCAGGCGGTGGGCGTGTTCTCGGCCAGCACCTCGGGCCTGGAGTTCATCAGCGACGCGGTCGAAAGCCTGGCCCTGCAGGCGGCGCTGCGCGACGGTGGCACTGGCGTGCGCGCCATCATCCCCGAAGCCACCCGCCTGGTCGCCGCCGAACGCGCGGCGCGCGACCGCCGCGAGGAAGACCTGTTCCAGGCCGACTCCTCGGGCTATGCGGCCGCCGGTCGCGAAGCCGCCGCAGTCGCCGCCGCCGAGGCCCCCGCCGGCGCGGTGATGCGCTGGATCCGCGGCATGGGCGGCGAGGCGTGGCGCGAAGAAGAGGCGCCGCGCGCCTGGCGCCTGCGTACCCGCCACCTCGACAAGCCGCAGCACGGCGTGTTCGATCGCGAGGCCGCCCTCGCCCACCCGCAGCACGCCTTCCTCGGCATCGGCAACCGCCTGATCGATCGCCTGGTCAACGACGCCGCCGAATCCAGTTGGTGCCGCGCCGCCGCCTGGCGCCGCGTCCCGGCCCCGGGCAGCGCCGCGTGGAGCGGCGTGCGCGCCGTCTATTGCCTGATGCCCGACTACGCGCCGCTGATCGCCGCCGGCCTGCGCGTCGAGGTGCTGCGCCGCCTCTTCGTCGCCGCCCCGCCCGAGCGCGTGGTGATCGCTGCGGGCTCGGATGGGGTCGTGGTCAGCGATCCGGCGCTGGCCGCCCAGCTTGCCGCGCCGTTCTCGGCCAAAGCCGGCGACACGGCGCTGAGCCGCGCGATCAACCGCGAAAAGTGGACCCGGCCGCTGCTGGCCGGGGACAGCGCCCCGGTGACCGCCTGGCAGGACAACGTACGCCGCGCTGGCACCGCCGCCGAGGCGCACATCGCCACCCGCCTGACCGCCGACCGCGCCCACCTGCGCGCCCTGCTCGACACCCGTCTGACCCCCGGCCTGGAAGCGGCCCAGGCCACCGCCGCCTCGGCCACCGCCCGCCTGGGCGAGACCCACGCCGAAGCCAAGCGCGCCGCCGCCGAGGCAGCCGAAGAACTGCGCCAGGTCACAGCCCTGCGTGCCGCCGTCGATGGCGCGCGCTATGACCTCGAAAGCCTGGCCTGGGTGCAATTGGGCTGACCGGAGCGGAGCGCGGGCGCCCTCGCCCGACCGGCGCGCAGGCGCCCTCGCCTGCGCCTCGCGGCGAAGCACCTGCGGGCGGGGGCGCCCGCAGTCCGGTCGGGCGGGGGCGCCCGCGCTCCAGCGGCAGCCGCCTACGCGCCACTCCACCGTGGCGCCGCATCCCTGTCGGCATCTGCCGCATCTCAGCCATCGTCCGTACTAGGCACGCAACCTGCCGTGTGCATCCTTCCAACATGCCGATCCTCCCCGCCCTGCTCTGCATCCTGTGCGCCGTGCTCGGCGCGGCCGAACGCGAAGCAGCCTCGGCACTCCAGGTACGCGACGGACTGCCCAACGCCGCGTCCAAACTGCAGCGTGGTGGACCGTTCACGATCGTCTTCCTCGGTGGTTCGATCACGGTCGGCGGCAGCGCCGACGGCTATGTCGAACAGACCGCCGCCTGGTTGAGGAAAGCCTATCCGCAGACCGTGATCACCTGCGTGAACGCCGGGATCAGCGGCACCGACTCCGGTTTCGGCGCCAAGCGCTTCGACCGCGATGTCCTCGCCCACAAACCGGACCTGGTGCTCATCGAATTCTCAGTCAACGATGGCGACGCCGACCATACCCGCGACATGGAGCGCATGGTGCACAAGACCTGGCTGGCGGATCCGACCACCGACCTGGTCTTCTTCTACACCCTGGCGCAGCGGCATCTGGAGGACTACGCGGCAGGCGTGCTGCCCAAGGCGGCTGCCTTCCACGAACGGGTCGCCGCCCATTACGGCGTGCCGACCATCGGGCTGGCGCATGATGTGGCGGCCCAGCTCGCCTCGGGGACACTCGCCTGGGAGACCTTCGCGAAGGATTCGTGCCATCCCATCGCCAGTGGGTACCGCATCTACAACGCCTCCTTCCAGGCCGCCCTGCCGCTGCTGCTGGCGGCCGGGTCGCCGGAAACGACGCGGCTCAAGGCCCCGATCACAGCAGGTCTGGAGGTCTACCCGCCGACGATCCCGGTCGAAGCCCTGGCCCCGCCCCCCTACGTCGATGCCACTGGCGCGGCGGCGCTCATCAGCTTCGCCATGCCCGTACCGTCCCGCCACTGGGTCGCCGACGCCGACTGGCGCGACGCCTCCGGGCGCACGCTGTGGCGTTTGCACTGGATCGACAAGAAGCGCACGGCAGCCCGCGATGTGACCATCGGCCTGGCCAAAGCCGACTGGGCCGGCAACCTGATGCGCTGGTTCGCCGAAGACCGGAGCTTCACCGGGCCCGAGGGCAACGGCATCGTCTCGGCCAAACCCGACGGGCGCGTAACCCTCGGCTTCTCCGGACGCGAATGCGCCGCGCTGACCTTCCTTGCGCCCGAGTCGGGCACTTACGCTTTCCGCATCGGGGCTGACAAGCTGACGACCTGGCAGAACGAGGAGAGCGAATTCGCGCTCCACGTCGCGCACGTCGCCTGGGGCGCGGCGCAAGGCCGGTCGCTGGCCCACTACCGCGCCAAGCGCCGCGAGGTCGTGCCGTTCACCCTCGAGGGCCGCCTGACGATGGTCGCTGGTGAAGAACTGGCCATCATCGTCGGCACCGACACGCCCGGCTACATCCGCGGCGGCTGGGACGGCTTCCGAGCAGCGATCGGGCTGATGGCGCGCTGAACCTGCCAAAAAGCAAATCGGGGATTGACCTGGGTCAAGGCGCCCGGGCTCCCGCCTGCTAGGCTGCCGGCATGGAACCCATCGCCCCCCTCCGCCTGCTCGACGCCGCACCCATCGTGCCGGGTGCCAATGTCTCCCGCCCGCTGCACGAGGCCAACGGCTGCAAGATCGTGCTCTTCGCCATGGACGCCGGTCAGGCGATCAGCGCCCACACCGTGCGCTTCCCGGCCCTCATCCAGGTGCTTGATGGCGAACTCGCGGTGACGGTTGGAGAAACCACGCATGCCGTCGCCGCCGGCTGCGTCATCCCGCTGCCCGCCGGCCTGCCGCACGCGGTGCGCGCCACCGCACCGGCACGCTGGATCCTGACCATGATGCGCACCGCGACCTAAGCCGGTTGCCGCGGTGTCTCGCCGCCACCCTGACTCTAAAAACCACTTTTCACAAGGAGGAACGGAGGCAACAGAGTTCGCATCAAGGAGTTCCACCGGTGTGACTGATCACCTGCTGGGTGACTGGCGATTCCCCCTAAAAACCGTGTCGCCTCCGTTGCCTTCGTTCCTCCTTGTGAATCCAACTGCGGAATCAAGG
>JAIFND010000186.1 GCA_020047915.1 bacterium | reverse complement strand
AGCAGTTCCTTGCCGGCCGCCGCCAGGGCCTCGTAGATGTAGATGCCGCCGCCGGCGCTCTCCATGCCCAGCACCTCACGCGCCATCGCCTTCGGATCATCCACCTTGCTCATCGGCAGGATCTCGTGCGGCGCGGTATCGACCGCCATCACCGCGATGCGGTCGCGCGGTCCGAGCAGTTCGATCGCGGCGGCGGCACCTTCGGCGGCAAGCTGGATCTTCTGCCGGCCGTCGGGGATCTGCACCGACATCGAGCCCGAACGGTCGATGGCAATGGCCATCGCCACCGACAGCACGCGGTGCTCGTCGCGCACCTCCAACGACACCGGCAGGATCGGCTCGACCGGGCTGCGCTGCCAGCCGCCGCTGCCGAAGCTCTGCCGGCCGCCGGTCATCACCAGGCCGCCGCCCATCTCGCGCACCCAGCGCGCCAGCACGGCCATGCCGGCGTGGCCGATGGCGCCGGCCGGCACCTCGGCCAGGACCACCGCCTGGCAGCCGAGCAGATCGGCCAGACGCAGCGGCCCGGCCGAGCGCGTCACGACCTCCAGTCCGGCTCCGGCCAGGGCGTTGGCGATGTTGCCGCGCGTGCCGTCGCCGCCGACCACCAGCACGCGCTCGCCGGCCTCGACCCGCACCCAGGCGCGGGCGGTGTTGTTGGCCGGTTGGCGGTCGTCGCGGTCATCGAGCACGATGGTGTAGGCGACCAGGCCGGGCTGGGCCGGGCGGTCGCTGAAGGCGACGGTCAGCGGGCGGTCGGGGCGAAGGGTGGCGGTGCCGCCGGCGATCACGGTTTCGCCGCGCAGCACCTTCCAGGCGCGGCTCTCGGCGCGATCGCTGATCAGCTCGATGGCACCGAGGAAGCTTTCGCCGCGCCGCAGTCCGCCTGGCAGGTCGAGGTCGGCGATGGCGGCGTCGGCCGCGCCAACCCGGCGCTCGGGAAGCACATCGACCGGGGCGCCAAGCAGGGCGAGGCGGGCAGCGGAACGGCGCGGGTCGAGACCGGTCGCCTCGCCGTCGCTGGCCAGCAGCACGCGCACCGAGCGGCCGGGGGCGATCAGCGTGGCTGCGGCTTCAAGTCCGCCGTCGAGGTCGCTGCCCTGGGCATCGACCTGCAGATCGTCCAGGCGCGGCACGCCGGTCGCCTGCGGCCCCTGCGCGACCCGTGCCTCGGCCCCGACTGCGATCACTGCCAGGCGGTCGCCGCGCGTGCGGCCGTCGCCGACCAGGCGGGTCAGCTCCTCCTGGCCGCGTCGCGCCTCACCCATCGAGGCCGAGCGGTCGATCACCAGGATGACATCGCTGCCGCCGTCATCGCGGGTCAGTTGCGGGCGGCTGGCGGCAACGACCAGCAGCACCAGCACCGCCGCCCGCCACAGCGCGCCAGGGCCGCCACGCGCCCACGCCCACCACGCCGCAGCGGCGGGGATCAGCAGCACCAGGGCCCACGGCAAAGCGAGGGTGATCATGGGCGCTCCTCGCGACGGAATGCAGCCCAGGCGGCGAAAGCGGCAGCTGCGGCGAGGACCAGCGGCAGCAGGCTGGCGAGTGGACTGCGCGTGCGCTCGATCGCGGCCTGGCCGAGGGCGGCCGGTTCGCGGGCCACGCTTTCAGCCCCGGCGAGGTCACCCTGGCGGGTGTCGAGGGGCAGGACGCTGATCGGCCAGGCCGCCTCGCCGACGCGCAGGTTCCAACGGCCCGGCCGGTCGAGGGCGCTGATCGCCAGGTGTCCGCTGCGGTCGGCGCGCAGCCGGCGGGTGGTGCCGTCCGGCGCGCTCAGTTCGGCCTCGAAGACGCCCTCGGGCAGGGTGGCGGTCAACGGCTGGCCGCAGCGCGGATTGGGGTCGGACAGGCCGGGCAGCGCCGCTGCGCGCCAGGCCGCGAGATTGGCGAAGAGGGCCGGCCAGGCGGTGTGCCGGCCGAGGTCGGTGGCGGGCAGATCGACGCCCAGGACCAGTTCAGTGAAGGCGCCAGGGCGCTGGCCGAGCAACACATGCTCGCCCGAGACGAGCAGCGGGATCACAGTCGGGTCGGCCAGGCCGCCGCTCCACAACGCGCCCGTCCAGTCGAGGTCGGCGAGCAGGGGATGCTCGTGCCGGCTGGTGAAGGGGCCGCGGGTCGGGGGACCGGGACCTTTGATCAGCTGCAGCGACCACACCCCCGGCGCCGCGCTGCCGCCGATCGCCAGATGGGCGGGGCCGGCATCGGTGCGGATGCCGACCGCGCGTACTGCCCGCACCACGTCAGCCGGTGTCGCGGGGTCGAGCGTCGCGCGCACGCTGCGCTCGATCGGTCGCAGGATACGCGCCCGGTCATCGAGGGGCAGGGCATCATCACCATCCAGGATCAGTTCGGCCTCGGCGCCTTCCGGGCAGGGGGGCAGCGGGGCGAAGACCACGGCGCCGCCGCTGCGCTCGTCGCCGGCCACCTCGACGCCGGCCAGGAGCAGGCGCAGCCGGCGCGGCGGTCCGTAGCGCACTGCGACGATGCGTTCGCCCTGGGCGTCGCGCCACCAGTGCGCGTCGGCCAGGCCGCCGCTGGTGGCCGGCAGGCCCACCGCGACGACCCCGGCGCCGGCCGGCAGGCGCTCGGGCGTGCGGTCCCCGGCCCACAGGATCTCCGCCCCGCTGCCGCCCAGGCCGGCAGCCAGGGCGAAGGCGGCATCGGGGTCGTGCCAGCCGGCCTGCGGCTGCCAGGCGCTCAGGGCACGGCTGACGACGGCGGCTTCAGCGGCCGGTCCGGCGAGCAGGCGGGGCGGCGCACCGCTGGCGATCAGCGTGGCGCGGTCGCCGTCCGCGAGATGCGCGAGTCGGGCCTCCAGCGCCACGCGCAGCCGGTCGGCGGCGCTGCGCCCCTGGTCGGTCGCCTGCAGGCGCCAGCGGTCGTCGAGCACGATGATGAGATGGCGCGCAGACTGGCGTGGCGACCAGTGCACATCGGCCAACCACCAGGTCAGCGCCAGGACGGCCAGGATCTCCAGCCAGAAGCTGGGGCGCAGGACGATCGGCGCGCGACGCCGGCCGCTCGCCAGCACGCGACGGTCGGCCGGCCACAGGAACAGGGCGCTGACTGGCAGGGGGGCGTGGCGCGCCCGCCACAGGTGCAGCGCCAGGACAGCGGGCAGGCCGGCGAGGGCGATCAGGCCGAGCGGTTCGCCGAGGATCATGCCGTCGTCCCCACCACCACGCCGCCGCGCAGCAGGCCGCGCACAGCCACATCGAAGCCGTCCTCGGCCACCACGGTGACGACGCCGGCCCCGCGTCCATGCAGGGCGCTGCTCCATCCCGCCTGCAAGCGGGCGAGGCGCTGCTTGTAACCAGCCACAGCCGCGGCGTCGGCAACCAGATCGGCCTCGCCGCCTTCGACATCGACCAGTCGCACCGCCCCGGCCGCCAGTGGATCGAGTTCCCGGCGCGTCAGCACTTGCACCAGGCACAGGCTGCCGGCCTCGCGCCCCAAGCCCTTCACGACGGCGGCCGGACCTTCCGGACACAGGCCATCGGAGACCAGGATGCGCTCAGCCCCGGCCGCCAGCGCGGGGCCGGGATGGGCGGCCAGGCCGGCGGCTCCGGCGCAGGCGCTCTGGCGCAGGGCCGGTCGCCACGGTGCGGCAAGCTGACGCGGCGAACCGCCCATGGTCCACAGGCGCGGCCGGCCGCCATCGCGCTCGGCCAGGGTGGCGAGCAGGGCGGCGAGGCTTGCCGCCAGCCCCGCCTTGAGCGGATCGATCGCCATGCTCGCTGAGGTGTCGAGCAGCAGTTCCAGGCGCGGGCTGACCTCCTTGCGATGCCGGCGGATCATCAACTGCCCGCTGCGCGCATAGGCCGACCAGTCGAGGTGGCGCAGGTCATCGCCGGGCGCGTAGGCGCGGTGATCGTGGAATTCGAGGCTGGCGCCGTGGCCGCTGCCCAGGCGCGCGCCCTCGCCCTGACGACGGCGACGCGGGTCCGCGACCAGCCGCAGGCGGGCGGCGGCGGCTGTGACGGCGGCCTCCTCGTAGGCGGGCATGGGGGCATGGTGGCGGGCCGCCAGGCCTTGTCACGACAGTGCCGGCTCGACCTCAGGCGGCAGCGAGCCGCCGCGTGGAATCCCAGCGCAGGGCGGCACCGGCGCCCTCATCCAGCACGGCCTGCGCATGCCGGGCGAAGATGCCGCGCGGGTCGTGGGCATAGGCCTGCAAGATGGCGCGGGCCTGGCCGTCGTGGTCACCCAGCAACCACAGGGCCCGTGCCACCGCCAGCTCGCGCAGCGCCAGGTTGCGGTCGGAATTGGCGTTCAGCTCGCGATCGACGGATTCAACCGCCGCTGCCAGACCAGCGTGGTGGTGACCGGTCATGCCCGACCTCGCCAGCAGTTCGCTCAGCGGTCCGACCAGGGCGGTGTCGCCCAGGCAGGCGGCGGCCAGGCCGAGGGCGCGCAGGTGCGAGAACGCCCCCGGCGCGTCGAGGCGGGCCATGGCAGCGCGCAGCACCGGCACGCCAGCTGCAGCACCGCAACGGCCCAGGGCGACGATCAGACCATCGAGACGGCTGAAACTGCGGCCAAACTGGTGCATGCCACGGTACTCCCAGCCTTCGTCCCACGGACTGCCGTCGATCAGGCGGATGAGCGCCGGGGCAGCCTCCGCCCCGCCGAGCAGACCCAGGGCCTGGGCGATCCGTTCGGCGGCGGCAGGGTCGCCGTGGTCGAGGGCGGTGGCGAGCAGCGGTCGGGCGAGCTGCGGCTGCGCCAGCACCGTGGCGACGGCACGATGATCGGGCAGGCCGGCGGCGATCGCTGCCGCGAGGCTGGCACCATCACCGAGCGCGACATCCTGGTGGCCGGCGACCGCCGCGTCGAGGGCGCCCAGGCGGATCAACTCGGCCTGGAGGCCACGCACGCCTACCTGGCGCACGCTGCCGCCGTGGAAACGCGCCGCGCGGCTGGCGATCAGGCCGGCCGACCAGCCTGTATTCTGCACATCCGCCTGCATGCGCAGGACCGGCAGGGCATCGCGGTGCGCGCCCATGCCCAGGCCGGTGACCAGCACCCCATCGAGGCCGCGAGGCAGCAGCGAGCGCAGCGGGATGTGGGCGTTGAACCGCGTACCTTTTGGCGGCGGCGGCAGGATCATGAAGGCGGGATGGATGGTGAAACCATGCGTGTCGAACGAACTGCTCGCTGTGCTCACGGTGTCGGCATAGGTGCGGCCGCCGAGGATGTCGAGCAGATCGAGGTCGTGCTCGGCGCGGATCTGCCGGCGTTCGCGCGTGTCGATGATCTGCTGGACATCGAACTCGCCTTCCCACTTGCGCTCGGCGGCAGCGAAGACGCGGGTCACATCGACGGGGTCGGCGTCATCGACGAAGGTCCAATCGCTGTTGCGGTTGTTGACGCCCAGCTCGCGCGGGCCGAGACCGGTGCCCTGCACCGCGACATGCTCGGCCCCGATGCCCGTGACCTGGGCGCCGGCCGCAGCCGGCACCGCCGCCGAGCCGCTGCTATCGACCACCGCGCCACAGGCCGCCAGACCGCAGCCCCACGGCGTGGTCAGCACCAGGCCGTCGATCCGTTCGCCGGCCAGCGAGCAGCCGGCGCCACGTGTGCCCAGCCAGACCTCGGCCCCGGCGCGGCGCAGCTCGCGCAGGTACCACGCCGCCTTCCACTCGACATTCCAGCCGACCCGTGGGCGCAGCTCAGACGGGCCCATGTCATCGACGCCTTGGTCGATCAGCGTCGTCGCGCCGACCCGGTTGCCGTCCCAGTAGCTGCCGATCATCCCCTGCGTGCCGACCCCGCCGAGGCCGGGCGCGGCTTCGGCGACGACGACCGAGGCCCCGTCGCGGGCCGCGGCGAGGCCAGCCGGGGCGCCACCCGTGCCGCCACCGAGCACGCCGACCTGCCAGGAGCCGAGCAGGCGGAAGCGATCAAGGCCGGGCACGGTGAAGCGCGGCAGGATGGCGAAGCGCGCGGCGCTGGGCAGCAGGCGCACCCTGCTGCACTCGTCGGCGCCGGCGGCGTATGCCTCGCACGGCGGCGCTGCGGTGATCAGACCGGCGCGGCGGGCGGCCTCGCGCCCCAGCTCCCAGCCGCCGGCGATGCGGTCCACCGGTGTACCGGCGAGGGGGGCGAGGGCGCAGGCGTCGCTCAGCCAGGCAGCCGGGTCGTCGGCCTTTTCTTCCCAGGCGGCATCGCCCAGCCGCAGCAGGCCGGGGGTGAAGGCGGCGATGCGCAGGTCGGCCTCGGCCCGGGCGCGCTCGGCGATTGCGCCTCCACCGGGTCCGGCTCCGACCAGACGCCACAGCCTGGTGCGACGCGGCTCGGTCCAGCGTCCGCCGACGGTGAGCTCGGCCACAGCTTCGGCCCCGGCCGGCAGATCGCCCACGCCGTGGATCAGCAAGCTGGCTGGGATCCGTGCCGGGGTGCCGAGCAGGTCGGCGACCAGGCGTCCGGCAGTGGCATCGAGCAGCACGCGGGCCTGCACCGCCAACGGGCCGCCGCAGGTCGTGACCACCACGCCGACGCAGCCTCCGTGGGCATCGCGCAGCACCTGGGTCGGACTGGCGGCGACCAACACCGCGACGCCGGCAGCGCGGACGGCGGCGCCCAGCCGTGCCTTCAGCCGTAGCGGCGTCGTCGGTCCCGCCTCCTGCCACAACTGACGGGCCAGCGGATGCTCCGCCTCGCCACCGGGCAGCAGTTCGAGGCGGCCGGCGGCATCCTCGCCAAGATAGGTGCGCTCAGCCAGGATCAGCACGCTGGCTCCGGCCTCGGCTGCAGCGAGGGCGGCGGCGACGCCACCGAGGCAGCCTCCGATCACGCAGACATCGACGGTGGCGAAGGTCGGGATGCTCTGGGCGCTCATGGCGGGGTCTCCGCCGGCCATGATGCCAGCTCCTGCGGGGCTGCCCACTGGGGGCTGGCATGTTTCTGACACGGATGGTATAAATACGACATGCCCGTGTGGTCTGACCTCGCCGTGTCTGTATCCCATGCCTATGCCGGCACACCCATGTCGACCGGTGATGGCCGATGGGTGGCGCCGTGGTTCTTCTCGACCTGGCTGATCCAGCGTGGCGCGGTGGACCTACGTCGTGGCCAGGACTTGTGGAGTTTCACCAGCGGGGCGGTGGTGACTATGCCGATGGGCTGGCGGCGCCTGCAACGCTTCGCGCCAGGCAGCGAAATCCTCTCCTGCGCCTGGCGACTGTCTTGGCCAGATGGCTCCGGTGTGGTTGATTTCGATCGTCCTCTTGAGCTGAGTCCGAGTCCGTCGCTGCTTGCCCCGATGCGCCGGTTGCTGCGCCCGCCGCATGACGCCGTGGAGGAGTTGGAGCTGCGTGCGGCGCGCGCCGCCGGTGCCGCCGCCTGGCTGGCCCAGGTGCTCGCCGCCGGTGCCAACCTGCATCAACCAGTTCAGGGGGACGAACGCCTGCGCCGGGCGATCGCAGTGCTGGCGGCCGAGCCGCGCTTGGGGCCGCTGCCACACGATCATCTGCGCTCGGCCAGCGGCCTGTCGCCGGTCCAGCTCGACCGTCTCGCACTGGTCGCCACCGGCTGCCGCCTGCGCCGTCTCGCCGACCGCCTGATCCTGGCGCGCATCGATGGACTGCTTGCCGACCCTGCCCGCCACCTCGCCGGCATCGCTGTGGAACTCGGCGCCACCGATGCCAGCCATCTGGTCAAGTGGTACCGCCGGCAGACCGGCGTCACTCCCGGGCAGGCCCGCCGCGGCGGGGCTGGCATCGCGGCGTCTAGCTCCATGCTGCCCGCCCGTCGGAGCCTCCCGTGAATCAGCCCACCCCCGCCTTCATCGCCTACCATGATGGTGCCTGGAAACCCCTGCCGGAATGCCAGGTGCCGATCAACACCCACGCCCTGCAGTACGGCACCGGCTGCTTCGAAGGCATTCGCGGCTACTGGGACGGCAGCCGGGTGAACCTGCTGTTCCTGCGCGAGCACTTCCAGCGCCTGGCGCGCAGCGCCTCGACCCTGCTGATGCAGGCTCCGTCGGTCGACGAGATGTGTGCCATCGCCTGCGAGGTGGTGAAGCGCAACCGTCCGACCCAGAACGTCTATCTGCGCCCGGCGGTCTATAAGAAGGGCACCGGCCTGGGCCCGGTGATGGTCGGCGTCCCCGACGGCTACATGTGCTACATGATCCAGCTCGGCGACTACCTCGACACCAGCAAGGGGCTGAATGTCTGCGTCAGCTCGTGGCGCCGCCTGTCAGACAGCAGCATCCCGACCCGCACCAAGGCCCTGGGCGGCTACCTCAACAGCGCCCTGGCCAAGAGCGAGGCGGTGCTCAACGGCTACGACGAGGCGATCTTCCTCAACGATCGCGGCCAGGTCTGCGAAGGCAGCGCCGAGAACATCTTCATCATCCGCGATGGCGTCCTGCACACGCCCGACCGCACCGCCGACATCCTCGAAGGCATCACCCGCCGCGCGATCATCCGCCTGGCGCGCGATCTCGGCATCGCGGTCGAGGAACGTTCGATCGCGCGCACCGAGCTGTACGTCGCCGACGAGATCTTCCTGGTCGGCACCGGCTGCCAGGTCAGCTGGGTGAAATCGGTGGACAAGCGCACGGTCGGCAGCGGCGCCAAGGGCGCGATCACCACGCGCATCCAGCAGGCCTACGAGGACGCGGCCTACGGCCGGGATGCCGCGCGGCGCGACTGGCTGACCCCGGTGGCGTGATGCTGGTCCTCGCCCCAGCCGTGGTCGAGGGCATCGCCGCGCATGCCAGCGCCGGTTATCCCGCCGAGACCTGCGGCCTGCTGTTCGGCCGGGGCAGCGAGGTGTCGCGCATGCTGGTCATGGACAACATGGCCGACCGCCTGCACGCCGCCGATCCGGCCGAGTATCCGCGCACCTCACGCGACTACTTCGCGATGAACGGCGCCAAGGTGAACAAGGCGGTGCGCGAGGCCGAGGCGGCCGGCGAGTCGTGGCTGGGCGTCTGGCACAGCCACATCGACTGCGGCGCCTACTTCTCGTCCGAAGACACGCGTACCTTCGCCCCCGAGGGCGTGCCGACCTGGCCGGATCTGTACCAACTGGTGGTCGATGTGCGTGTGCATCGCCTGGTTGAAGGCCGCGCCTTCCGTTGGGACGGCCATTGCTTCGCCCCGGTCGCCACCTTTCCCGCGTTTGCGAGATCCCGCTGATGGCCCGTTCGATCGACACCCTCGCCGTCCACGCCGGAGAGCGCCGCGACAAGGCGCACGACAGCCTGGTCACCCCGATCATCCTCTCGACCGCCTATCCCTTCCAGGATACCGCCGAGCTGCATCAGTACTTCCGTGGCGAGATCGCGCGCGGCGAGGAATACGGGCGTTACGGCAATCCCACCCAGGAGGTCGCCGAGGCCCGTCTGGCCGCGCTGGAGGGGGGGGAGGCGGCGCTGCTCACCAGCACCGGCATGTCGGCGATCGTCACCACCCTGCTGGCGATGGCCAAGCCGGGCATGCACATCGTCATCACCGCCGACAGCTACCGCAAGACGCGCGTCTTCGTGCGCGAGTTCCTCGCCAAGTTCGGCATCGAGCACAGTTGCGTCGAACCCAACGTCGCCGCGATCAGCGCCGCGATCACCGACAAGACGCGCCTGATCATCAGCGAGAGCCCGACCAACCCCTACCTCAACTGCATCGATCTCGTCGAACTCGCCAAGGTCGCCAAGGCGCGCCGGGTCAAGACGATGATCGACGCCACCCTGGCGACGCCGTTCAATCTGCGCCCGCTCGAGCACGGCATCGACATCGTGGTGCATTCCGCCACCAAGTACCTGGGCGGACACAACGATCTGCTGGCTGGCGTCGTAGTCGGGCGCAAGGACTTCATCGAAGCGGTGCGCGAGCACCAGGGCATGCTCGGCGCTCTCGCCAGTCCCTTCACCGCCTACATGCTGATCCGCGGCCTCAAGACCTTCGGTGTGCGCATGCGTCGGCACAACGAGAGCGCGCAACGCATCGCCGAGTTCCTGGAAAAGCACCCCCAGGTCGAGCAGGTGTGGTATCCCGGCCTGCCGAGCAACGCCTCGCACGCCATCGCCAAGGCGCAGATGCGCGGCTTCGGCGGCCTGATCAGCTTCACCGTGAAGGGGGGCCTGGAAGACGCCACCCGCATGGTCGATGCGGTGAAGATCCCCTTCCTCGCCCCCAGCCTGGGCGGCGCCGAATCGCTGATCGAGCAGCCGACGCTGATGAGTTACTACGAGAAGACGCCCGAGGAACGCACGGCCCTGGGCATCCGCGAGAACCTTGTCCGTCTGTCGGTCGGGCTTGAAGATTGCGATGAATTGATCGCGGATCTTGGACAGGCGCTGGGCTAGAGTCCTTGAGGGCAGCGACTTTGACCTGCCAAGTCAAAGTCGGCAAAGTCGCTGCCCTTGAGGACTCGGGGTGCGGGGACGCAGCCCAATGGCGTAAAGGTAAGCCTTTGTTCCGAGATGCGTGGGTATCTCTCGGTTTATCCCAGATTTGTAGCGGAAGGCGGAAGGCG
>JAIFND010000170.1 GCA_020047915.1 bacterium | reverse complement strand
TAGCGCCGTCCGCTGGCTGTTCCCCAAGGCTGACGGCTTCGAGTTCATCGGCGAAATGGCTCGGCACACCTTCGTCCCAGCTCCCAAGCCAGTGACAGTTGAGCGCAGCCTGCGCCAGATCTGCGCCCGGTGGCAGGACTCATGGAACAGCCGGTACGAGGATGAGTCGGCCGGCATCACAACCCAGCCGGCCCAGGCTGGTCCGACCATCACCACACTCGGCCAACTCTTCGACCACCTGTACCAGCAGCGCCTTGCCACGGTGAAGGCCTCGACGGCGAGTCGGGACATCTACCGGCTCAAGGTCTGGCGCGACACCTTGGGCAACGGGTGTCCGCTCGCGACCTTGACCGCGGGGCAGATCACCGTCGCCTTGGCCCATATCGGGAAGCGGACCAGCCCGGTGACGGCCAACGTCGCCCTGGCCCTGCTCAAGACCTTCCTGACCTGGGCGGCGAACACCGGTCTCCTGAAGGACCAGAGCCACAAGACCGTCCGACGGCTGCCCGAGCCGTCAGCCAACGCCAGGCACCGTTCCTGGTGGACGGTAGACGAGGTCAATCTGGCCCTGCGCTGTGCCGGCCAGGATGATCACCAGCCCACGTCCACCCTCCTGGTCGCCTGCGGGTGCTACCTCGGCCTCCGCGTCGAGGAGATCGTCATGCTGCGCTGGCAGGATCTCAGCCTGGACGCCATCGACCCCAAGACCGGCGAGCCGAGGCCGGTCTGCCACATCACCCCCAACGGTGGATGGACGCCCAAGGACGGTGAGGCTCGGGATATCCCGATCTGCGCCGAACTGCTGGCTATTCTCCAGCAGCACCGGCAGGCAGAGGGCTACCTGCTCCAGGCCGAGCCGGGGCGCCCTGGTCGCCCACGTGGCGGCAAGGGCTGGATCTACCGCTATGACCCCCGGAAGGTCTGGGCGCGGATCATGAAGCTGGTTGTCGCCGGCGGCGGCAAGGCGATCACGATGTACGGCATGCGTCACAGCTTCGCGTCGAACTTCCTGATCGCCCGGGTGTCGGACGTGAAGGTGGCCAGGTGGCTGGGGCACACCGACACCCGGATGGTCCACCGCCACTACGGCCACCTGCTCAGCTACGACGGCGACATCAACGCCCTCTCGGCCTACCGGCCGCTGGGGGAGACGTGACGGATCTCGGCCAGTGGGAGCTTCGGCTCCTGCTGGCCGGGGCCTGCGGCCTTCTCTTTACCGCGAGCGCAGGGTCGACTTGTGACCGATTTTGTGACCGGAGCGTCCCGAGTTGACTTTTGCCCAGTCCCACGAAAGACAAAACCCTCGGTTTTCACCGAGGGTTTTGAATGGAGCGGGCGATGAGACTCGAACTCACGACCTACAGCATGGCAAGCTGTCGCTCTACCAACTGAGCTACGCCCGCGTCCTGGGCTATCGTTGCGGGGGCGAAGTGTCGGAGGAAGTCCGAACTGTCAACCCCCCTTCTTAGCATTCCGTAGGAGACGGGCCGCATCAACGGCACCGTAGGTGAAGATGAGGTCTGCACCTGCACGACGCAGCGACAGGAGACTCTCCAGGAGACAGCGCTCGTAGTCGAGCCAGCCCTGGGCGGCGGCGGCGCGCAGCATGGCGTATTCGCCACTGACATGGTAAGCCGCGATGGGCAACGCCGTCAGGGAACGCACCCGCGCAATGACGTCGAGATACGGCAAGCCAGGCTTCACCATCAACCAGTCAGCCCCCTCGCTTTCGTCAAGACGAACCTCGCGCTCGGCCTCGCGGGTGTTGGCCGGGTCCATCTGATAGGTCTTCTTGTCGCCGGAACGCGGAGCGCTGTCGAGCGCCTGACGGAAAGGGCCGTAAAATGCACTGGCGTACTTGACGCAATAACTGCAGATGCCGACCTCGGTGAAGCCGGCCGCATCAAGGGCCATACGGATCGCAGCGACGCGGCCATCCATCATGTCACTCGGCGCGACGATGTCGGCTCCCGCCCGGGCCTGGGCCACCGCCATGGCCGCCAGGATGGGCAGGGTCTCGTCGTTCACGATGAGGCCGTCACGGACCAGACCATCGTGGCCATCACTGCTGTAGGGATCCATCGCCACGTCAGTGATGACGACCAGTTCGGGAAGTGCCGATTTGAGGGCTCGGATGGTACGCGCCAGCAATCCGTCAGCATCGGTCGATGCCGATGCGCGTACATCCTTGCTGGCTTCGTCCAAGGCCGGGAAAAGGGCTACGGCGGGAACTCCGAGAGACAAAGCTTCGCGCGCCACCTCAACCGTGCGGGCGATCGATCGTCTGGCGCAGCCAGGCATGGAGAGGATCGGCTGATCCATGTCTGCCGCATGCACGAACAACGGAAGAACCAGATGGGCCGGATCAAGGGTGGTCTCACGTATCAATCCACGGATGCCTGCCGAACGACGGTTGCGCCGGGGGCGGGCAAGCATCACGGTACCACAGGTGGGGCGGGAGCGATAGGCGCTGCAGGGGCACCCCACAATCTCAGAGCACGAGACGACACGACGCCATCGTCATCCCGCACCAGTAGACGCACCTGGTTGAGTCCCGGCTTCAGACTGATCCGTGGCGCATAGATCCAGGGGCCTTCGGCCGGGCCCTCGAGGGCGGAGGCCGGCTGCAGATCGACCTTATCCTCATCGAGGAAGAGAGATACCACATCAAGGGCCGGTCGGGACGCGTCATCCGGGAGATCGCTGATGCGGAAGCGGAGGCGGACGCGGCCAGCCTCTGCGGTCTGACCTTCGAATCCGATCCGCGGCTGGATCAGTCTGCGCGCCTTGAGCGGTTGCCCGACCGGTATCTCGATGGCGGCGCGCATGTCGGCCCGATAGCGGCTGTCCTCGTCCTCTTTCAGGATCTCCGCTGCAACCAGCGACAGCTTGATGCGCTCAGCCGAGAAAGGCACCGGCTTGCCGTTGCGCTTCGCCTCGCCCAGGACCTTGAGCGGGAACACCAGTTCACGAGAGGCTCCAGGCGGAATCGGGGCGTCGATCTCCTTGCGACTCAGGCCTAAAGCGACGTAGGGATCATTCTCCTTGTCGATCCACACAGCGCCGGCCTCAAGCGGGCCGTCGCCCTGGTTGATCACCTCGACGACCAGGTCGGCCGCCTCATCAGGGGACAGCTTGCCGTCGCCGCTGCGCTCGATCACCTTCCATCCCAAGCTGAGGTGGGGAGCGGGACGGGGCCGCATGGTCACGACGACAGGGCAGGTGGCGAGGGGCTCGCGCTTCCCGTCCTGCATCAGATCGATGGTGAAGCGCTCTTCACCGGCCGGCACCCGTGGTGGGATCTGGTAATGCAGCAGTCCAGAGGCCGAACCCTTGGCGGGAACGGCACCGACTACAAATTCTTCCTCCCAGAACGGCGAGCGGGGGTCGGCACGTACGATAGCGAATAGCCTGCCGATCTCGACGTCACCTGCGTTCTCGACCTGGATGCCGAACGCGACCGTCTCGCCGGCAACGACCTCGGATGGACCGCTCCAACGCACACTCATGCTGCCAGGGACGGGATTCGTGGCGTCGCCCCAGCGCACCGGCTGGGGCAGGCGGGCCAGGGTGTCGGCAAGAGCGGCGGATTCGACTTCGGCCCGGGCCGCGATCGGCTTGGCCAGGCGTTCGAGCAGGAAGGGTCGCAGGCGTTCCTCGGCCAAGGCCTTCTTGGCAGCCTCGTCCCAGTCCTCGGCGGCGGAGGCCGACTGCATCAGATCGATCGCCAACTGGGCTTCACGGTCGGGGCGGAACTCACGGGCGGCGATGGTGTGCTGGCGCCGCGCTTCGCGATCAAGCCAGGGATCGAGCCAGGCGAGTTCGGCTAACGCCGTGCGGTCGTAACCCTTGCGTCGCGACAAGGCGAACTCGTTGTCCCGCTCGCGTTCAGCACTGAGATCGCGCAGATCGACCGAGCCATTCTTGCGCACCGCATGCCGCGGCAGCAGCAGATCGGCCATCACTCCGACGTCCTGGATCGAGGCTCCACCGGGCAGCAGGTATTCCTGGATCGTGAGCTTGAGCCGGCTGCCATCGCGCAGCTCCCGGATGTTCTGCACCGATCCCTTGCCGAAGGTCGCCTCGCCAGCTATCACGGCACGCTCGTTGAGTTGCAAGGCCCCGCTGACGATCTCAGCCGCACTGGCGGTTCCGGGCGAAACCAGGACGAGCATCGGCGCAGTAACGAAACGGGCGGCCGAGTTGCGATAGACCTCCTCGCGGCCATCGACCGTGGTCGTACGGACAACCTCCTGCCCGCGACCGAGGAAAAAACCACCGATCAGTTTGGCTTGGTCGAGCAGTCCGCCGCCATTGAAGCGCAAGTCGAGGACCAGCGCCTTGACCGGTCCTGCACGTTCAAGCTCGCGCAAGGCGATGAACAGGTCGTGCGCCGTGTTGGCGTTGAATTCATCCATCCGCACGTAGCCGACCTGGCCGTCGCGGTAGTGGCGGATGGTCACCACCTTGACCAGATCGCGCACGATGGGGATCTCGATCGGATTCGCTACGCCCTTGCGACCCATCGACAGATTGACCGTCGTCCCCTTAGGTCCTTTGATGCGGCGGACGGCCTGTTCGAGGGTGAGGCCAGCAGTCTTCTCGCCATCGACGGCAAGAATCACGTCGCCATCTTCGACCCCGGCACGCTCGGCAGGCAGACCTGGCATGACGCGCTGGATCGAGATGAGTCCTTCCTCCTGGTTGAGGAAGGCGCCGATGCCGTAGAATTGCCCCTGGATGTTGTCCTCGCTCCATTCGCGGGCCGCTTCGGGTGGCCACAGCACGGTATGCGGATCCAGGGTGGACATCGCCCCGCTGACCAGGGCATAGGCCAGTTCGCGCAGGCGGGGGGCCGGGGCATCGAAGGATCCATCGATTGCCGCCCGCAGGGCCTCGATGATCTGCATGGCCGAGGCCATGTCCTGCGGCTCGGTGGCCTCGATGGTGAGACGCTTCCCCTTGAGGTTGAGCACCACCTGCCCATCGACCCAGGCTGTATCGATGCCTAGTTCGCTCTGTTCGAGCCAGCGCAGGGCACGTTCGACCATCAACCGGGGGTGGAAACGGCTCTTGTCGTAGTAGTGCTCGTCGAGTACGGCCCCGACGGCAGGCGCCATGTCCGGGAAGGGCAGCGGGTCCGGCTGATCGACCGCGGCGCAGACGGGGGCCAGCGAGACGACGGACAGGAGGAGCCGGGCGATAGGGCGCATCGTTGATGCGCGATGCTAGGACGGCAGAGCCAACTGCCAACCACTGACCGTGCCATCCCCTGCACGGGCGAGCGCCACGGCGGTCAGATCGTCGGCCTGCGGCCGCCCCGAGGTGAAGCCGTCCACTGCTGCAGCCACCAGGTCGAGGACCCGCTTGGGCGGCAGACGGCTGCGCCAGGCGGCAAGCACGGTGTCAGCCAGTCGTTCTTCCCCCAGGGTGGTGCCGTCGTCATGCGCCGCCTCGGTGATGCCGTCCGAGTAGAGCAGGAGCAGATCCCCAGGGTCGAGCACGAGATGCGGGCTGGGGTCGATCTCCAGGTCAGGGACGATGCCCAGGGGCATCGCGGTGCTGTCCAACCACCGGACCTCGCCCTGGTGGATCCACAAGGTTCGCGTGTGGCCAGCCGAGACGTACTGGCAGATGCCGCTTTTCTGGTCCACCGCCACTGCAGCGGCGGTCATGAATCGTCCACTACGGGTATGGAAGAGACCTTCATTCAACTGCCTGAAAGCCGTCGCAAGATCCGATCCGGCGCGGAATTGCTGCTGCGCCAGGGCGTGGGCCATGGTGGTGAAGAGGGCGGCTCCGAGTCCATGGCCACTGACGTCGCCGACCATCGCTACCAACCCGCCCGGACGCGGCATGAAGGCGTAATAATCCCCGCCCGTCTCATTGCAGGGACGTGACCAGCCCTCGACCATCAGATCGGCCAGACACAGACCCACCGTCGGGAACATCTTCTCCTGCACCTTGCGCGCGAGATCGATCTCCTGACGAAGTCGCTCGCGTTCGATCGCATCCTTGACCAGCAAGGCGTTGTCGATCGCCGTGCCGGCCAGATTGCACAGGGTTTCCGCCAGTCGGCGTTTGGCCGGACCGAAATCCTGGGTCGGGTTGGCCAGCAACAGCACCCCCAGCATCCGGTCGCGCGCCATCAGCGCGAGAGCAAGGATGCCATCCAGCCGGGCATCGAGCTTGCTGAGGTCGAGGACACGACGCAGGTCGCCGCGCGCAGCGACCACCGGTTCGCCATTGGAGAAGACCGCCTCGGCGACTGGCCGGCCGTCCTTCAGCCGGATTGCCGCCAGGTGCTCGGCCGTAAGCCCCCAGGCCACACGCACCTCAAGTGCCCCACTTGCACCGGGGAGAAGCACTGCGCCGACCTGGGCACCGACGGCGTTGAGCCCCGTCTCCAGCAGTTTGGTGAGGAGCACCTCAAGATCGAGATGGCGCAGCAGGTCGCCAGCCACCGCCAGCTGAGCGACGATCTCGCGGGTCTCGCGCAATTCCTCGACCACCAACTGGCGCCGGTGGAGCTGAACCAGAAGCGGACCGAGCAGGCCTGCCAGGAGACGTAGGCGAGGATCGGTGTTCAGACCTGTTGTCAGCAGCCCGACCGGCTGGCCGGCAGAGGTCAGGACGATGCCGTCTGCGGGGGCGGCGGAGGCCGGCAGTTCGTGGCGAGGAGGTTCGCAGCCGAGCCCGGCCACCGGATAGAAGACCTGGGCGTTGGCGTCATACAGGTAGAGCGCTGCCGGCTGGGCCTGAAGCAGCAGCAGCTCGTCCTCGAGTATGGCGATCAGCCGCTGGGCCGTATCGGCAGCCAACAGGCGGTCTGCCATCTCCCCGATCAGCACCTGGGCAGAGTCGATCATTCGGGCGGATCCGTGTCTTTGACCAGATTGGGCACCTCGGCGCACACCGCGGCGAAGCGGGCAGCGTCCAGGCTGCTGTGCTTCACTGCGCGGGCATCGACCTGGGTCTCGAACGGATGATCGGGCTGCACGCCGACACCGGCGGCATACACCAGCCGCTCGGCAAGCCTGACGGTGCCGATGTGCCGAGCATGGTCGGATCCTTGCGGCTCGTGATGGTGGCGTCCGATGCAGGCGCGAAGCGCGGCAGGCAGCTGCCACTTCTCGGCCAGACGGTCGCCCACCCAGCAGTGGTCATAGCCGACCGCCCGTCGTTCTGCGGTCAGGATATCCACCTTGGCATCCTTGCGCAGGCGTACACCCGAACGGGCGAGGAAGGGCGACAGGATCAGCAGGCCGACATCGCGCAGCAGGCCAGCAGCGAAGAATTCTTCGGCCATCTCGGGCCCCGAACCGGAACGAATGCCCACCGCCCGCGCGACCGAGGCGGTGGCGATGGCGTTGCGCCACAAGCCACCACGGATCATCCCGTAGGGCTCGAGATCGACGAGCAGGATGTTCGAAGTCGAGGCCGCCAGGACGAGGCTGCGCAGGCTCTGGAAGCCGATGATCGACACCGCGTCACGGATCGAACCGACCGGCTGTGGCCGCCGGTAGAAGGCGCTGTTGACCAGCTTCAGCACCTTGCCGGCCAGGACCATGTCCTGCTCGATCAGGGCCTCGAGGTCGGCGGTCGAGCTGTGCGCGTCGCCGACCCGCTTGAGCACCTGGCCGACGATGTGCGGCAGGGCCGGCGCACGATCGATCGCGTCGAGAACCTCGGACTCGCCGAGCTGTGCCAGACCACCGGTCCGGCGGAACTCGGTGCCCGAACCGTCGTCGTCATCGGTCGGATCGGGAGCTCGGAAGCGGGAGAAGATGTCACCGGCCATGCGACGATGGTGTACACGCTCGACAGACGCATTGCCAGAGCGCAGGCACACCGACCAGACGATGGCCAGGCGAGCGGAAGCGGTTACGGTCAGGGCATGGTCGGAGCAGTCCCCACCCCATCCTCGCCCCAACCGCAGTACCGTTTCCAGGCTGAACGCGCGCAGATCTTCCGCGTCCAGCGCGAACTGGATGTGCTTGGCGCCCCGCCCGAGCGGCAGGTCACCCCCCTGCGTCCGATCGGACAGCTGGGAACCCGCGTCGATCCGATAGCGGTCACACAGAGCACCAGAGTGACCAGAGGGGAAATGCTTTGCATGGTACATCGACATGCACCGTCCGGGTGAACCCAAGAAATTGCGCAAATCCTTGTCTTGACCTCTGGTGGCTCTGGTTCTCTGTGTGAAATGCTGCGTTTAGGCTGACAGCTCAGGGGCTCTGCCCCTGCGGCCCTGCGGGCCATCCGGCGCAACGCTCTCGCGTTGCGGCTCACCGGGCCGCAGGCCCCACTGGGGCCTGCTCTCGCTTCGCTCGACCCGATTCGCCCCCGCTGCCTTTGTCACAGCTCGGTTTTGTCGCTATCGCTCCAAAACCGTGGGCGGATGGGCTACGCCCATTGTATCCGCCCACCGCTGCTCGGCGGCAGCCCCACCGCGTACGCGGCGGGGTCCCGTGAGTAGTTATGCTGACAGCTCAGATCCCGGAAGACACCCGGCGCCTGAAGGCGTCCGGGCCATCACCGAAACGGATGGAGAGCAGCGCCTGGCGCATGCAGTCAAGTTGGTGCTGCTGCTGCTCGAGCCAGGCGGCGGATGCGGCCCGCACCGCAGCATCAAGCCCATGGCCATCAGTCCCGTCAGCGATGCTGTGCAATCCTGCGCTCAACACGGGATGGCCTGTCTGGCCCGCCAATTCACGCAGCGTGGCGGCATCTCGACCGGTGGCCAGGGCGACCAGGCTGGCCAAGGTATCGACCAGATCATCGCCAGCTGCAGCCGGGACAGGGGTCGGGGCGACCGGCGAAACCTCGCCACCACCAGAGAAGGCGACCCCGACCTGGACCGGTTGGGGCGGCGCCGCCTGAGGCGGCGGGGAGGACTGGCCGGCGCGGGCGGCCGCCGTCCGTGCCCGGTCGATCAGACCCAGGGCACGCCTGGCTGCCGCCGCATGCGCCGCCTCGGTGACGCGCCCTATGGCATCCGATTGGGCGGCCAGCCAGGCCTGGGCTTCGGCATCCATGGCCTCGACCAGGCCCTGGGCCACGGCGACCGGGGCGCGGGCAAGCAGCGGCACCAAATCCTCGGCCCCGAGATAGCGCAGGAGGGCGGCCCGTACGGTGGGACTCAGGGCCGCGATGGGCGCCAGGTCGGGCGCGTCCTCGGTGCGCGGCGGCAGGGAGGGCCGGCCGGCCGCGACCGCGCGGCCGATCACCTCGCCCAGGTCAGCCCCGGCCACCGGTTTCGCGCCGGCATCATCGAGTATGTCGTCGAGGACGCCCATCTCAGGCCCCGAAGCTGTAGGTGAAGCCTGCCTCGGCGTTGTAATCCACCGTCAGCTTGGGCGGCAGGTCGCCGGCTCCCAGGCGTGACAGCACCTCGGTGCTGATGCGCGGCAGCAGGCTGCCGGTGATCACGTGATCGACGTTGCGCGCGCCGGTCTCGGCCTCGGTGCAGCGGGCGGCGATGGCAGCGATGACCGCGTCGCTGAAAACCAGGTCCAGCTTGTGGGTCGCCTTCATGCGCGCGCTGACCTTGGACAGCTTGAGGCGGGCGATGCCCTGCAGCGCGTCCTGCTTGAGCGGGAAGAACGGCACGATGGTCATGCGCGCGAGCAGGGCCGGCTTGAAGTGCTTGGACAGAATCGGGCGGATCGCCGCGACCAGGGCATCGACCGGCGGCATCTCGGGATCGTCGCAAGCCTGCATGATCATGTCGGTGGCGAGGTTCGAGGTCAGGAACATCACCGTGTCCTTGAAGTCGATCTCGCGGCCCTCGCCGTCACTGAGCGTGCCCTTGTCGAAGACCTGGTAGAACAGGTTCAACACGTCGAGGCTGGCCTTCTCGACCTCGTCGAGCAGCACGACCGAGTAGGGGCGCTGACGCACCGCCTCGGTCAGCACGCCGCCCTCGCCGTAGCCGACGTAGCCCGGGGGGCTGCCGACCAGGCGCGAGATGGTGTGCTTCTCTTGGTATTCGCTCATGTTCACGGTGGTCATGAAGCGCTCGCCGCCGAACATCAGGTCGGCGATGGCGGTGGCGGTCTCGGTCTTGCCGACGCCGGACGGTCCGACGAAGAGGAAGATGCCGATCGGGGTGCGCGGATCCTTCAGCCCAGCCTTGGCGGCGCGGATGCCGGTGCCGACGATGCTGTGCACATGATCCTGGCCACGGATGCGCTTCTTCAGCTCGTCCTCGAAGGCCAGCAGGGTCTGCGCCTCGTTCTTGACCATCGAGCCGACCGGCACGCCGGTCCAGTCGCCGATCACCTTCGCGACGACCTCAGGCGTCACCTCGACGTGCATCAGCGGCTTCTCGCCCTGCTTGGCCTTCAGCGCCGCCATCGCCGTCTCGAAGACGGTGCGCTTGGCGGCGTCCTCGGGATGGGCGATGAGCTCGCCGCGCGCGGCGATGACCGCATCGGCCAGAACCTTCTCGGCCTTCCAGATCGCGGTCAGTTCGCCTGCGGTGGCGCGGTCGGCGGTCAGGCTGGCCTCGATTTCGGCCATGACCTCGGCATCGTAGCCGCCACCGGCGTCACGGTCACGCTTGAGCGAAGCGACAGCGCGTTCGCGGTCCTGGATGCGGCGCTCGACCGTCTCCAGCTCGCCAGGCTTGGTCGCCAGAGCGACCTTCACCCGCGCAGCGGCGGTATCGACCAGGTCGATACCCTTGTCGGGGTGCTGGCGGCCGTTGATGTAGCGGGCTCCCATCCACGCGGCAGCAAACAGGGCATCGTCACGGATGACCACGCCATGCGCCTTCTCGTAGGTGGCGCGCAGGCCGCGCAGCATGGTGTGGGTGGTCTCGACCGACGGTTCTTCGAGCTTCACCAGCTGGAAGCGGCGGGCCAGGGCGGCGTCCTTCTCGAAGTATTTCTTGTACTCGGCCCAGGTGGTGGCGGCGATGGTCTTCATCTCGCCACGCGCCAGGGCCGGCTTCAGCAGGTTGGCGGCGTCCGCCGTGCCGGCCGCACCGCCGGCGCCGATCAGGGTGTGGGCCTCGTCGATGAACAGGACGATCGGGGTGGGCGAGGACTTCACCTCCTCCAGCACGCCCTTGAGGCGGTTCTCGAACTCGCCCTTCACGCTGGCGCCGGCCTGCAGCAGGCCGAGATCGAGGCCGATGATCTTGACCCCCTTCAGCACATCGGGGACATCACCCTCGACCACGCGCAGGGCCAGACCCTCGACCACGGCGGTCTTGCCGACGCCGGGTTCGCCGACGCAGATCGGGTTGTTCTTCCGGCGACGGGCCAGGATGTCGATGATCTGGCGGATCTCCTGATCGCGGCCGAATACCGGATCGACCTTCCCCTCCTTCGCCTTGCCGGTGAAGTCGGTGCAGAATTTGGCGATCGCGCTCTCGCCCGGCTTGCCGCCCGGCTGGCTGGCGGCCTGCACCTGGGTCGGCTCCTGTGAACCGACCACCAGGGTGTCGAGCTTGCGCACCACCTCGTCGGCCGGCACCGCGCCCCACAGCTGGGCATAGTCGCCGGCGCACAGCCGCGCATCCTTGCGCAACAGGGCTGCGAAGAGCACGCCGGAACGCAGGTCGGCATGGCCGAGTTCGAGCGAGGCGATGAGCCAGCCTTCGTTGAGCCACTCAAGCAGGATGGGCGAGAACACCGGCCGGCCGGGATTGCCCGAACGCGCCTGATCAAGGGTGCCCTGGATGGCGCGCACCAGGCGGCCAGCATCGATGCCGTAGTGCTTGAGGATCAGGCGGATGTCGCCCTGCTCGTCCTCGATCAGGACGCTCAGCAGATGCTCGACCGCGACCTCGTAATGGCCTCGGTTGACGCACAATCCGGCTGCGGATTCCATCGCCTTCTTGAGCTGGGGTGAAAGGCGTGAGATGAGGGTCTTGAGATTATCTGACATGGTTTAGCCGTTGGGGTGTGGAGATGATGGGATTCAGGCGGCCTCGGGGACCACAGTGATGACGGCGTCCTCGGACGCGGGTCCATCGCAACGCGTATCCCAGCCGAGCCGGGCACCGCTGCCCAAACTTGCCGGCTGGATCGATCCGCCAGCCAGCACGACCTCCAGCCGCCAATCGAGTAGCTGGTCGTTGAACTCGGCGACCAGGGCGCGGATCGCGGCCAGGGCATAGCCGCCCGGCAAATACTCGGGCAGGCGCTCGGGGTGCAGCGGACCGACCCGGACGAGGAAGGCGCTGCCCCGGCTGAGCAGGCGTTCCCCGGACAGCATATCACTGCCCAGTCCGCAGTTGGCCTGGCCCATGCGTGCCTGCCGTTCCAACGGCAGCTCGGTCCACACCGGGACGCACTGTTCGACCTCGGCCGGAACACCCAGCCAGGTCGTGATGGCGGCGGCGAGTCCGGCTGCCGAACGCGGCTGCTGGGCAAGCAGGCCGGCGATCTCCAGCATATCACGTTCGCCGGGCAGACGTGGCGGCTGCTGCTCGGGGGCGGCCCCGGCCAAGGCGCGCAATCTAGCGTCATGTTCGCGCGTGCGATCAACCCGATAGCGGGTCAGCACCCGCCAGGCCAGCGACAGGAGACGATGGTCGAAGATGTCGATGAACTCGCGCAGCACCCCGGAATCATCAATGAACAGGCGCTCGGTGAGATAGGGCGCAAGCGGCGTGGCCTGGCCGTAGAGGCCGAGGAAGGTCGTCTCCAGTCGCCAGCGCACCGTGCCGGCCGCATCGGGCGGCAGGGCCTCGGCCCGGTACAGGTCGGCGGTCGGGAAGGCCAACGACAGCTGCGGTCGGAAACGTACCGCCTCCTCAGAAGGCATGCCCGCCCCGCCCGGGGCGACCGCGCCAGGATGGGCGTCGAGCACCGCCTGCACGGCATCCACAAAGGAGAACGCTGCGGGCCGCTCAGCAAGAAGCTGCAGATTGCGGTCGGCCTCACCCATGGCTCAGACCAGACGGCGCGAGCCTAGCCGCGCTGGAAGATCAAGGACCAGACCGGTCTGCTCGCCGCGCACCCGCAGGCGGCCGAAGCTGTTCAGCGTCGCACGCTGGGAGATCAGTTCGTCCAGAACCGCTGCGAACAGGGCAATGTCGCCCTCGCCATCAAAGCCATCCTCACGGATCAGCAGTTCGACGCATACCCCGCGTACCAGGGCTCCGTCACTGACCTGGGTGTCCGGTCGCGCGGCGACCGAGACGATCGCCGAGCACAGACGCTTCAGGGCCAGGCGGGCCTGCATGTCCGAGGCGGCGCGCACATGATGGATCTCAAGCGTCGAACGCAGCCCTTCGGCATCGGCGAGGGTGCGCCAATTCAGGCCAAGCTGGGCAAGCAGCCGCCAGTCGAGCTGGCCACCGAGCGGAGGCGGGATGTGCGGAGTCGGCTTGGCGAGGTTGCGTACCCGCAGGGTCGGTGGGATGCCCGGACCGGGAATGGACACATCCCCGGGCGCGATCGCCTGGGCGAGCCGCCCGTTGGTGCAGGTCAGCTGGATCGAGATGGCCTCAAACTCGGCCAGGCTGCCGCTGAAGGACAGGCTGGTAAGCAGGCGTCCATCCGGAGTCGTCGAACGCCGCGCCAGCCAGGCTGGCGCCTCGCGATCGGGGGCACGACCGCCGCGGAACAACCGGGCCAGCGGTTTCGGCTTGTCACCGCCGGCGATGATACCGGCAACCGCCTCGACGGCCGAGATCTCGCGGTGCGCGGGATCATCACCGGAAGGGCGCACGCGGTATTCGCGGCTGCGTGGATCGACCGAGACCGGATCGGCATCGGCCTCGAACAGGTTGACGGCGGGCGTGCAGCCCAGCAGCAGATTGGACTCGGACAGCTGCGGAATGCCATCCGGCACGCGGTCGAGATGGCAGACCAGATCCACACTGGTGGCCTCGCCCAGCTTGGCCACGGCTTCAAGGCCGGTCACCTCGCTGAACAGGAACCGGGATGGGAACGCCGACCATTCGCGGAGCTGCGAAAAACCGGTGTAACCGGGCGCGGCCGCGCCGAGCAGGGCGGCATCAGGGCCATCGCCGATCGCACGCACGCTGCGTTCGGGCAGCCGGACACGCCGCTCACCGGCGACGATTTCGATGGCCGTCGTGTGACGAACCAGCAGGTCATGCAAGGAGGCAGACACCGCCATCGGGCCGGAGGCATGCAGGCGCAGCCGACGCAGTCCGCTGGTCTTGGCCGAGACCCCCTCATTGAAGGACAGGCGGATCTCCAGGCGGGCCGGCGCGGCTGCGACCAGGCGCAGCGCGCTGATGCGCAACGGCGGCACCTCGACCTCCAGCGTCGTACGGAAGCGGCAGCGCGTGCCATCGACAGGCTTGCTCTCGACCACGACACCACGCGGGACGCTGCGCTGTTCCTTGTCGGCGACCCGCACCGGTTCGAACTGCAGCATGCAGATTGGCGGGATCGGGCGCAGCCAGTCGGGCCACAGCGCATCGACCAGGGACTGGGTCAACTCGGGCAACTCGTCGTCAAGCTTCTGGCGCAGCCGCGCGGTCAGGAAGGCGAAGCCTTCGAGCAGGCGCTCGACATCCGGGTCGGACCCACTCTCCGCCAGCATCGGAGCCGCATCCGGATGGGCGGCGGCGAACTCCTTGCCCAGCTCGCGCAGGTAGGTCAGTTCGTCGTGATAGCGGGTATTCAGAGCCATATCAGGCGTCGTGCAGACGGATCCGGCCGTCGGCGCCGATCGCAGTATGGAAGGAGATGTGGTCGGCGCGGTCGCCACCAGCGAGCATCGCCGAGACCTGGAAGGAGATCACGCCCGAACGCGGGTCGGCAGTATCGAGGGCGACCCGGACGCTGGCCAGCCGCGGCTCATAGCGTTCGATGCAACGGCGCACGGCATCGACGATCGACTGGCTGCTCTGGGGATAGCCCTGCATGAGTTCGAACGGAGAACGCACCCCGAGATCAGGATGCGCCGGTGCGCTACCCTCGCGGGTGTTGAGGATGCGCTGCAGGTTGGCGAGCACCGAACGCATGACCGCCCCGCGGTCCTCGCGTACGGTGCGTTGCGCACCGCCGCGGGCCGTTTCGGCGAGTCGTTCGAGGACGGTGATCGCGCGCAGCATGGCTGGAGGCCGGCCCGCGCCTTGGCGCGGGCCGGCTTACCGATCACTTCTTGTCGAGCTTGCCGACCAGCGACAGGGTGAAGCTGGCGCCCATGTACTTGAAATGGGGGACCACCTTCAGGCCGACGCGGTACCAACCGGCCTCGCCAGCGACGTCTTCGACCGTGATGTCGGCCTTGCGCAGCGGACGGGTGTTGCGCACCGCCGCCGAGGGGCTTTCCATATCACTGACGTACTGGCCGATCCAACGCTGCAATTCGTCCTGCAGGGTCGCCTTGTCCTTCCACGAACCGATCTGCTCGCGCTGCAGCACCTTGATGTAGTGTGCCAGGCGGTTGACCACGAACACGTAAGGCAGCTGGGTACCCAGGCGGTGGTTGGTCTCGGCGGCCTTGCCCTCGGCGCTATTGCCGAAGGTCTTGACCTTCTGGCACGAGTTGGCGCTGAAGAAGCAGGCGTTATCCGAACCCTTGCGCATCGACAGGCTGATAAAGCCCTCTTCGGCGAGTTCGTACTCGCGGCGTTCGGAGATCATCGCCTCGGTCGGGCACTTGGTCTCGACCTCGCCCATCGACTGGTACTGGTGCAGCGGGAGGTCCTCGACCGAGCCGCCGCTCTGCGGTCCGATGATGTTCGGGCACCAGCGGTATTTGCCAAAGCTGTCGGCCAGGCGCGAGGCCAGGGCGAAAGCCGTGTTGCCCCACAGATAGGCGTCATGCTGCCCCTTCACATCCTCTTCGTAATTGAACGACTTCACCGCCACAGTGTCAGGGCCGTAAGGCAGACGCAGCAGGAAACGCGGCGCGGTCAGGCCGACGCTGCGCGCGTCATCGGACTCGCGGAACGAACGCCACTTGGCGTACTGCGGGCCTTCGAACATGCTCTTGAGGTCGTTCAGGCCGGGCAGTTTGGTGTAGCTGTCCACGCCGAAGAACTTCGGGCTGGCGGCGGACAGGAACGGGGCGTGCGACATGGTCGCGACACTGGCCATCTTGCCGAGCAGAGCGATGTCCTGCGGGCCGGGACCGAACTCGTAGTTGCCGACGATGGCGCCATACGGCTCGCCGCCGAACTGGCCGTATTCTGCGCTATAGGCCAGCTTGTAGAGGCCGCTCTTGGTGATCTCGGGGGCGTCCTCGAAATCGGCCTGCAGGTCCTCTTTCGAGGCGTTGAGCAGTTCGATGCGGTTGTTCTCGCGGAAATCGGTGCGATCGACCAGCATCTTCAGCGAGCGCCAGGCGGATTCCAGCTTCTGGAACTTCTCATGGTGCATGATTGCATCGACCTGCTTCGACAGCTTCTTGTCGATCTCGGCGATCATCGCATCAACGGCGGCCTTGTCGGCCTTGGCGTCCTTGTTGCCGGACGCGACCATCTGGGCGATCAGGGCTTCGACGCCCTTGCGGGCGACGCCGTAGGTCTCGTCGCCGGGGGCGACGTTGGCCTCCTGCATGATCGAGGCGAGGAGCGAACCGTCAGCAGCGGATTGGGGATCTGGCATGGTGGTTTCCTAGCAGTTCAAGCCGGCTTGCCGCCGAGTTCGGTGAGAATCTGGGCCCGGGCGGTTTCGTCGGCGATGATCGCCTGGATCTTCTTGCGGAAGGCCGGGATGTTGCCGAGTGGTCCCTTCAGCGCGTTCAGGGCCTCGCGCAGCTCGAGCAGCTTGGACAGCTCGGGCACCTGACGGGCGACCGCCTCGGGTCCGAAATCCTTGAGCGACTTGAACTCGAGTTGGACCGGAAGTTCGCCGCCATCGGCAGCGAGGGTATTCTTGGCGCCAAGCTCGACCTTCAGTTTCTGGCTGGCTAGCACGTCGTCGAAGTTGTCCTTATTGACGCTGATCGGCTTGCGCTGCTCGATCGGACGGGCGTCGGCCCGCTGGGTGAAGTCACCGGTGACCAGCATCTTGAAGGGCAGTTCCTTCTCCTGCTGGGCGCCTCCGGTGTCGGTTTTGTAGACGATATTGACGCGCTCTTTGGGCGCGACGCTGCCTTCGCTGGCCATGTGAGTCTCCTGGGGACAAGGGCGAGCATGACATAGGCAGCCATCCCTCCGCCTGCAAGAGCCAATACCCGTTCACATACGCAACCGTGACAGAACAAGCTTCCCGACTCCGTCACGGCATTGCGATTCACCTCTAGCCAGATGGATGGAGGACCCTATACGGATCTCGCTTCCCGATGTAACCCGGCGAGCACCCCCATACGCCACCACCTTTCCCACCTAGAGGAACCATGGCACTCAACGCATACCTGAAACTCAAGGGCCAGAAGCAAGGCCCGATCAACGGCAGCTGCACCCAGAAGGGACGCGAGAACCTGATCGTCGTCTTCTCGGTCGGACACGAGATCGTCTCGCCCCGTGATATCTCCAGCGGCCTCCCCACCGGCAAGCGTCAGCACAAGCCGCTCGTCATCACCAAAGCGATCGATAAATCTTCACCTTTGCTTTACAACGTGCTGACCACGAATGAAAACATCCCCGAGTGGGAGCTGAAGTTCTGGACCCCGCAGCAGGCGGCTGCAACCGGTGTCGGCATGGAGAAGCAGCACTACACCATCAAGTTGGTCAACGCCAACATCGCCTCGATCCGACTCGTGATGGCGGACAACCGCAATCCAGAGTTGGCCCGCCTGACCGAATACGAAGAGGTTGCCTTCACCTACCAGAAGATCACCTGGACCTGGACTGACGGTGGCATCACCGCCGACGACGATTGGGAGTCGCCGGTGATGTGATGAGTTGCCCTACGGCAGCTTTCCGCACAGCCCTGGCCTTTGGCCAGGGCTGCTGCGTTTCGGTGGATTGGTTTCCTGACTTGCTCGCAGCAGAGCGCGTGCGATGGTGTCAACATGGACCGGCCGCGCAGGCGCATGGGATGCTGGATCACGTTGGCCGTCCTCGTCGTAGGGCTGGCCGTGACCTGGACGCTGATGCCCCGCATCATCTGCCTGATCGCCAACACCAGGCTGCCCGCTGAACTAGGGGATCAGGGAACTCTGCTCGCACTCGAGCCGGCTGCCCATCGCCTACCTGCCCCTGCCATGCGTCTGTCGATCGATCCCACGCTTGTCCGCAAGCTCGCCAGCGAAGCCTCGGGGCGCTGGATTCCGCCGGGCATTCTACGGCATGGCCTGGGGGCGGTCGGCACCATCCGTGGCGAAGGCTCGACAGCGGTCGCCTGGCATGTCGTCGCCTTGTCGGGGGCGACTCCGCCGCGCCTGGACATCGCGCTGACCCCGGCCGAAGCCAACACCCTGCTCAGTTCCGCTCGCACCGCCCCGGTGGCTGGATTCACCGTGATCCCGCGGGTCCACGCCGCTGAGCTGGCCGAGCTGCCCGGGGAAGGGGCCGAGCGACGCTTCCGCATCGAAGCCTCGGGCGCCCTGCGCCTGACCAACAACAGCATCAAGCTCGATGTCCCGGTGCGTCGGCTGGTCGCCCTGCTGACCGTGACCTTCACCCCCGCAGGTGGTGGTTGGGAACCTCAGGTCCGGGTCGCCATCGAAGCACTGGACGCCCCCCTGCCGACGCTGCCCGGACTGGATGACGCCACCTGGCACACGCTGCTGGCCAAGGAGGC
>JAIFND010000071.1 GCA_020047915.1 bacterium | reverse complement strand
CGGCCAAGCGCAGCTCCATGGATCTCGCCCGCGGAGATCTTCGCCCGCAACGCGTCCTGATGCGTCGCCCACGCCTGATGCGCCGCCTGCCAGCCATCCTCGGTGAATGGTGGCAACAGCGTCTTGCGACCGGCATCCAGTTCGATCACCGGCCAGTGCGGAATGGCCACCCCGGCCCCGGAGAGACGGACCCAGCCGCCAGCCGTGTTCAGGCAGAACAAGCCGGCGAGCAGCACGGTAAGCCATGCCGCCACGCGCCGGTCCGGCTCCGCCCGCTCGCGGTTGGCGGAGTCGCCGACGAGCCGGAGCCCGTCGCCCCCAGGTTGGAGCGGAGCTTCCATGGGCTCAGTGCTTGCCCATCTGGTCGGCGACCGGGATGGGCGGGACCTGCTCGAAGTTATAGACCGGTGGCGGGCAAGTGGTCGCCCACTCGAACGACTGCTGCACATCGTTGACGTGCCAGGGGTCGTTTTCCGTCACCTTCGGCCGGCCGTAGCTGCGGATCAGATCGATGACGAACCACACCGAGGAGATGAAGGTCAGGGCATAACCGACGGTGGTGATGTGGTTGAGTACGAGGAAGTCCTTGAAGTACACCGGCACCCGGCGCGCCATGCCCAGGGCTCCGGTCAGGTGCATGGTCATGAACGCCATCAAGACGCCAACCAGCATCAACCAGAAGATCCAGTTGCCCTGCTTTTCGCACAGCATGTGGCCGGTCATCTTCGGCCACCAGTAGTAGGTCATCGCGAAGAGCAGCATCACCGAGCCGCCGACCATGGCCATGTGGAAGTGGCCGACGACGAAGTACGAGTCATGCATCGACATGTCTATCGGGGTCAGCGCCAGGAGCAGGCCGCCGAAGCCACCGAAGACGAACATGCTGATGAAGCCGGCGGCGAACTTCATCGCCACGGTAAAGCGGATGGTGCCGCCCCACATCGTCGCCAGCCAGCTGAACACCTTGATGCCGGTCGGCACGGCGATGACCAGCGAACCGTACATGAAGAAGGCCTGCAGCCAGGTCGGCATGCCGACCGTGAACATGTGGTGCGCCCAGACCAGGAAGCCGATGAAGCTGATGATGCCGGTGGCGATCACCATGCCGAGGTAGCCGAATATCTTCTTGTGGCTGAACGCTGCGATCACATGGCTGATCGCGCCGAAGCCGGGCAGGATCATGATGTACACCGCCGGGTGGCTGTAGAACCAGAAGATGTGTTGGTACAGCACCGGGTCGCCACCCTGGCTGGCGATGGTGAAGGTGGTGCCGAAATTGCGGTCCATCAGCACCATGGTGACGGCGGCGGCGAGGACCGGGGTGGCGATGAGCTGGATGATGGCGACGAAGAAGGTCGCCCAGGCGAACAGCGGCAGCTTCGACCAGATCATCCCGGGCGCGCGCAGCGAGACGATGGTGACGATGAAGTTGATCGCCGCGAGGATCGAGGACACGCCGACAAGGTGCACGCCGAGGATCCACATGTCCTGGCCGGGACCGGCGCTGGCCGCCTTGAGCGACAACGGCGGGTAGGCGGTCCACCCGGAGGCGGCGGCACCACCGACGACGAAGAAGCTGCCCAACTGGAGGACGGCAGCCGGGACGAGCAGCCAGAAGCCGAAGGCGTTCAGCTTGGGGAAGGCCATGTCGCGCGCGCCGATCATCAGCGGCACGATGTAGTTGGCGAAGCCGATGAAGCCGGGAATGAGGACGAAGAAGATCATCATGCTGGCATGCATGGTGACCATCTGGTTGTAGAGGTGCCGGTCGCCGAACATGCCATTGGCGTCGGAGAACAGGCTGAGCGCGGTGGTGCCGTTGAGGGCCGCAGCCTGCATCGCCTCGACCGTGGCACCGGGCATGGCCAATTGGACGCGGATCGCCCCGGCCATGGCTCCGCCGATCAAGGCGGAGAAGACGACAAACCAGAAGTACATCAGGCCGATCTTCTTGTGATCGACCGTGGTCAGCCAATCCATCACGCCGGTATAGCGCTTGATCGGCGGCATCGGAACGGTGTCGCTCATGGTTAGTGGCTCAGTTCGTTGCGGTCGTGGGACCGGTCAGGCGGTTGATCAGGGCTTCGACCTGCACGCGGCGCGCGAGCATGGCCTGCTTGAGGGCCTCGCCCTTCAGCTCTCCGGGCTTACGCGCCAGAGAGGCGGCGTTGCTGGCGATCCAGTAACGCAGGGAGAAGAGGCGCCAGGGGCTGCTGCCTTTGAGCAGGTAGGCGCCAACCGCATCTTCGAGAGCCTTGGCATCCACCGTCGTGCCGGAAAGCGCCGACCACACCCGGGCGGTGTCGGCGCGGTGCCGCTGGGTCTCGGTCCACACGGCGAAGTCCGCCTCATCGACGACCAGGGCGCTGATCAGCATGATGCCGTGCCCCTGGCCGCACAATTCGGCGCACTGGCCCTTGAAGAAGCCGAGCTTCTCAGGTGTGAACCAGACATTGGTGTAACGACCCTTGATGGTGTCCTTCTTCACGCCGAAGGCGGGGACCCACCAAGCGTGGTTCACGTCGTTGGCGGTGAGGTTCATGATCACCCGGCGGTCCTTGACCAGGACGATGGGTTCCTGCATGCCGACCACATCCTGGCCGACCTCGAACTGGTCGCCGCGCGTGGTCGGCACATCACCGCCCAGACGCTGGTACTTGTAGTCCCAGGCGTAGGTCTTGCCGCGCACCTCGACGACCATGTCGCGACGCTGGTCGGCGGGCGGCGCCTCCATCTTGTAGAGCAAGTCCCACATCGGGATGCCGACGATGATCAAGGCGACGACCGGGATCGCGGTCCACACGATCTCGAGACGGTGGTTGCCGGTGAAGGTGGCCGGAGCGCGACCATCCTGGCGCTTGCGATACTTCCATATGATCCAGATCAGCAGCACCTGCGGCAGCACGAGGAAGGGCAGGAAGACGAGCAGGCTGAACCAGGTCGCCTGGGCGACATCGCGCGCGATATCGCTGGCCGGCGCATCGAAGGCGCCGGTGATCGGCGTGACCACCCGCCTCTTGTCGTCGAGCGCGAGGAGGTCCTGGTTGAACAGCGCCACGTAACGGTCCACCTGCTCGGCGGCTGGAACGACGGGGGATTCGGCCGCCGTGGAGACGGCAGCGCACAGCATCAGCAGGGCGATGAGCGGACGGAGCATAATCAGGCCTTCTGTCCGGCGGCGGCAACCAGGACACCCGCAGCGGCGTCGATGCTGGTGGCGGCTTCCAGAGCGAACGATGGATCACCGCTGTCGGGTGAGATCAGCGCGGCGATGACCCGTGCGCGATCGCCGCTGACCGCAGCTTCATGCAGGGCGATGAGCCAACCGCCATGCAGCGTCGATGCATGGGCGACCCGGCGCAGCAGCCGGGCTTCAGCGGTTTCTGCACCACCCGCAGCCTGGGCAATCCACGCACGTGCCTGCGCCACGCGCACAGCCCCCTCACGGGCGGTCAGGGCGAGCAGGGGATGCAGGCGGGCATGCTGCTCAACCAGGTGCGGCGGGGTGCGCGGTCCGCTGTCGGCAGCGGCGCCGGGCTGAGGTATCAGGGCTTGAGTAGCTGGCAGATCAGCCTCGGCATAGATCGGCTTGCCCTTCTGCCAGGTCTCGCGGACGAAGTGCACGACAGCGTAGCGGTCGGCGGCATCCAGGTTGGTGAAGCCGGGCATGCCCTGGCCCCAGCCCTTGGTCAGAGTGAGGAAGAAGCCATGCGGCCCGCCGCCCCATTCGGCCTTGTACGCCTCGGTGTGGAGGTTGCGCGGAGCGGGATTGGTTCCGCTGACATTCTGGTCGCCGTTGGGACCGTGGCACGAGGCGCAGTTCTTGGAGTAGAGCTGCTGGCCACGGTCGAGGACCGCCTGCGAGCGGTCGGCAATCAGGGCAGGATGATCGACCGGCTTGGCCGGGGCGGCTGGCGCGAAACTCACCGCGCCGGCATCGCGACCATGGCGCATGCCGACATCGAGCCAGTGGAAGAAGGTCCAACCCATCGCGCCGGCGGCGGCGAGGAGACCTGCCGTCCACAGCGCGGGGTGGGAGAATTCACGGGACTTCCGGGGGGCGTGCGAGCTCATCAGTGCAGGTGCTCCGCGTTGATGGCCGGCAGCAGGCGCGGATCACCGTGCGGGACGAGCCCGCGCCGGCGCCAGTAGCGCACCGCCAGGAGGAATGATCCGGCCAACAGGCCGAGGGCGACCATCGCCTCGGGTCCGACCGGATGACGGTAGATGTTGGGGGAGAAGGCCGGGACGATCAGCCAGTGCAGTTCCAGCCAGGTGCCGAGCAGGACGCTGGCGCCGGCCACGCCCAGGGCCCACGGCTTGGCGCGCAGCGACTGGCTCATCAGCAGGACAAAGGGGACGATACAGCGCAGGGTGATATCGGCAACGTACTGGGCGCCGTAACCGTGCTGGACGCGCATCAGGTACCAGAAGGTCTCCTCGTCGATGTTGGCGAAGCCGATGATGACGTACTGGATGTAGCTGATGTAGGCGACGATGCACGACCACGCGACCAGCCAGGTGCCGACATCCTTGAGCAGGTGCGGACGGGCGACCTTCGCCAGCCCCTTGCGGCCGAGCCACACCAGCGCGAGGGCGGTGCAGCCGAGGAAGGCGTGGATCGCCTGGATCAGGCAGTAGCCGCCGAAGACCGCGCTGACCCACTGCACGTGTAGCGACAGCAGCAGGTCCCACATCAGCAGGGTGGAGGCAGGCACCAGCACGATCAGGGTCAGCACGGCGGTACGCACCAGGCGGTCGCGAGAGGCCTCGTCGATCACCACCGAGCGCACGGCCAGCATGCGCTGCAGGGTGACGAGGATGGAGAGGATGAGCGCCCCGGTGATCGACCAGCGCAGCGGCACCATCCAGGCGGCCTTGCTGCCGTGCGGATCGCGGAATAACCCGCTACGCGCCTCGGGATTGGCCCAGTCGTAGAGATAGGGCAGCCCGGCGGCGACCACAGCGAGGAAGGCGAGGACGGCCAACGGCAGTCCAGCCCCGACCCCCTGCATCACATTCTGCAGCGGCACCGTCCAACGCGCCCCGCACAGGGCGTGGACCGCGAGGAAGAACAACGAACCGATGGCCAGCCACAGCGGCAGCATCATACCCGCGAGCAGCGACGACCAGGCGCGCGAGGCTCCGCCTTCGGCGACGAAGAAGCAGGCCGCGAACGCGACGGCGCCGATCGCGCACAGGGCCCAGGCCACCGGCACGAGCTTCGAATCGTGCATCAGCGGCGGATCGAGGTGATCAAGGTGATGGATCGGATCGCTCACTTGCCTGCCTCCGGCAGCGGCCACTGCGCGCCGACGTACTCGGGGACCGGCTCGGGGGCCGGGATGAATTCATGACCGTTGCCGACCGATCCGAGACCCGCCAGCGCAGCCTTGGCCTCGGCGGCGAGGGCGAGGATCTGCTCGCGGCGAACCTTCAGGGTCGCGTCCTGCGGATTCTTCTCGATCTCGCTGTCGATGTACGGCACCAGCTTGGCGACATCCTCGGCAGCGACATTGGCCAGGGCCTGGACCTTGAGGAAGTGAACCACGCCCCAGCGGCGCTCGGGGGTGATCTGGGCGCGCAGGTTGTACATGCGGCCCTTTCCCATGGTGATGGTGTGGTAGATCTCGCCCTCGCTGAGCTGCAACACGCTCATGCCGTTAAGCGACGGGATGCCGCCGAAGGTCGCGGCAACATAACCGTTGGCAGCATCGCCATCGCGTCCGTGACAGGGCGCGCAGTAGCTGAGGTAGTCGCGCTGGCCATGCTTGAGCACGGCGGGCAGGCTGGGCAGCGGATTGCGGTGCAGCTTCGCGCCTGCCCAATCGGTCGCGGCCAGAGGATAGGGCTGGAAGCCGCGCGGCACCGTACCCGCCGGTGGGGTGAGCATCGCCGGGTAGTGGACGGTGCGCTTGATCGGCTGGCCCTGCGCATCGCGGGCATCGACTTCGATGGTCCCGGCATCCTGGCTCTCGTAGGCCGGGGTGTGGAACATGTCGGGCAGGACTTCGAGGCCGCGATCCTTCTTCTCGTTGCCGCAGGCGACGAGGAAGAGCACCATGGCCGCCAATACCAAGGCGGAAGGCGGAAGGCGGAAGGCGGAAGAAATGATAGGGCTGCTCATCGGGGATCGGTCGTGGGACGCGCGAACAGCGACGACGGCGTTGGTGCATCCCTTCCGCCTTCCGCCTTCCGCCTTCCGCCTTTCGTTACGCATGGGCAGTCTCCACCGCCGGGGTCCGGCTCTCGATGCGCTCGGCCTTGTGGTCGGCCAGCCAACGCGAGAGCGATTCCGCCGAGTAGCGCTCGGCATCGATCGGCAGCACCAGGCAGAACTGGTCGTCGGTCAGGCGCGGATCGACCACGGCGTTGTCGCCTGGCACCAGCTTGCAGGCGTGGAAAACGGCGAGCAGGTTGACCAGGGCGCCGGCGAGCAAGGCGGTCTCGATGATCGGCACGACCCAGAACTGCGGCGAGAAGTAGGGTTTGCCGCTGACGTTGATCGCCCAGGACTCGACCGAGGAGGCGACGAAGAAATGCATGCAGCCAGCGGCACCGAGCAGGATCGCGACCATCACAACACGGCCGATGTAGCTGCGCGGATGGCCCATGACGTCCTCGAAGCCGTGCACCGGCCAGGGCGTGAAGGCGGTGATCACCGGGAAGCGCGCATCGCGCGCCGCGCCGGCAGCGGCGATGAACGAGGCTTCATCGCTCCAGAAGCCGGCCACGTAGGCCTTGGGCAGGGGCTCAGCCATGGGCCGACTCCTTCTTGCCGCCAAGCAGGGTGGCTTTGACCTCGGCGATCGAGACCATCGGGGCGATGCGGGCGAAGACCAGGAACTGGGTGAAGAACATGCCGAAGGAGCCAGCGAGGATCATGTAGTCGAAGCTGGTGAAGGCGTACTGCGTCCATTCGCTGGGCATCTGGCCGTGACGCAGCGACAGGGCCATGATGTTGTAGCGCTCGAACCACATGCCGACGTTGACCAGGATGCCGACCGCGAACAGCACGCGGATGTCGCGGCGGAAGCGCTTGAACCACAGCAACTGGACCGGCAGCAGGTTGCAGGCGACCATCAGCCAGAAGCTCCAGGCGCTTTCGCCGGTCGCGCGCCACAGGAACTGCTCACGCTCCATCGGCAGTTCGCTCCACCAGGCGGCGAAGAACTCCATGCCGTACACGTAGGCGACGACCAGACCGCAGGCGAGCAGGATCTTGGCCAGGCGCTCGAAGTGGTCCTCGGTGATGTAGGCCTTCAGCTTCAGCATCTCGCGCATCGGCACGAGGATGACGAAGGCCATGGCGAGGCCGCCGAAGATCGCACCAGTGACGAAGTAGGGCGGGAAAACCGTGGCGTGCCAGCCCGGCACATGCGAGACCGCCAGCAGGGTGGCGATCGTCGAGTGCATGCCGATGACCAGCGGGGTGGCGATCCAGGCGAACTGGCTGTAGGCGCGCTCGTAGTGGTTCCAGTCGGAGGAGGTGCCCTTCCAGCCCATCGCCAGCATGCCGTAGAGCAGCTTCTGCCACTTACGCGTCGCGCGGTCGCGCACGGTCGCGAAGTCGGGCAGCAGGCCGAGGTAGAAGAACACCACCGAGCAGGTCGCATAACCGGTAATCGCGAACACGTCCCACATGATCGGGGATTTGAACTGCGGCATCATGCCCAGGTCGTTGGGCATCGGGATGAGCCAGTAGTCGACCCACGGGCGTCCGGTATGGATCAGCGGGAAGAGGCCGGCGATGTTGATCGCGAAGATGGTCATCGCCTCGGTGGCGCGATTGATCCCGGTGCGCCACTTCTGCCGAAACACGAGCAGCACCGACGACACGATCGTGCCGGCGACCGCGACCGCGATCCAGTAGATGTAGGTGCCGATGTCGTTGCCCCAGTTGACGACATTGTTGACGCCGAAGACGCCGTAGCCGGCGATCACGTAGATCGCCACGGCGGTGAACAGGGCGCCGCTGATCCCGGCGGCGGTGAGAAAGCCGCCCAGCCAGTGGATGCTGGGCAGGCGGAAGATCGGCGCCGTCAGATCATCGGTGATCTGCTTGGCGGTTAATGGCGGCTGCTGATCATTCATGCTGAGACCTCAGGGGCCCCGTCGCGCAGCGATGGGGCGGGCGCCGAGCGGCGGTGGCGGCGTACAATCGGCGTAGCCGATGCCGCCACGGTTTCGGAGGCTTGCCGACGGAACCGAGCCGCGACAAAGCCCGGGGGTAGGTCCAGAGGGCCGTAGGGGCGAAGCCCCTGAAGGAGAATAGCCATTTAGTGCTTCTCCGCCGCAGGCGCGTTCAGTGCCGCCAGCTCGTCCGTGGTCGCCGGCCGGTTGCGCAGCTTGCGCAGGTAGGCGACCTTGGGCCGGGTGTTGGATTCGGCATCCAGGGCGAGGTAGGCGCGCGGGTCGTTGGACTTGGCCGCCACCGCGGAATCCTGGTCGTTGAGGTCACCCCAGGTGATCGCGGCGGTCGGGCAGGCCTGGGCGCAGGCGCTGGTCACATGGCCGTCAGCCAGGCGCTTGCCCTGGCGCTTCTCGTCGGTGCGCCAGGTGCGCTGGCGCTGGACGCAGAAGTTGCACTTCTCCATCACGCCGCGGTGACGCACCGTGACCTCGGGATTGAGCAGCATCTGCAAGGGCTGGTGCGCGAGTTCGTGGGCCGCCACGTGGTTGCCTTCGGTCAGCACATTCTTGGCTAGGCGCATCTCGGGCTGGCCGCTGCCCAGCGGACCGGCGCGGAAGGCCGAGTACTGGTACCAGTTGAAGCGCCGCACCTTGTAGGGGCAGTTGTTCGAGCAGTAGCGCGTGCCGATGCAGCGGTTGTACACCTGCAGGTTGACGCCTTCGTCGCTCTTCACCGTCGCGTTGGCCGGGCACACCGCCTCGCACGGCGCGTTGTCGCACTGCTGGCACAGCATCGGCTGATGCAGGGTGGCGACGTCGAGGCGGAACGTCGCCTCGGCGTTGGGCGCGCTGTAGTAGCGGTCGATGCGCATCCAGTGCATCTCGCGGTTCTTGCGCACCTCGTCGCGACCGACCACCGGGACGTTGTTCTCGGCACTGCACGCGATCATGCAGGCGGCGCAACCGGTGCAGGCGTCGAGGTCGATGGCCATGCCCCAGCGGTGGCCGGGGTAGGTCTGGTGGCTGCGCCAGATCGACAGGCGGCCGCCCGGCTTGCCGTCGGTGCCGGCGACCCAGGCGTGGTGCTTGGCGCTGCGCCGCGCCGCGCCGGGATCCTGGCTGTGCAATTCGAGGATGTCGTCCATCGCCACCTGCTCGCCAGCCAGGCGGTTGTGGCTCTGGGTCATCGCCAGCTCGTAGCGCTGGCCGGTCGGAGTGACTTCGATCGTCGTGCCCCAGCGGCGACCATCGGCCAGCAGATAGGCGTTGGCGCGGAAGCCGTCGGAAGCAGTGGCGTCGGCGACCAGTCCGGCCCGCGTGCGTCCCCAGCCGAGGAACACCTCAACGGTGTTGAGATCCTGACCGTCCTGGACCACCGCCGGCAGTCGCACCGTCTGGGTGCCGATCGTCAGGTCGAGCAGGTCGTGGGTGTTGATCTTGAGATCGTGGGCTTCGGAGGGCGAAATCGCCACCCAGCCGTCCCAGCACACCTTGCTGACCGGATCCGGCATCTCCTGCAGCCAGGCGTTGTTGAGCTGCGCGCCGTCGCCGATCGAGCGCGCGGGCGAGCACACCAGGGTGAAGGCCGGCTTGATCTCCGGCTTGGCTGGCGCAGCGAACACCGGCATCCGGCGATCGGTAGGGAACACGGGGCGGGGGATGGTGACGAAGCCGCGCGCCAGGGCGGCGTGCCAGAAGGCATCACCGGCGGCGGCAGTGCCGGCCTGCGCCTGCACGGTGCCGGTCCAGTGGCGCTGGACATAGGTCTGCCACGGCTGGACGCCACGCTCGGCCGCGTTCCACAACTGTTTGCGGCTGACCACGCTGACCGGGGCGTTGGACGCCACCGCCACGCGCGGGCAGCGCAGGCTGGCCGGAGCGGCCTCGCCCAGGACGGCGACGGCGAAGGCGCTGAGACTCTCCTCGGCGGCGCGGCTGTCCCACAGCGGCAGGATCACCGGCTGCTGCACCTCGACCACGCCGGGGGCGCTGGACGCATCACCCCAGCATTCGAGATCATGCAGGCCCGGCGCATGCCAGTGCGCCAGCTCGCCGGTCTCGTCGCGGGTCGGGTTGAGCGAGACCAGCAGCTTGGCCTTGGCCAGCGCGGCGCGGGCGCCAGGCAGATCGAAGGCGGGATTCGCGCCGCCGGCGACGATGATGGTGTCCCACGGCTGGGCGAGGGCCTGGCTCAGCGCCGTGCGGCTGGCGTTGGGTTCGACGCCGGTGACGGCCACACCTTCGGCGCCGAGCAGCACGTTCAGCCAGGTCGCCGCGACCTGCAGGTCGAGGCTCTCCGGACCGCTGTGCGTCGCGCCGCCGACATAGGCCAGGGCCTGGGTGTTGGCCTGACGGGCGGCAAGCAGCCGCTGGGCGATGAAGCTGATCGGAGACTGCTCACCGGCCGCGGTGGGCACCGGACGCAGCAGCTTGGCGACCTGGGCGATCGATTCGGGCAGGGCGGCGCCGATCTCGGGCGGGATGCTGCGGC
>JAIFND010000246.1 GCA_020047915.1 bacterium | reverse complement strand
GACCATCGCCACCCAGTCCTGGCTGTGCTGGGCGCCGTACTTGCTGCCCACCGAGATGCGCAGGGTCAACGGCATGGTCAGCACGCCGGCGCTCATCGACTGCCACTTGGCCATCTGGTTGAACACCTCGTCGCCGGCGCGGCCGAGGAAATCGCAGTACATCAGCTCGACCACCGCACGGCCACCGGCCAGCGCGTAGCCGACGCCAGCGCCGACGATCGCGCCTTCCGAGATCGGGCTGTTGAACAGGCGGTGGTAGGGCAGCGCCTCGGTCAGACCGCGGTAGGCGCCGAAGGCGCCACCCCAGTCGCGGTTCTCTTCGCCCCAGGCGCACAGCGTCGGGTCGATCTTGTAGTGGTGCAGCATCGCCTCGAAGATCGCGTCCGAGACGTTGTACTGCTTGGCCTTGGGCGGCGCGGGGGTGGCCCCGACCAGCGAGCGCACTTTGCCGGCGAGCTGCTTGATGCGCGGGTTGTTCTCGCTGACGTCGAGCAGCTCGGGCTTGGCGTCGCTCAGCTTCTCGACCTTGCGGTTCGAGAGCATCAGCTTGCCGATCTCCTCGGGCTCGATGCGCGGGCTCTTGATCGGATCGATGGCCAGCGGCAGGACCGCCAGCATCAGTTGCTTGGCGCGGTCCTTGATCCCCTGGATGCCGGCGTCATCGATGACCCCGGCCTTCTTCAGCGTCTCGGCGTAGCCGTTGATCGAATCGACCGCCTGCCAGGCATCGACCTCGGCCTTCTCGCGGTAGCTGGAGGCGTCGGAGGGCGAGTGGCCGCTGTAGCGGTAGGTCAGGGTGTCGAGCAGCACCGGGCCCTTGCCGGCGGCAAGGATCGCCTTCTTGCGGCGGATCGCGTCGGCGACCGCCAGCGGGTTGTAGCCGTCCACGCGCTCGGAGTGCATGCCGTCCGGATTGACCGCCAGGCCGACGCGGGCGAGGACCTGGAAGCCCATCGTCTCGCCGACCGTCTGGCCACCCATGCCGTACATGTTGTTCATGAAGTTGAAGATCACCGGCAGGCCGCCGCGGCGGTGCTCGGGCCACAGCTTGGTGTACTGGTCCATCGCCGCGAAGTTCAGCGCCTCCCACACCGGGCCGCAGCCCATCGAGGCGTCGCCGATGTTGGCGACCACGATGCCGGGCTTGCCGTTGACGCGCTTGAACAGCGAGGCGCCCATCGCGATGTCGGCGCTGCCGCCGACCAGGGCGTTGTTCGGGTAGATGCCGAAGGGGGTGAAGAAGGCGTGCATCGAGCCGCCGAGGCCCTTGTTGAAGCCGGGCTCGCGGGCGAATATCTCAGCCAGCGCGCCATAGACCAGGAAGCGGGTGGCCAGCGCCTTGCCGCTGCCCGAGAAGCCGGGCTCGATCACCTTGAGGATCGCGCCCTTGTCGAAGCCGCGCATGATCGTGTCGAGGTCGCCCTCGGACAGCTTGCGGATCGCGCTCATGCCCTTGGCGAGGATCTCGCCGTGGCTGCGGTGGCTGCCGAAGATGTGGTCGTCGATGCCGAGTTCGAGGGCCTGGCCGACGCTGGAGGCCTCCTGGCCGATCGAGAGGTGCGCGGGACCGGCGTGTTCGTACTTCACGCCTTCGTAGCTGCCCTCCATCTTGATCTTGTGCAGCATGGTCTCGAACTCACGGATCAGGACCATGTCCTCAAGGACGCCGACCAGGGCCGACTTGCCGTAGCGGGTCAGCTCATCGGCGATGGGCGTGGCGTATTGGCACAGCGGCACTTTGGGCGGCTCGATGAAGCCGGCGGCGCGGGCGGTGGCGGGATCGATGAACTGGGTCTTGGGCATGGGGTAGGCCTTCGGCCAGCTTAGAGCTTAGAGCTTGGAGCTTTGAGTTCGAGGCTGGTGGTATGCGGTGGTTGGTGGGGTACGGTGGTTGGTGGGGTTCTGCGGGCTCAAAGCTCAAAGCTCAAAGCTCAAAGCTTAGTGGGGCCGAAGGCCCCACATGGCGTCCTTCTGGGCTTCCGACACGGTCGGATGCGGCCAGATGACTTCGGCGAGCTCGTCGATGCGCAGCTCGGCTTCGATCGCGGTGGCGGCCCCGGCGATCATCTCGCCGGCGGCGCCGCCGGCGATGTGCACGCCCAGGACGCGGCGGTCGGTGGCGTGAACCAGGACCTTCACCAGGCCCTTGCCGTCGTTCTCGGCGATGAAGCGGCCGTTGGCCTGCAGCGGCCACTTGGCGACTGTCACCGGGATGCCTTCGGCCTTGGCCTGGGCCTCGGTGAGGCCGACGCCGGCGATCTCCGGGCTGCTGTACACCACGCCCGGCACCGCCTTCCAGCGCATGCGGTCCTTCCGGCCGGCGATGGTGTTCACCACTACCTCGGCCTGACGGCTGGCGACGTGCGCCAGCATGATGCGGCTGCAGCAGTCGCCCGCCGCCCACACGCCGGGCAGGTTGGTGCGGCCCTGGTCATCGACGCGGATCAGGCGGCGGTCGAGATCGACGCCGGCCTGTTCGAGTCCGAGGTTGTCGGTGTTGGGCGTGCGCCCGACCGAGCACAGCACCAGGTCCGCGGCCACCACCACCGCCTGGCCGGCGGGATCGAGGGCATGCACACCGGCGGCATCGACCTTCTGCACCTTGTGACCGAGGCGGAAGCTCACGCCCTTGGCGGTCAGTTCATCGCGCAGGATCTTGGCACAGTCGGGATCGATCGCACCGCCGATCTCGGGCATCAGCTCCACCACCTCGACTGCGACGCCGGCCTGGGCGAAGAAGCACGCGAACTCGACGCCGATGACGCCGCCGCCGATCACGGCCAGCTTCTTCGGCAGGGCGGTCAGCGACAGGATGCCGCTGGAATCGACCACGTTCGGCCCATCGAGGCCGGGGATGGGCGGCTTGGCCGGGCGGCTGCCGCTGGCGATGAGGACGTTTGTGGCCTGGTACACCGTGTCGCCGACCGCGACCTTGCCGGGGCCGAGCAGCTTCGCCGTGCCCTGCACGACGGTGACGCCGAATTTGCGCATCAGGCCCTTGATGCCCTGACGCAGCTGGCCCTGCACCTTGGCCTTGCGCTCCTGCACCTTGGCGAAGTCGAGAGCGATGTTCTGGGCGCTGACACCGAAGGCCGCGCCGTGGCTCGCCTGGTAGAACAGCTTGCTGCACGCCAGCCAGGTCTTGGTCGGGATGCAGCCCCAGTTCAGGCACACGCCGCCGAGGTGCTCTTCGCGTTCGATGAGCAGCGTCTTGAGCTTGCTCTCGCCGGCGCGCTCGGCGGCGACATAGCCGGCCGGGCCGGCGCCGATGACCAGCAGGTCGTAGACCTGCTGGCTGGAGGCTGGAGGCTGGAGGCTGGAGGCTGAGTTACTCATGGGACCATGACGGGGCAGGATGTGATCGAGGAGGTGTATGCGGAGGCGGTGTGGTTGCTGGCGACCGGTGCGATGCGCCTCCAGCCTCCAGCCTCCAGCCGGTGCGCGCCGTCATGCCGCCACCACCAGATCAATGGCCTCAATGGCGCGCACCAAGGCCTGCAGGAAGCGGGCGGCCGGGGCGCCGTCGAGGCCCTGGTGGTCGATGGTCAACGAGAGGGCGATCGAGGGGATGAACTCGACGCCCTTCGCGCCTTCGTAGGGACGCAGGACGATGCCGCCGACGCCGAGGATCGCGACCTCAGGGACATTCAGCACAGGCGTGAAGTGCTCGATGCCCAGCGCGCCGAGGTTGGTGACGGTGAAGGTGCTGCCCGACAGTTGCTCGGGCTTGGCGCTGCCTTCCTGGCAGGCCTTGGCCAGCGCCTTCACATCCTTGCCGATCTCGGCCACGCTCTTGCGGCCGGCGTCCTTGACCACCGGCACCATCAGGCCGCGCTCGGTGTCGACCGCCACGCCGAGGTGGATGTCGCTGAACTGGCGGATCTTGTCGCCGAGGAAGTGCGCGTTGACGGCCGGGAACTTGGGCAGCGTGCGCGCGACCGCGAGCAGGATGAGGTCGTTGACCGACGGCGCGGCCAGGCCGACCGATTCGCCGGCCGCCTTGTAGCGGGCGCGCAACGCGTTCATCGCCGTCGCCTTGGCGGTGGTGTTGAGGGTCAACTGCGCGGTCGAACCGATCGACTGGCGCATGCGCTCGGCGATGACCTTGCGGATCGACTTGACCGGGATGTCGGTCATTGCCCCGGCTTCGAGCTTTGAGCTTGGAGCTTTGAGCTCGAGGGGCGCCGCTGGCGCGGCGCGATCAGCAGCGGTGATCGTGCCGGCGAGGCCGGTGCCCGACGCGGGGAGGACGCCACCGGCAGCGGCGGCGGCGGGGGTCATGCGCGGGGCGGCGGCGACATCGCGCTCGATCACCAGGCCGCCGGGGCCGGTGCCGGCGATGGCGGCGAGATCGACGCCCTTGGCGGCGGCGGCTTCGCGGGCGCGCGGGCTGGAGCCGGCGCCGGCTGAAGCCGGCGAGCTTGGAGCTTGGAGCTTGGAGCTTGGAGCTTCGAGAGGCGCAGCGGGCGCAGCAGGCGCAGCAGGCGCTGAGGTCCCCTGCGGGCTCGAAGCTCCAAGCTCTAAGCTCAAAGCTGCGGCCGGGTTCTCGCCGGCCGCGCCGATGACCGCGATCGGCGTCTGCACCGGGACATCCTCCCCGGCCGCCCGCACCTGCGCCAGCAGGACGCCGCTGGCGGTCGCGGGCACCTCGACGGTGGCCTTGTCGGTCTCGACCTCGCACAGGCCGTCGCCCTCCTTCACCGCGTCGCCGGCATTCTTCAGCCAGCGTACGATGATGCAGGATTCGACCGAGTTGCCTTGCTTGGGCAGGACGACGATGCTGGCCATGTCAGATGATCTCCGGGAAACGGGTACGGTAGGGATCGAGGCGCGGGTCGCGCGGATCAAGGTCGGTGGCGAGAGTGGCGTCGGCCGGGACAGACCACGCGCCGCTGGTGCGGCTGCCGAGCTTGGCGGCATCGACCGCCAGCGCGACGCGGCGGGTCCGGCCGCACACGTAGGATTTGATCTCAGCGTCCTCGGCCGCCGGCTCGCTCGGCCCGATCAGCGGGTCGATGGCGTAGGCGCTGAACAGCGCGAGGTCGAAGGCCAGACCGTCGAGGACGCGACGCGCCATCGGGCCGACGAAGTTGTCGGTGGCGCGGTTGAGCGCCCCGCCGACCAGCACCGGCTCGACGCCGGGCAGGCGGGTGAGGGCGAGGAAGGTATCGAGGTTGTTGGTCGCGGCGATCAGGCCCGGCCGCGTGCCGATCTGCGCCACCATCTGGTACACCGTGGTCGAACCATCGAGGTAGATCGCGCCGCTGCTCGGCACCAGGGGCAGCAGCTTGGCGGCGGCGGTCGCCTTGGCCCGCCCGCCGCGTTCGAGACGCGCGCCGAAGGACAGCCGGCCTTGCGCCACCGCGCCGCCGTGCACCCGCGCCACCGCGCCGCGCGCGCTGAGCTTGTCGAGGTCGCGGCGCACCGTCATCTCGGACACATTCAGCTTGCGCGCCAGTGCCGACACGCCGACCGAGCCCTGCTTGGAGAGCAGGCGTTCGAGCACGGCCAGGCGATCTTCAGCCAAATGTCGCATCGTGGTAGAACGAACATAATCGAACATCAGCAGAAAGCAAGCCGGTGTTGGGTGAGGCGTCAAACCTTTGTGCTACCGCACCTTGGAGATGAACGCGTGATGCACCGCGTGGACCACGCCGCAGGCCGCCGGATCGCCGCGCAGGCGCTCCCACGGCACCAGCACAGTGGCGATGTCCTCGGCTGCATCGAGCTCCTGACCGGCCGGGCGGGCGCCGACGCGGACGACGAAGCCGTGCGCCTGGGCGCTGCAGCGTGCCGGCTCGGGCCACAGCACACCCAGCGCAATCGGCTCGGAGACGGCCTGGTAGCCAGTCTCCTCGGCCAGCTCGCGCACTGCGCAGGCGGCAGCGGTCTCGGCCGGATCAAGGTCGCCGGCCGGCAGCTCGCGCACGATGCGGTCGCAGCCGCGGCGGTACTGCTCGACCAGCACCGCCTGCCCGTCAGGGGTCAGGGCCACGACACAGACCCACGACTTGGCTTCGGTGCGCCAGAACGGGTCGATGACATGACCACGCCCGGTGCGCAGGCGTTCGCGGTGCACCGACAGCCACGGCGACTGCAGGACCGGTTCGGAGGCGAGCAGCTGCCAGGGTGCGGGCATGCGCCCATGCTGGCGGGGCTGCGGGCCGCGACAACCCGTCGGGTCAGGCATGATTCCTCCGTTCGGTGTTCGGCGTTCGGCGTTTTAGACAGTGACGTTACATGAACCGTCGGGTTCACCCTCTGGGTGACATGAGGCAGATGTCGGAATCATGGACATCCTCTGCGGAACACCGAACGTCGAACGTCGAACGTCGAACGTCGAACGTCGAACCCCAAGGAGCAATGTCGGCTCAGTGCTCGTGGCGGCGCGTCGCCAGGCGGCGCACACGGCCGGACAGGCGCGAGATGGAACGGGCGATGCCCTCCTCGGGCGAGCTGGCCGAGGCCTCGACCAGCATGCTGCCTCCGTTGGCGAGATGAACGCGGGCGAGGCAGGCGATGCCCTGGCCGCCGCGCGGTCCGTTGGTGTCGTCGAGGCGGATCTCGAGCCCGCGCACCAGGGCGTCGAAGCGCGCGAAGGCGAAGCCGGCGCGGCGGGTGGCGAGATCGACCAGTTCCTGGGTGCGCTCGAGGTGGCGGGTGATGATGCGGATGTCCATGGTGTTCTCCTGCACGGCCGAGTGTCGCCATCGGGCGGTGGACAGGCATCGGAAAGGCAAGCGGTATCCATCGGTCAGTCCGATGTATCAGGCCTGAAACAGAGGCATGTACGATTCGTCGGCCGGCGTCAGCATGGTGGCCATGACGAGCCTTCCCGAGCTGAACTTCCATCACCTGCGCAGCTTCTGGGTCGTGGCCCATCAGGGCACCATCGCCAAGGCGTGCGGCGTGCTGCATCTGTCGCAGCCGACGATCAGCGAGCAGCTGCGCGATCTGGCCCGTGCGCTGGGCGCCGAGCTGTTCGAACGCGATGGCCGCCGCCTGCGCCTCAGCGACACCGGGCGGCGGGTGCTGGACTACGCCGACGAGATCTTCGCCATTGGCCGTGAGCTGCACGAGAGTCTGGCCGGCCGCGCCTCGGACCGCCGCATCCCGCTGGTGGTCGGGGTCAGCGACTCCGTCTCCAAGCTCATCGCCTGCCGCCTGATCGAGCCCGCCCTGCGCCTGGCCGAACCGGTCCAGGTGACGGTGCAGGAGGACCGCCATGACACCCTGTTGCAGCGCCTGGCCGATCACGAACTGGATCTGGTGCTGTCAGATGCCCCGTTGGAGGCGCACCTGCGCATCCGCGCCTTCAACCATGTGCTGGGTGAAAGCGCGATGGCGATCTTCGGCGCTCCGGCCTATGCCAGGCTGGCACGCGGCTTCCCCGCCTCGCTTGCCGATGCGCCGATGCTGGCGGCGCTGCCCGGTACGGCTCAGCGCCGCGCCTGGGATGCATGGTGCACCGATCGGGGTCTGGCCGTGCGCGTGGTGGCGCAGGTGCAGGACAGCGCCCTGATGAAGACCATGGGCCAGGCCGGCCTTGGGCTGTTCGCCGCGCCGGACGCCATCGCCGCCTCGATCGGTCGCACCTTCGGCCTGCGCCGGATCGGGGTCATCCCCGAACTACGTCAGCGTTTCTATGGCATCAGCCCCGACCGTCGGCTGGCCAATCCCGCCCTGCAGGCGATCACCGCCAGAGGCCGCGACCTGTTCGCCTGAGGGTCAGTCCCCGGCCGGGCGTGGCGTCGCGGCATGCCGCCAGCGACCGGGGTTCACGCCGGCGATGCGTTTGAACTGTCTGGCGAAATGATGCAGATCGCAGTAGCCGAGGCGCTCAGCGCAGTCCGCCAGGGTCAGTCCGCGTGCGAGCAGCTCGCGGGCGCGGGCGATGCGCCGTTCGAGGCGCCAGCGGGTCGGCGAGCGTCCGGTGGCGGCGGTGAAGGCGCGGCGCAGGCGGTCGTAGCCGACGCCGAGGCGGCGCGCCGTGGCCGGCAGGTCGAGGGGAGCGCCCAACTCCTCCTCGAACAGCGCCATGGCGGCGGTGGCGAGGTCGCCGTCACGCTGCACGCCGGCGGATTCACGCGCCGCGATCTCGGCGAGGATGCGGTGCAGCTGAGCGACCAGCACCGGCTGGTCGGCGGCGGTGGCGCGTGGCAGGGCGGTCACCATCGTGTCGAACAGCGCGACCAGGGCCGGATCGTGGCCGGGCGAGCGCATCGGCCGGCGCCGGTCGAGCAGCCCTTCGTTGGCAAGGGCGGCGCAGATCGGGCCGGAGAAGCTGATCCACACTTCCGACCAGCGTGGCGAACTACCGCGGCCGTAGCTGTGGCGCAGATCGGGAAAGAGGCACAGCACATCGCCGCGTGCGACCGGGCGCGAGCCATTGAGGCGGTCGGTGTAGATGCCGCCGCCATCGACCAGATAGACCAGGGCATGCGCGCTGTATATGCGGTCGGCGACGGCCCCGGCCTTCTCGTGCAGCCATTGACCATCGATGATCCGGCTGGGTTGCGGCATGTCGGAGCATTGCGCCATCCGACACAAAATCCATCCCACGCGAGGCAAGCGGGGGGCGTGGTCGCGTGGCATCCTGCAGGCGAGGACCCCATGACCGCCACCGCCTCTCCCGCCCGCCTGCTGCGCGTCGGCACCCGCGACCTCGAACTCGGCTCAAGCCAGCTTGGTACCCTGCGCGATGCGACGCCGCATCTTGGCGATCCAGCCGCTCTGCGCGCCCGCCTTGCCGACGAGGGCTATCTCCTGCTGCGCGGCCTGCAGGATCGCGACCTGGTGCTGGAAGCGCGTCGGCAGATGGTCCAGGACCTGCGTGAGCAGGGTGTCTCCGAGCCGTCCGGCGATCCGCTCGAGGCCAGGCCTGCTCCCGCCAGCCAGCTGCGGGTCGATGGGAGCCGGCTGACCCGATGCCCGGCCTTCCGCCAGGTGGTCGAAAGTGACCGCATCCGCCGCTTCATGGAGGGCATGTACGGTGGCGAGGCGCTGACCTTCAGCTTCAAGTGGATGCGCGTGGTCGGCCCAGGCGACTTCACCGGCGCGCACTATGACGTCGTCTACATGGGACGCGGCTCGATGGGCGTGCTGACGGTGTGGACGCCGTTCGGCGATCTTGGCTACGAGCACGGCACCCTCGCCGTCGTGCCCGGCTCGCATCACCTGTCCGGCTACCAGCGCGTGCGCGACACCTATGGGCGCATGGATGTCGATCGCGACCGGGTCAGCGGCTGGTTCGCCGATGACCCACTCGACGTCACCGGACGCTACGGTGGCGGCTGGGCGACCACCGAGTTCCGTGCCGGCGATGTGCTGATCTTCGGCATGTACATGATGCACATGTCGCTGGCCAACACCTCGGGCGAGTTCCGCCTCACCGCTGACACGCGCTGGCAGAAGGCGGGTGATCCGGTCGACGAGCGCTGGATCGGCAAGCTGCCCAAGGGCCACTACGCCTGGCACAGCGAACCGGAGAAGATGGTCGCCATGGCGGACAAGCGCCGCGAGTGGGGGGTCTAGGCCATGGTCATGTCCGCTCGCGACAACGTCGTCTCACTCTACCGCCGGCGCGGCTACGAGGCCGTACCCGTGGGGTTCTCGCTGTGCCCATCGCTGGAGGAGGAATACCGCCGGCGCGGCGGTACCGGCTGGTATGGCGACGGCTTCGGTTTCGCGGTGCACGGGATCTGGGAACAGCCGGGCAGGTCGGGAGTCTTCGAGCAGCAACGCTGGTTCCCCGGCGAGTCGTTCAAGCCGGGCACCGTGTTCGATGCCTGGGGCGTGGGACATGAGCCGGGCTCGGAGGCCGCCCACCACATGACGCGCATGCTGCACCCGCTGGGCAGCGCGATGGGTCTCGGTGATCTCGATGCCTATCCGTTCCCGGATTGGGACGCCGAACCATCGGATGATCTGCGTCGGACCGTGGCCGAGCGCCATGCCCGAGGCGTGGCGGTCTCGGGTGGGATGGAATGCACGATCTGGGAGACCGCCAGGTACTTGCGCGGCATGGATCGTCTGGCCGCCGACTTCGCCGAGGATCCCGACTTCGCCACGGCATTGCTCGACCGTATCACCGAGCGCAGCGCGCGGCGGGCGCGGGCCTACGCCGCCGCCGGCTGCGACATCATCTGCCTGGGCGACGACATCGGCACGCAGAGCCGGCTGATGATGAGTCCGGCCACCTACCGACGCTGGCTGAAGCCGCGCCTGCGTCGCGTCATCGACGCGGCCAAGGCGGTGAATCCCGGCATCGTGATCCAGTATCACAGTTGTGGGCATGTCACCGGATTGGTGCGCGACCTGATTGAGGCTGGCGTCGAGGTGCTCAACCCGGTGCAGCCGGAAAGCATGGATTTCGCCCAGCTTCACCGGGAGTTTGCTGCCGACCTGTCGTTCAACGGCACGATCGGCACGCAGTCCGTGATGCCGTTCGGCACGCCCGAGCAGGTAAAGGCTGAGGTCCACCGCGTGCTGGCCATCGCCGGCCCGCGCGGCGGACTCTTCCCCTGCCCGACCCATCTGCTGGAGCCCGAGGTGCCGTGGGCGAACATCGAGGCCTATGTCGAGGCCTGCCGGAGCTGGGGCGGCTGAGCGGCCAGCCGCGCGGACTCAGCCTATAAACCTCTTTTCACAAGGAGGAACGGAGGCAACAGAGTTCGCATCAAGGAGTTCCGCCGGTGTGGCTGATCACCTGCTGGGTGACTGGCGGTTC
>JAIFND010000206.1 GCA_020047915.1 bacterium | reverse complement strand
AGGTCTTCGAGACCGAGGACCAGCGCAACTGGGGCGACGCCTCGTTCAAGACCTACAGCACGCCGCAGAGCCGGCCGAAGCCGGTCGCGGTAGCGAGCGGCGACGCGGTCGAGCAGCGCGTCGAGCTTTCGCTGGCTGGGCACGGCCTCGCCCTTGCTGCTGAATGGGACCCGGCCGCCGACCCCGGGCTGCTTGCCGCCTGGGGCGTGTCGCGGCTGCGCGCGGTGCTGGCGCCGGGCGCCGATCCGGCGCCGCTGCGCGCCACGCACCTGCCGCTCGATCTCGTGCTGCGCGGGCCGCCCGAGTCGTGGCCCGACCTGTCCGGGCTGCGCCTGGCCAGCGTCGTCGCCGTGCCTGCCGACCGCACCACGCCGACCGCCTGGGTCGAGCGGCTGCGCGGGCTGCTGCCGGGCGTCGCGGCGGGCGGCGGCCACCGGCCACGCCCGCCAGTTCACCGAGTTCAACCGCAGCCGCCCGGACGGCTCCGGCTGGGGCGTGGTCGACCTCCCGGTCGACCCGTACGTGCACGCCGAGGATGTGGCCTCGCTGTTCGGCAACATCCCGGCCATCGCCGCCATCGCCGCCTCGGCCTCGGTGATCATGCCCGGGGCGGCCATTCATCTCGCCCTCGCCCACGGCCGGCACCCGCACCAGGCGGCGCGCCATCGTGACGATCCCGGCCATGCCTGGCTGCAGCTGATCAGCGAGGCCGCTGCCGCGGCCGGCGTCGGGGTGCTCTCGCTCGGCCCGGCCGGCTGGCTCAGTCCAGCGCCATCTCCGGCCTGAGGATCCAGCATGAGCGGTGCTGGGCGAAACCGATGCGGCCGTAGTACTCGTGCGCCTGCGGGGCGGCGATCAGCACCATCAATGTTTTCGGTGCTGCTTCCTTGACCAGTCGGATCAGGCGCTTGCCGATACCGAATTTCTGATGCGACTCGCGCACCGCGACATCGGCCAGGTAGGTGATGTGCACCTCGTCGGTCCAGGCGCGGGCCATGCCGACCAGCAGGTCGCCTTCCCATGCCGTGATCACGATGTTCGACCGCTCCATCATGGTCTTGGCCGCGCCGTCCTGGCCGAGCGGACGGCGCGCGCCCAGACTGCAGGCGCGGTACAACTCGATCATCTGCTCTGGGTTTGGACGCTGCGGACGGTAGTCAATGGTCATCGCGGTCCCTTCCATGGCTTGAGGTGGGCACGCAGCCAGGTGGCGAGGTCGTCTTTGCCGGCCTTGCCCGAGGCGACGGCGAGGACGATGTCGGCGAGCGTCCCGGGCGGGGCGACGACGCGTTGGCCGTTGAGTGCCAGGAATACCAGTGCGCAGGCGGCGGCCACGCGCTTGTTGCCGTCCACGAAGGGATGGTTCTGGGCGAGGTGGTAGCCGTAGGCGGCAGCCATGGCGGACAGGTCTTCGTGCAGCCATTGTCCGGCGAACTGCGCTTCTGGCTGTGCCAGGGCCGAGCGCAGAAGGCCTTCGTCGCGCAGTCCCGGTGTGCCACCGTAGCGACGCAATTGATCGGCGTGCTGGGCCAGCACCTCGTCCCAGCTCAGGAACAGGGGGTCCATGTCAGCCAGCCAGGGTCTTGAAGTCGGCGGCGAAGGCTTCGTTCATCCACTGGGTCGCTTCCTCGACACGGGTGGAGCGGTTGAAGGCCGGCGCCATGGTTAGTGACTTCCCATCCGGCGTGCTGATCTCCAGCGGCGTATCGGGGGTGATGCCGAGCAGTTCGAGGATCGGCTTGTCGATCACCAGGGCGTAGCTGTTACCATGCTTGACGAGATTCTTGATCATGACGAGCCTCCCGGTATTGACGCCAGGTTACCCGGAAACGACCACTAGTCAATACAATGGTATATCCCAGTGGCTACGTGTCGATCAGTCGCGCCAGCGCCGCGTCAGGTCGCCATAGGCGTCGATGCGGCGGTCGCGCAGGAAGGGCCACCAGCGGCGGACGTTCTCGCTGCGCTGGCGATCGACCTGGGCGACCAGCACGCACGGTTCGCTGGTGCCGGCCTCGGCGAGGAACTCGCCCTGCGGGCCGGCGATGAAGCTGCTGCCCCAGAAACGGATGCCCGGGCTGCGGCCCGACGGATCGGCCTCGTGGCCGACGCGGTTGATCGAAACGACCGGCAGGCCGTTGGCGATCGCGTGGCCGCGCTGGATGGTGATCCAGGCCTGGCGCTGGCGCTCGCGCTCGGCCGGCTCGTCGTTGGGGCTCTCGCCGATCGCGGTCGGATAGATCAGGATGTCCGCACCGGCCATCGCCATCAGGCGCGCACCTTCGGGATACCACTGGTCCCAGCACACCAGCACGCCGAGGTGAAGCCGAGATCGCCGGGGGTGAAGTAGAACTTCTCCTCGAAGCCGGGATCGTGCGGGATGTGCATCTTGCGGTAGATGCCGGCCAGCGACCCATCGCTCTCGATCACCGCCGCGGTGTTGTGGTAGAGCCCCGGGGCGCGCCGCTCGAACAGCGAGGTGACGATGACCACGCCTAGTTCCTTGGCCAGGGCGCCGTAGAACTGCGTGCTGGGGCCGGGAATCGGCTCGGCGAGGTCGAAGGTGCCGACCTCCAGGGTCTGGCAGAAGTAGGGGCTGGCGTGCAGTTCTTGAACGGATGCCGGCCGCGAGGTGCGCGCGCATGGCGTCGGCGGAACCCTGCCAGGCGGCCTGGACGAGGGCGACGGAGAGGGTGGTCATGCAAGGCCCCTAAGGCGGAAGGAGGAAGGCGGAAGGCGGAAGGGATGCCAGGGTGGCTTCGTACACGCGATTCGGACTGCGCCACCGATGGCCTTCGCCGCACGACCGACATGGATCGGGCGATTCAGCCTATCTTCCGCCTTCCGCCTTCCGCCTTCCGCCTTCATGCGAATGCCTCCGCTGGCACCTGCATGGTCGCGCAGTGCAGCGAACCGTGCTGCCAGATGAGCGCCGAGCAATCGACGCCCTCGATGGTCATTCCCGGACAGGCCTCGGCCACCGCGCGCAGGGCGGCGGCGTCGCGCTCCGGCTCACGGTAGGTCGGCACCAGCACGGCGCCGTTGACCAGCAGGATGTTGGCGTAGGTCGCCGGGATGCGGTGTCCGTCGAGCGGGCAGAAGCGCGGCGCCGCCCACGGCAGGGGGACGAGGCGGAACGGCTTGCCGGCGCGGGTGTGCAGCTGGCGCAGCTCGGCCTCCATGCGTGCGAAATCGGCATGGTGCTGGTCGGCGGGGTCGTCGCAGCGCACGTACAGGATGGTGTCGTTGGGACAGAGCCGAGCGATGGTGTCGATGTGCGCGTCGGTGTCGTCGCCGGCGAGGTGGCCGTGCGCCAGCCACAGGATCTGCGTGGCGCCGAGATGGCGTCCGAGCAGCCCTTCGATCGCGGAACGGTCGAGGTGCGGATTGCGGTTATCGGACAGCAGGCAGGCCTCGGTGGTCAGGATGGTGCCGGCGCCGTCGCTTTCGATCGAGCCGCCTTCCAGGATCAGGCCGACCGTCTCCAGCGCCGCCCGGCCCAGGCGTCCGGCGGCATGCAGCCGGCGCGTGGCGCGGTTGTCGTCGGCAGCGGCGAACTTCAGCCCCCAGCCGTTGAAACCGAAGTCGAGGCAGGCCGGTCGGCCGTCGCGCAGCACGGTGATCGGGCCGAAATCGCGGATCCAGGTGTCGTCGTAGGGCACCTCGCCGACCACCGTGGCGCGTCCGGCCGGCACGCCGGCCGCCGCGAGCTGGGCCGTGACGGCCGCAGCGTCATCGGCCAGGACGAGCAGCGGGGCGTGGCGGGCGATGGCCGCGGCCATGCCCTGATAGCAGGCCTGGGCCTCGGCGAGATAGGGCTCCCAGTCGCCGTGGCCATGCGGCCAGGCAAGCAGGACCGCTCCGGTCGGCTCCCATTCGGCAGGCAGGCGCATCTTCGGTATTCCGTCCATGCTGGCGCACGCTATACGGTGCGCGCCGTCGCGCACCCCCATCCATACGCAGGGACGCCTGCGAGAGCCCGGGAGAAGATCTGATGAAGCCTGAGACCCTTGATCGCTGGAACGTCCAGCAGTCGGCCGAGCTCTACAACGTGCGTGGTTGGGGCGCCGGCTTCTTCGACGTCAACGCCACCGGCGAGGTCGTGGTCAAGCTGCAGAACGGCGGAGGAGCGCGGCATGGGCATGCCCGTGCTGCTGCGCTTCCGCGACATCCTCGACCGCACCATCCAGCGCATCAACGAGGGCTTCGGCGAGGCGATCAGCCAGGCCGGCTACAAGGGCGTGTACCGCGGCGTCTATCCCATCAAGGTCAACCAGCAGCAGCAGGTGGTCGAGGAGATCGCCCAGTTCGGCAAGCGCTACCACCACGGCCTGGAGGCCGGCTCGAAGGCCGAACTGCTCATCGCCCTTGCCTACATGCAGGACCCCGAGGCCTACATCGTCTGCAATGGCTACAAGGATGCTGAGTTCATCGACCTGGCCCTGAGCAGTCTGAAGATGGGCGCCCAGACCCTGATCGTCCTCGAGATGGTCAGCGAACTGGAGCTGGTGCTCGAGCGCGCCGCCAAGCTCGGGGTCAAGCCGCGCCTGGGCATCCGCCTGAAGCTGTCATCGAAGGTGCCAGGCAAGTGGACCGACAGCAGCGGCGACCGCTCGACCTTCGGGCTGACCATGGCTGATGCCATCCGCGTCGTCGATCTGCTGCGGTCCAAGGGGATGCTCGACTGCCTGCAGATGATCCACTACCACCTCGGCAGCCAGATCCCCAACATCGGCGCCGTGCGGGCCGCCGCCCAGGAGGCGGTGCGGGTCTATTGCGACCTGGCCAAGGAAGGTGCGACGATGGGCATCTTCGACATCGGCGGCGGCCTAGCGGTCGATTACGACGGTTCGAAGACCAACTTTCCGGGCAGCCGCAACTACGACATCAGGGAATACTGCTCCGACGTGGTCGAGACGATCATGGCGGCCTGCGACAAGGAGAGCCTGCCGCATCCGAACATCATCTCGGAGTCGGGGCGCTTCCTGGTCAGCTACTCCTCGGTTCTGATCTTCAACGTGCTGGAGGCCTCGCGCTTCGAGCCCGGCGAGGAGACAGCCGAGGAGCCGTCCAAGGATGCGCATGCCTCGCTGCGCGAGTTGTTCGACATCCATCGCACGGTGTCGGCCAAGAACCTCCAGGAATGCTTCAACGACGCGATCTACCACCGCGACGAGATCCGCACCGCCTTCCTGCACAATGGCGTGACGCTGCGCCAGCGCGCCCAGGGCGAGAATCTGTTCTGGCGCGTAGTGGGCAAGATCCTGCGCGAATGCGATGGCCTGAAGAACGTCCCGGAGGACCTCAAGGATGTCCAGGAGGCCCTCTGCGACATCTACTACGGCAACTTCTCCGTCTTCCAGTCCCTGCCCGACTCCTGGGCGATCGGCCAGCTCTTCCCGATCATGCCGATCCACCGCCTCGGCGAGCGGCCGAACCGCCAGGGCAGCTTCAGCGACATCACCTGCGACTGCGACGGCAAGATCGACAGCTTCATCGATCTGCATGACGTCAAGAAGACCCTGCCGCTACACGAGGTGCGCCCCGGCGAGGACTACGTGTGCGGCGTGTTCCTGGTCGGCGCCTACCAGGAGACCCTGGGCGACCTGCACAACCTGTTCGGCGACACCAACATCGTCTCGGTGAAGCTGGATGCCGACGGACGCATCGACTTCACCAGCGAGGTCAAGGGCGACTCGGTGGCCGACGTGCTCGGCTACGTCGAGTACGACCCCAAGGACCTCGTCGCCATGTTCCGCGACCGCGCCGAGCGCGCGGTGCGCGAAGGCAAGCTCTCGCCCACCGAACGCCGCGAGATCGTCGAGAACTACGCGGCCGGCATCCAGGGATACACGTACTTTGAGTCGTGACGTCTGGCCAAACCCGAAGGCGGAAGGCGGAAGGCGGAAGGCGGAAGAAATGCCTGGCTGCTCCGCACCCACGTCGTCGGCGCTTCAGACACGAGTGACGGTGCGCTGTGCGTGTCCGTTGCCTTCAGCGATCCTTCCTCCTTCCGCCTTCCTCCTTCCGCCTTTCGTCTAGGAGTCTCCATGTCCCGTGTCCTCATCATCGGTGCCGGCGGTGTCGGCAGCGTCGTCACCCACAAGTGCGCCCAGGTCCCCGAGGTGTTCTCGGACATCATGCTGGCCTCGCGCACCAAGGCGAAGTGCGACAAGATCGCCAAGGACGTGAAGGCGCTGCAGAAGCGCAAGATCGCCACCGCCGAGATCGACGCCGATGATCCCAAGAAGCTCGCCAAGCTGATCAAGAGCTTCAAGCCCGAGATGGTGATCAACGTCGCCCTGCCCTACCAGGACCTGTCGATCATGGAGGCGTGCCTGGCGACCGGCACCCACTACCTCGACACCGCCAACTACGAACCGCTGAACAAGGCCAAGTTCGAGTACAAGTGGCAGTGGGCCTATAAGAAGCGCTTCGAGAAGGCCGGCCTCACCGCCATCCTCGGCTGCGGCTTCGACCCGGGCCAGACCAACATCTACTGCGCCTGGGCGGCCAAGCACCACTTCGACGAGATCCACAGCGTCGATATCATGGACTGCAACGCCGGCAGCCACGGCAAGGCCTTCGCCACCAACTTCAATCCCGAGATCAACATCCGCGAGATCACCCAGCGCGGCAAGTACTGGCAGGACGGCAAGTGGATCGAGACCGATCCGCTGACCGTGAACACGCCCTTCGATTTCGCCCAGTGCGGGGTCAAGGACATGTACCTGATGTACCACGAGGAGTTGGAATCGCTGGTCAAGAACCTCAAGGGCCTGAAGCGCATCCGCTTCTGGATGACCTTCGGCAAGCCCTACCTCACCCACCTCGAGGTGCTGCAGAACGTCGGCATGACCTCGATCAAGC
>JAIFND010000117.1 GCA_020047915.1 bacterium | reverse complement strand
GTCATCGCCTCACCGTGCGCATGCTCAGCCGCGTGATCCTCGAACTGCTCGAGCGCGCTGGACACATCGCGCGCGACGACGCCGGTCATGTCGCCCAGCCGCGTCGGCTCTCGGCCCACAGCATCCGCCGCTCTGCGGCCAAGCGCATCGTCGAGACGCATGATCTTGAACTCGCGCGACAACTGCTGGGGCATGCCAGCCTGGAGACGACGCGCCGGGCCTATGCGCGAATTCGTCGGGCGGATGATCTGCGGAAGGCGGCGGAGGAATTGGGGTAGATGCGCGCGATGTAGCCGGACGATCTCTGGTAACGCGACGTTGGGACTGCCCCGTCAGGCCGAGACGAGCGTGATGCGCTGGGCTGGCCGCAGCCGCGATGTCGACCTGCCGCCAACGACCCGACGCGAGCGGCCACGCTTGGGCAGCAGTACGTTGACCTCCAACTTCCCGCCGAGGGCTTCGACATAGCGCTGCAAGGCGCTGACCGTGACGTTGGGGCGGCGCTCCAGCTTCGACAGCGCTGCTTGCGACACGCCCATCGCGTCCGCCGCCTCTTGCTGGGTGACGTGCTGCGCCTCGCGGATCTGCGCCAAGCGCAGGCCGGCGATCTTCTCCTGGGCGCGACGCCGGATCTCGGCGCGCTCCTCGGCGGTGAACATGTCGGAGAGAACGGTATCGAGCTTCTTCATGGTTTGGTTTTCTTGAGGTGTTCCAGGTGTCGGTCGAAGATGGCATCGGCCTGCGTGATGAGTGCCGCGTAGAAGCGCTCCTTTCAGATCATCCGCCTGGCAAGCACCACTACCGCAGCGTCACCGAGGCCCGATCTTATCACGTCTTGCTATTTCAAACGATCGATAATCGCTCGAAATGCGAGGTAGGCGTCCGACGGCTTATTCCGATAGGTTTTGGGAAAGGCGGCGTCAGCGGTCTCCAGCGCGCTGCGCACCGGTCGCAGGTTCATGGATGGATTCGTTTTTTTGCGTTGCACGGCTGTATCGACCAACCATTCAGCGACGGGGAGAATGAGCGCACCTTCGGAGCCGTGTTCGCCCAGGACCTTGTTGATAACCGCGACAGCTTGGTCGAACTGTCCGGCAGCAATGAGGTCGGCTGCGTGCCGTTGCCGTAAGGAGAGGCGGAGATCTGGCCGATCCTTATATATGGCATAGGCGGCATCCCACAGGCGTTGACGACGACCCCCCTGGTCTTGGGGTATTGCTGAAACTGCGATGGATATCGATTTGGCTGTGACATCCGGGTAGTCCTCTAATGCTGTGAGCATGCGCTCCAGCATGCGATTGGCGTCGGCAAGTGGGATCGAGCCGTCAGCGATGCTGCGGGCAACAGCCAGCCATCCTTGACCACAACGATCATCAAGGATCACCGCCTCGCGAGCGAGGGAGGCAGCTCGCGCAGGGTGCGTCGGACGCTCTAACTCGGCGAGTCGGACAAGGGCTGCCGCCTGGAGCGAGGCTTCGGGATTGCGCAGACCAGAGGCCCAGACCAACTCCAGTTCCCGGTCGATGGTGCGAGTTCGCGTTTGAGGGTCGAACACCTCGCCCGTGTAATAGCGGCCGTTGTTGTAGCGGCCACCATAGGCCATGCAGTTCGTGTTGTTCGCATTACGACTCAGGAAGGCCAGCCAGGCATGCCCTCTGCCGATCGACGCTCGGCTTCGCCCGCGCACGATGAGTGCGGGCGTGCCAAGAATTTTGGCGATACGACTTGCATAATATGCCTGTTCGGTGCACACCCCACCGCTGGCGGCGATGGTGCGTAGGGTGTAGGGTTTGCTGCCCAACCAGGGCGGGTCGCCCTGAGCCTTACCCTGGTCATAGAGGACGGATGCGTATAGTTCATCAAGTGTATTCCGATATCCCGTGTGCCGTTTCAGAACAAATACGTAGTCCTCGGCGGAGACATCGAGATCCACCATGTGAACCAGTGCAGAGATGGGTAGCGAGGTCAGCGGGGTATTAAGCTTGTTGGTAACGGCCGGATTCGTCAGCCAATCCCAGACGGTATCGATGGTCGGGGGGTCTGGGAACTGGCTGGCCTGCACACCCCAGACGACGATGTAGCGGGACGTGAGGACCGCATCGGGCTGATCGTACACCAACGCCATGGCAATCGCCAGGTTAGGCATGGCGCTAACCGTTCGTTCTCTGGTCTCGATGAGGTGGTTCAGGACATCAAGAGCCTTTGCGGGATGGTCGTAGTCAGGCGAAAGACTGAGCCAGAAGGAGCGTCGTGCTTGAGGATGGGCAGCAAACCACGTCGCCACCTGTGGTGGCACGGGCGCTGTTGCGGAGGCCCAGGCCTCTATGCGATCAACCGCCGCATTGGTGAGATCACTCCAGCCTGTGAGATCAGCACCTGGTTCAGGAATGACCAATTCCCCCGATGCGGCGATGGGATCCCGCTCGAGTCGTACCAGGGGCAGCAGCGTGGGCTGCTTCGGCCCACTCATGACTAATGCCTGCCGATCAGTCGCGAAGAGGTTGGGACTGATGCCAGAGTCGGTGTCGGGATCCTCGGCGCTTGCCAGAGAGGACAAACACGAGATGGCGAGAACTACGCCAACGACGATCCGGGAGAGGAGCATGGTGGGAAGATGTATATAGTGGCGTGCGGCGGTGAATAGTCGATAGTCGAGAGACTGTTTCTGATCAGCTACCCCGCCCGACGCCACGCCCAGCAAGTCCGACGTGTTCACGGCTAATGATTCCGACTACCTGGGCATCGCCGATCGGCTGCGCTGCACGTACATTCCCGAGCACGCCAGGCTCGGGGCCTGGATCATCGCCAAGCACAAGCAGTTCGGCGGCAGCCAGTTGCCGAGCCCCTCAGAGCACTTCAACCCGAACACCGCCTTCGCGCGGTCATGGTGATCGCAGAGAGGTGGTCACGTTCCCGACGCCCGCCGAGTGATTCCCGGTCCAACTGCCAACGGGGGTGCCGAGACGACGAAGAAGGCTGGGATGGTGGGCTACTTCGCAGCGGGCGTGATGAAGAGTTCGGCGCGACGCTTCATGGTCATGGTGAAGCTGACGGCCTTCTCTGTGCCGTCAGGGCCAGGCACCTTGCCGGCAGCTTCGACCTGGGTGTCCATGCTCATCGACTGCTGCGTGCGCGGCTTGGTGATGTCCACCGGGAAGTGACCGGCGAAGACGATCTCCAGGTTGCTCGACGTGGTTTTCAGGCCACGTGGCAAGGGGAAGGCGACGTCCTTCATCTGCATGGACGCCGAGAGGTTCTGGCACTCGACGCCGCCGTCCTTCACCAGCCCGAGGAAGGACACTGTGCCCTTCACGTTGGCGAGATCGACCGGCAAGCCCTCATCGCGGAGCTTCTGAACGGCGAAGTCAGCCGCGACCGGCCACGTGTCGCCGGGCTTCTTCTTCTCGTTAGTCCCGAAGACCTGATCGTCGTTCGTCGAGCCGTCCCCGATGGAGAAGACGATGCTCAGGGCCTGATGCACCGGCTTGGGGTACGCGGCACCCTTGTCGTCGACGAAGGCGGTCTTGCCGTTCACACGCTCGACGACAACCACGGCGTCAGCCGGCAGCAACGCCTCGGACGGCGTTTCCGGCCCGGCCTGGGCCTTGCGGATGACGAGCTTGATCTTGGTCGGCTTGCCGGCCGGGGTCACGCCCTGGACCTCGGCTGCGACCTCGAAGTCCACGGCGATCTTCTCATCTCGGTTCGGCTGCTGGACGCCGTCAACGAGGATTCGGACCAGCTGGAAGGATAGGCCGGTCGCGTGGACGACGGTGCGGTCACCGACGGACTCGGGGCGATGGAGACAGATGCCGAAGTCGGCAGCAGACAAAGAGACCGCGCCTGACGCCAAAAGTAACATCACTAATCCTTGAGGTTGGGTCGCGTCAATAGGCAAAGAAATCATGGGCGAAGTCTCCATGCGGATGATGAATACGAATTACTGACTCGTGGATGAATTACGGGACGGCATCAGGCCGCATGATCGTAACGCTACAACATTGGTCGTCTGCCAGAGAATACTCAAAGTGTATAGTATAAGACTCAAATGAAAATCGATCCCAAGGATTGATTGTTCCCAAAATTGGGTGTGCTCCAGGCTTGCCAATTTTTGACGGACGGCCAAAAGCCGACCTAATTCCCTTACGAGAACAGTCTTGTCCCAACTCCAATAAATCAGCAGTAATCTTTGTAAGGGTGAAAAACATTACACTAATCCTCTCTCTAACGTCGCACCGCAACTCAACACCCCTTTTGGGAAAGACATAATGCACAATAGGTTCGACCAATGAATTTTCCGTAGATCGCCTCACTGTCCACCCGTTGAACGGATCTGCAGTAAGGAGAGACGAAATATTCATATCAATGTACGTCGCCATCCTCATGGTATTATTCTCCCTCATTTCTTTTTCTTTTTATATGCAGCATTATCTCTCCTTCGAGCAGCAGCCAAATCCTTTTTGTCCATGTCGACTTTTGCTTTTGTATTTCTGGCACCGTAGGTTCGGCTCATTGCTCGATGGTCTGCCCTTGGAGTTGCCACAGCTGGCGAATCCCTTTTCAGCTTAGCAATCTCTTGCTTTGTTAGTGCCTTGCCCTTGATATCTTCTGCGGCTGCTACCTGTGCTGCTAATGACGGCCGGTGATCCATGTCGAGTGACTCCGTCTCGCCGTTCTTCCTTTTTTGGTCTTTCAACTCGCCATAGGTGGCTTTGTCACCGGGCTTAACAGGTCCCTCAGGGTGCACAGCTGCTGCCGCATGCGTATTAGCCGATGGCCCGCTACCAGACTTCCCAGACCTCGCCAAACCAGCCGCGTCAGCGAGTAGCCCCAGATCAGTCCCAGTTGCTTCGCCCAGGGAATCAGCAACAGCAACCTTGGCCTGATCCGTGCCATATTCAATGAGTGCCCTACCCGTGGCCGTGAGCAATTTCTTAGATGCGTTCTTCGGATCGATATAAGACGCAACTTCACCAACTGTATAACCCCCGCTCTGTTGAATGTCGGCAACGACATCATCACCATACACAATACCAGCAGCGGTTGACGCCAATCCAAATCCGACACCGTCAGCGACCCCCATTCCAACATTCGCAACCGTTTCCGCAGCGCCAAGAACGGCATCCAAAAGGTCGAATCCCCAACCCAGGCCCAATGGATCAACTCGATTGATCGGATTGTTGTTTACATAGAGGTAGTTATTCAATCCATTCGGATACCCCAGCGGATCCCTACTGATGTACCGACCAATCTCCGCATCATAGTAGCGGTTCCTGACATCGCCGCCGAGCCAGGACAACGCGATCTCACAAGAAAGCAGCCGCTCGACCGGCGCGGCGACCTCCTTGCGAGGCGCTGCACGGCCAGGGCCGCCGAGGTTCGAGCTATCCGACCGGGACGAGTACCAGGCCGACATCGAGGGCGAGAGCCGGACAGGAACGCCAGCAGCCGCGTGGACAAGGACACCAGCGGAACGATGGCTCAGGCCGTTGGGCCGCGCCAAGCTCGTTCCGCAGGCGCTCACGACTCAGCCCTCGACTTGAACACCGGCGAGTTCGCACTGCGCAGGTTGTGGCACATCAACGGGAAGCACGGCTTGGACTGAACGTTCGCAGGCGGCGTCCAGGTGTCCTTGTACTGCTCACCCTTGCTGTTGAAGGCCGCCCAGGCCATGCCCAAGTTCCAAAGCAACAAGAACCGCTCGTAGCTGTCGTCGGCGCTCAGATCCTGCGCGCTCGCATCGAGCACGATATGGCCGTAGACCCGCTGATCGCTACCGGACGCGCTCTGCAAGGCCGCACGCGATACAACCTCGATCACCCACACGAAGTGTGGCAATGGCATCTTCCCGATGACCGTGAGGTAGGCGGAGCCAGTCGAGAGGAGCGTGGGGCCATAGAGCTTCAGCATCAACTGGCGGTAGCCGCCAGCCGACATCAAGAACGGACGGAAGGCGATGTCCGCCGGATCGACATCCAACAACCGCAGGTTGTTGCTCGTGGTGCTGCCGAGGAAGGGCAGCAGTCCCAGGATGTCCTCGGCGAAGATCCCGATGCGGCGAGGCAACGGCACGATGATGTCGGCCAGACAGTTGAAGCGCGGCTGGCCGTGACCGTCGTCGCTGTAAGCGATGCGGGCTCGGTCGTCTCCCTTCGGCACCAGCTTCATCTGCGAATACGGGAAACCGTTGTCATCGACTACGAGATACGCCGAGCGATGTCGGTACGCCAGGGCAGGGCGACTCGATGCGTATTGAGCCTGTGGCGTGTGGTTGTGGCCAACGATGACAACGGCATGGCCTTCGCCGCCTTCCGGCGGCGCGTCCCATCGGGCACGACCTGGAGACGCCGCGAAGAAGGTGTCCGGCCGCTTCTCTATCCCCGTCAGGATGGGGAACCCGGAGTCGAGGTACACATCAAGCAGGTCCAGCAGGTCGAAGTTGCCGCCCGCCTTCTCGACACTCGACGCATAGTAGATGCGCGGGTACAGGCCACAGGCGAGCAGCACGCTGCTCATCTCTTCGGTGATGAGGCCCTGCGACGGGAACGAACGCTCGACCGTCCACTTGGCCGACAGTTCCTGGATCTCCGTCGGTAACCGCGCCTTGTAGATGCGATACTTGTCGGCCAGGAAGGTCAGGACGTTCCACAGCGCTGCATGGGCGCAGCGCGTGTACTCGCCGTCCTGAGCGATGCTCGGGAATCGGCGAAGTTCGTGCGCCTCGTCGATGGCATGGAGGTGCCGCTTAGCCGCCAACAGATACCACGGCTCCGCTCCGCCAGCGAGCCAGCGGGGCGATAGATCGTACTTGAACGGATGCCACGGGCGGTCTTCGTTGTACGGGTCGAAGCTGCGGACAACGGCCCCGAGATAGAAGCCGTCAACGTCCCACAGGTGAAGCCGCTGGCAGTCGCGCTGCCACTCGCGGTGCTTGCCCGCATAGTGATGGTAGAAGAGATCGCGGTAATCGGCATCGACATACCGCTGCTCCATCGCTATCGAGCCGACCACCGCCGCGAACTCCGGCGGTGCCCCGATCAACTCTTGAAGAGAAGCCCGTTTTTCAGTGGTGATCTGTTGCCGGAACAAGCCATCGAGCATGCGTCATCGTCCGGCAACCGCCGCCTCACCAGCCGCGCTGGCGGCGCAGCGCGAGCGAGATGCGGTTTTCCTGCTCCAGACGCTGGACCTGCTGATGCACCTGCGGCGAGAACTCGCGCATGCGCAGCTGCATGTCCACGAGATCCTTGTTCCGCTCGGCGGCCGAGGCCACTTGCGGCTCGACGGCCATCGCCGTCAGGAAATCAGGAGCACTGCGCGCGGTCGTGGTCATAGGCATAGGGGAAGCCCCCGTGGTGGGATGTCCCAAGATAGAGGGAAGTTCCGGGGTACAAGAAGGCCCCAGGCTATCGGCCGGCACCGCATCAACGGCATCCTCTTGCCCACAGTGCTTTGTGTCATCAGGACTTACGGGAAACGCCACGTCGGTTGCGGCCCTATACGGAACGGTCTGTTGGTCAACTAGACGTGCCGCCGCCCGGTCTGTAGGCTGGCGGGACAGGAGGCTACCCATGCCCATCTCCCGCTCCGCCCTCATCGCCCTTGTGCTCGCTATCCCGGTGTTTGCCGTGCTGATCTGCGCGACCATCGACCTCGGCACCGGCATCTACAACCTGGCCCACGACCGGCCCGTGTCGCAGGGTTGGATCTTCAGCTACCGCTGAGGGCATCCCCTCCACCGCGATCGTCGGCATGGCTGCGTCGTACGCCTCCCGCAGGTGCCCCGGCACCATGCGCAAATATACACGGGTTGTTTCGACGGAAGAATGCCCGAGCAGGGCCTGGACGTGCCTGATGTCAGCCCCGCCCCGGAGCAGGTGAACGGCTATCGAATGCCTCAAAAGGTGCGGGTACAGATGCGGCGCGTCGCTCCCCCGCTCGGCGTTGAGCCGCCGAAACAGCGCCCGCAGCGCCCACTCGGCCAGGCGAGCCCCGCGAGCGCTCACGAGCAGCGCCCCGTGGTCCGGCCCGCGCAGCAGGTCGCGCCGCACCGCGAGGTAGTCCTGCACCGCACCCCAGGCCCCGCGCGGCAGCGGCAGCAGACGGCCTTTGCCGCCCTTGCCGTCGCGGACGTGCAGGGTCCGGGCCTCCAGGTCGAGGTCGTCCACGTCGAGGTCGAGGGCCTCGGAGAGGCGCAGGCCGCAGCCATAGAGAAGCTCCAACGCCGCCCGGTCGCGGAGGTCGGCGGCGTCGGCACCGGGCAGGCTGGCGAACAACCCGGCGATGTCGGCCTCGGAGAGCGGCGCAGCCGGCAGCTCGTCGTCATCAGGCTCGGCCGCCGGCAGGTCGCGGGCAGGGTTGGCCAGCACCAGGCCACGGGCCTGCCACCAGGCGCAGAGCGTGCGCAGCGTGCTGGCGATGGTGCGCCGCGAGCGCCACGACACGCCCCGTGCCGCCATGCTGGTGAGGTAGGTGTCCATGTCGGCGGGGGTGATGTCAGCGGGCCGGCGCACCCCGCGCTGCGCGAGGAAGCGAGCGAGCGGCGTGAGGCGCTTGCGAAAGCCCCGCAGGCTGGCGACGGCAAGGCCCTCGGCGGCACGCTGGGCCAGGTAGTCCTCCATCCACTCGGGCAGGCGAACCGGCATGGCGATCAGCCCCGAGGGTGCGCGGTCGCGCACACCCGCTGGAGGTCTTCGAGGCCGAGCGGTGTGTACCGCGCCGTCGTGCCCAGGTGTTCGTGCAGCATCAGTTCGTTGATCGTGCGCAGGTTCGCCCCGCCCTGGAACAGCAGATGGGCGAACGAGACGCGCATGGCGTGTGGGGTGATGCGCTTGGCCGCGAGGTCGGTCAGATCAGGGTTGGCAGCGACGGTCTTGGCTTGGGCCTGCTCCAGCATGTCGGCGATGGTGTTGCGGCCGAGCTGCGGACTGCGGTCGCCGACGAACAGCCAGGCGTTCTCGATCTGCCAGCACAGCACCGGCCGCGCCCGCTCGACGTAGGTGCGCAGGCAGACCATGGCCCACATCGCCACCGGCAGCACGCGACCAGGGCGGCCCTTCTCGCGTTCGATCCGCACCTCGTTGCGGGTGAAATCGACGTTGGCCAGGCTCAGACTGCGCAGACCCGAGCGCCGCCGGCCGGTGGCCAGGCCGAGCGCAACGAAGGCCAACGTCCGCACCGCGTCGGCCCAGCGCTGGCTACCCTCGGGGTAGCGGGCAACCTCGGCGCTCAGGGTCTGGAGCATGGCGGTCGCCTCTTGCAGGCTCATGTGATCGCGGGCGACGGGGCCACGGGCGATCACCGGGAGCTGCACCCCGCGCGAGACATCGGTGAGCGTGAGGCCGCGCCGCGCCAGCCAGGCGTGGTACGCCTTCACCGTGGCGAGGCGGGTGCATTGGGTGCCCTTGGCCAAGCGCGTGCCGCGCGGGCTGACGTAGACCTCGGCGAGGAAGCGCTGGTACTGCCGGATGCCATCGGTGGTGATGGTCAGCGGGTCGAGGCCAGCGTCGGCGAGCCAGCGCTGGTAGTGGCTCAGCGCGTTGCCGTAGCCGCGTGCCGTCTCGACCCGGCCGCTGGTGCGGAGGTAGTTGATGAACTCGGTCTGGGTGGGGTGCATGGCGGTGGTCGGTTGGGTCAGGGGTAGGTCAGGCGGTTACTATGATGCGGTATCGGGGCGGTGTGTGGCTCCACCGCTCTGTGATTCGAGCGTTGAAATACACCCCCGAAAAAGCGCCGCCATTACGCCAACTAGGCATCAACATACGGCTACACCGGGGGTTACAGATGGCGGACCCTCGCCGCCAACTGCCGCCATTACGCCAACTTCTTCGGGAGTCACACCCTCGTCGAGCAGCCGGATGCGTGCCGGGCCTGTCGCCATGCCGGGTCCGGTCGGGGTCGTCACCAGTTCGTAGGAGCGCAGCCGGCCCTTGCCGCTGCGCGAGCTGACAATGAAGTCCAAGGCTTCCAGCTCGGTGAGCGCCGCGCGGCAGGTCCAGCGGGTCCAGTGCGGCAACATCTCGGCCAGGTCGATCATCGACACGGTGGTGCGCTTCATCTGCCACAGCAGCTTCAGTACCTGCATCGCCGGGGTCGAGAGATCACGGGCACAGCCCAGGCCCAAGGCATCAGCCACCCGCACCGCCACGGCGAAGTCGCGGCGGTCAGCGATGACGGCACCGCCCGTGCTCAAGCGCTGGTGTTGATGCAGGATCGCCGAGGCGGCGATGAGGCCGAAGAACATGCGCTGATCGCGGCGGTGCTGCACTGTCGTCGCCGGGAAGACGACCCGCTCCGCGAAGGGCACCGTCACCGGGCCGGGACGCACGAGACGCTGGAGACGATGCAGACGCTCGCGGGCAACGCGACGCTCGGCAGCCACGCGCTCCGGCGACAGGGCCAGGCGACGACGTTCCGCAGCCAGCAGCCGCGCCGTCGCGGTTGGGCTCTCGTCGATAGGGATGGCCAGGCAGCGCTCGTCAGGATCACCGCGACCACCCTTCCGCTGCGCCGGAGCGCCGGTGATGAGTGCCACCGGGCCGCGCACTTCGACGACGCTGGTGCCGCCGCGCCCGCCGTGCGGGTGGCGACCGACCTGGGCCACCGACAGGGCACCACGCGAGCCCAGCACATGCAGCGCAGTCCGCACCGCCGGGTCGAGGGCATTGAGATCGGGCACGACGATCAGCTTGTGGCGCAGGCTGTCAGGCTCGGCGTAGTGCAAGGCGGCCGGGGTCAGGCGGCTGGCGGC
>JAIFND010000144.1 GCA_020047915.1 bacterium | reverse complement strand
CTCCGGATACACCGCATTCAAACTGCGATACTGGTCGATAGCCGCCGCGACCTGGCCGATGGTGGCGACAGTCTTGGCGCGCTGTGAGGCGCGGCGGGCCATGCCGACAGCCGGGACCAGCAGGCCCATCAGCACCAGGATGATGCCGACGACGACCAGGAGTTCCATCAGGGTGAAGGCGTGACGGTTCATAGGGTTAGACGGTTGTACGGCGGGGACGGGGACGACGTTGGCCCCCTATTCCTCGCCCTCCTCAAAGCACACCACCTGGCCGTTGCGGGTCGGGATGATCACCCGGCCGTCGCTGGCCAGGCAGCCGCCGATCGCGGCGCCGCCCAGGTCGGCCTTCCAGCGCACCTCGCCGCTGCCCAGGTCGAGGCTGTGCAGCAGGCCGTTGGCGTCGGCGACGTACAGGCCACGACGGCCGAGGGCGGGGGGGCCGACCAGCGAACCAAGCGAACCGCCCTTGAGCGGGGCGCGCCAGCGCGTGGCACCCGACTTGCGCAGGTCGAGGCACTGCACCCGGCCCTCGGCGGTGGCGACGAAGGCGAAGGCGCCGTCGGCCGAGAGGGTCGGGGTGCTGGGGGCGGTGCCATCGACCGCCCAGCTGGCGACGATGCGCTTGCCATCGACGACGCCGGGCCGCCGGTCGATCGCCTGGACCAGACCGCTGGCGTCGCTGATCAGCAGGCAGGGGGTGCCAAGGACCGTGGCCGGCACCGGGGTGCCGATGAGGTCGCCGCGCGTGCGCGCGGTGAACAGCGGGGCGGGCGGCGAGCGTTCGGTGACCGCCGACATGTCGAAGGCGTGCAGCACCGTGCCGGCGGGGACGTAGAGGACGCTGCGCGCAGAGTCAGGCCGGTCGAGGGCCAGCTGGCCGGTGATCTCGCTGCCGACCCGGGCGCTGGGGTAGCCGACGACCGCGCCGTCGGCTGACGGGGCGAGGATCAGCACCTCGCCACGCCCGGCCCCGGCGCAGATCAGGGTCTGGCCCTGGATCAGGTCGTGCTCGGCGACGACGACGTGGCCGGTGAGGCGGCGACGCTCGGCGTTGCCCGAGCCGGGCCAGCTCCACAGCCTGGCCCTGCCGCCGAGATCGACGGCGTGCAGCCGGTCATCGAAGGCGAGGTAGCAGCGGCCGGCGAAGATGGCCGGCGCGGCGGCGACCTCGGCGACCGAGTCGGGGAAGCTGACCGGACGGCTGACCCCCTGCGCCGGATCGATGATCTCCAGGGTGGCGCGGTTCGTCCCCACCAGCACCGCGCCCGGGATCAGGGTCGGGGCGGAGGCGGGCCCGGCGCCGAGTTCGACGCGCCAGCGCGCTCCGCGCACCAGGGCGATCTGGGCGGTGATCCGCCGGGCGGCCAGCGAGATGGTGAAGGACTGCGGGGCAAAACCGGTGCGCGACACGGTGACGCCGAGGGACTCGGCGATGTTCCAATCGATCGGGTGGCGCCAGGCGCCAGCCACGCCCTGGGGGGCGCGTACCACGACGGCCGGGGCCCCGTTCCGGTTGATCGCCAGGACGGCGAGCCGGCTGTCGAGCTCGACGGTGAACGGCACGCTGAGCGTGGCGACGACCTCTTTGGGGCCGCTGCCGCGGGCGTCGCGGGCCAGGGCATGCAGCTGGTCGATGAAGGTGAAGCAGGTTCCGGCATCGCCGCGCGTCGCGGCGCCGCGCACCCGGGTCGCCAGGCCCTCGGCGACCTCGCGTTCGAGGGCGACCAGGCGGTTGAGTGCCGCGGCACGGTCGCCGTCGCCCTCGGCGGCGGGATCGGTGGCGCGCCGCCAGGCGGTGAGGGCGCCCATCGGGTCGTTGCCAGCCTGGATCGCGGCGGCGCGTTCGCTGAGCGCGCGCGCCGAGCGCAGCGCGGTCTGCCACTCGACCTGGCGGGTGGTCAGCTCTTTGCGGATGTCCACCGGCAGGTCGCTGCGCGCCAGCACCGGGGCGAGTTCGGCCAGGGCGCCATCCCAATCCCAGGCGTTCCAACGCTGCCTGGCGGTCTCGGCCCGGCCGAGCACCTGGGTGCCGATCTCCTCGGAGCGGATGCGCGTGCGCGCCACGCTGGCGGCGCTGGCGGCGCGGGTGCCGGCATAGCGCAGCGCCAGGTCATCAAGCGCGGCGTAGCTTTCGGCGTACTGGCCGGCGTTGCGGAAGGCTTCGCTCTGCGACAGCCGGGTCGAGGCGCGGGCCTCGAAGTCGGCCGAGACCTCGGTATCGATCAGGGTGAGGCGCTGATCGACTTCCGGCACGCGGGCGCCGTATTCGGAGCGCAGGGTGGCGATCAGCTCGCGCAGTTGCGGATGCTCGACCGCCTCCTGGCGCTGCGGCCGGCTCGCCTCGAGGGCGGCGACCTGGCTGAGGCCCTCGCCACGCAGCAGGTGGCGCTCGTAGAACCACCAGCCGGCGACCAGGCCGGCAAGGATCACCATGACCATCGCGGCGTAGATCAGGGTACGGACCGCCTTGCTGGTCTTGACCGCCTCGGAGTTCGAGGCGTGCGACAGCACCTGCTCTTTGACGGCGGCGTACTTGCAGTCGGAGTCGAGGACGGCGGTCAGCTCTTCCAGCGCCTTGCGCGGGCGGTGCAGGGTGAGCAGGGCGTGCCACAGCGACTTGTACTCGACCACCGCCGTCTCGGTGTTGCCGTCGAGCAGGTAGGCGCGGGCGAGGTAGCGGTGCGGATCGGGGCTGCGCGGCAGCAGATTCTTGGCGCGGTGGCAGGCATCGACCGCCTTGGGTACGGCCTTGGTCGCCAGGTAGGCCTGGGCCGCCGCGGTGAAGCCCTGGGCGGCGGGTTCGACGTTGCCCAGCTCGGCGTGGACCTGGGCGCGCTCGAACTGCAGGTCCGGATCATCCGGCGACAGGCCGATGACGGTGTCGAGGTAGGTCAGGGCGAGGGGCAGGTCGCCGGCGTCCTGGGCCTGCTGGATCAGGGTGAGGTACAGCTCGACCGCGCGCGGCACCTGGCCGAGTTCGGCGCAGACCTCGGCGAGGGGCTGCTGCACCTCGGGGACGGCGGCGCTGCGCACCGCCGTCTCAAGCAGTTCGCGCGCCTTGCCGGGCTCGCCGGCGGCCTTGAGCTTCAGCGCGTCATCGACGATCTCGGCGACGCCGCGCGCCCGCGCCACGCCGGCGACGACCAGCTGGGCGACGATGGCATAGGTGTCGAAGCGGGTCAGGCCGACGGCGGCGGCGATCGACTCGAGGCCATGCTGGCCGTCGAGGTAACGCAGCACCTTCAGCATCTCAGGATCGGTCTGCAGGCTGCGCAGGTTGTTGCGCCCGTCATTATCGACCAGGAACAGGGCGTCGGGGTCGGTGATGACTTCGCGGATGCGCCGCCATTCGTCCTGGCGCCGTGTCGCCTCCATCACCAGCGACGTGGTCGCCAGTCCGGCCGGTCCAGCCTGGACGATGTCCGAGCCCTGCAACTCGGGCAGCGGCGGACCCTCCTCGAAGGAGAACTCGCCGGTCGTCCACTCGAAGGTCGGGCAGACCTGCTCCTCGATGCACCAGGCGCTGATCTCATCGACGTCGTGCTCGGGCACCACCGCGGCATGCAGCAGCAGCTCGCGCAGTGGCTGGCCGGTCTGGCGATGACGGCGCTGCAGATCCTCGGCGACCTCCGGGGTGACCAACCCTTTGCGCATGACGATCGCCAGCAGGAAGGGCCGGCCCTCGATCGGCGGCGCCGAGCAGAGGCCGATCTGGCCTTCACTGAACCAGATGCGCACCGTCTCAGCCGGGCCGGCGACGGTCAGGGTGCCGCTCTGCCGATTCATCGACAGAGTCTGGAATATGTCCGCCAGATTGACGGTGCCGAGTTGTCCGCTGAAACCCATGGTTGCACCGTAGGAGCCGTATCACGTGCGGCAAGGTTGCGCCCGATGCCACCGCGTCGATTCCGTCTGCCCTCCGCAGGCTCTGCAGCACGATCGGAGGCGGCCTGTCACGACGATGTGCGGGCCGCTTCATCGAGGCAGGGCGCAACCCGCCGCGATCGCCTTTCCGGTGTCCGGAAAGGCCCGGACCTGGCTTCTACGGCATAACTCCCGGCCTGGCCTGGGCCTGGGTGAAACATGGGGATTTCACCGTATTTCCGCTTAACCGCACCCGACTCACGCTATCATGATGCTGTCCATGCAACGCTGCTGTCTCCTGGCCCTGTCTCCCCTGGCGCTCGCGGCGCTCGAACCCGCGGCTCGGGCGCATCCCGACCTGACCGGCCTGTTCGGCGCGGTCACCGTGGCCTGGAACGCCGAGGAGCAGCGCGCCGCCGCCCAGGCCCCCGAACTGCGCGGACGCTGGCTGACCGTGCGTGCCACCGCCTACTCGCCGCACGATGCCGTGGATGGCAGCTACCACGCCAGCAAGGGCGAACGCTGGCGCTGGATCACCGCCGACGGCCGCACCGACGTCCGCACCATCCCCTATGGCATCGCGGTGCCCCGTCTGGCCGGCAGCCGCCCGGCCTGGCCCTATGGCACCCGGGTGCTGATCCCCGCCGGGCAGGGCTATCTGGATCGCAGCCTGCCCGAGGACCGCATCTTCACCGTCGATGACTCGGGCGGGGCGATCCGCGGCAAGACCGAGCGCAGCGGCGTGCTGCACATCGACCTGCGCTTCCGCAGCGAGGCCTCGGCGCGCGATTTCGCCGGCGAGCGCGGTTGGCGCGAAATCCGCGTCATGGTGCTGGAGTAGGTTTCACCCCACGCAAGGCGCGGTGCAGGCCGCTCAGGCTCATCGGTTTGGCGAGGTGCGCATCGACACCCGCGGCGCGTGCCCGGGCGAGGTCCTCGGCCTCGGTGCTGGCGCTGAGCAGCAGGATGGGAATGCGCGAGCCGCTCGCGCGGATGGCCTGCGTCGCCTCGCAGCCGTCGAGGATCGGCATCTGCAGGTCCATCAGCACGGCATCGTAGGGTGCCGCCGCGACCGCCGCGACCGCGGCCTGGCCGTCGCCCACCAGTTGGTGCCGGCAGCCCATCGATTCCAGCATGCGCGCGATGGTGAAGCGGCTGATCTCGTCGTCCTCGGCGACCAGGACGCGCAGATCGAGCGGTTCGGCGCTGGCGACCCTGTCCGATCCCTGCCTGGCGGCGACCGGACCGGCCGTGGTCTCGGCCGGGATCTCGAACCAGAAGCAGCTGCCTTCGCCCAGCGCGCTATCGACCCCGATGGTGCCGCGCATGCATTCGACCAGCTGCCGGCAGATGCTGAGGCCCAGCCCGGTGCCACCGTGGGTGCGCGCCACCGAGATGTCGGCCTGGGTGAACGGATCGAAGATCGCCAACTGGCGATCGCGCGCGATGCCCTGCCCGGTGTCGGCGACGGCGCAGCGCAGCCGCGCCCCGGCCGCACACAGCGAGACGCCGACCGTGACCGAACCCCCCGGCGGGGTGAAGCGCAGGGCGTTGGCGATCAGGTTGGTGAATATCTGGCGCAGACGGGTCGGGTCGCCAAGAATCCAGGGCGGGACGGACTCGGCCGCCAGGCTTGCGAAGGCGACGTCCTTGGCGCGGAACTGCGCCTCGAACTGTTCTTCGCATTGCCGCAGCAGGTCGCGCAGATCGACCGCGATGCGTTCGAGGGTGATGCGGCCCAGCCCCAGGCGTTCGTGGTCGAGGGCGTCGTTGACCAGATCGCGCAGAATGCGCCCGGCCCGCCCCAGCCGTTCGAGCATCTCCCGACGACCGGGATCCGTCTCGCCGATCTCCAGCAGGTCGGCAAGGCCAAGCATGCTGTTGATCGGCGTGCGCAGTTCATGGCTGGCCTTGGCCAGGAACATCGACTTGGCCGCGTTGGCCGCCTCGGCTGCGGCATGGGCGCGTTTGAGTTCGATCTGGGCACGCTTGGCGGCGTCGATGTCCTCGCAGAAGCCGAGGTAGCGGTCGGGAGCGAGGCGCACGGCATTGACCGACCACCAGCGCACCTCGCCAGGCTTCGTCCGGTAGCGCAGTTCGCCGCTGGACTGGCCGTGGTCGAGCAGGAGGCGGAACAGGTCGAGCCCGGCATCAAGGCCGTCAGGGGGCAGCAGATCCGGGATGCCCATGGTCAGCAGTTCGGCGGCGCTGTAGCCGGTCATGGCGCAGGCTTTGGGATTCACCGAGCGGTAACGGCCATTGACGTCGCACACGAAGATGCCGACCGGGGCGGCGCGCATCACCGCCTCGCCATCGCTGCTCGGCGTGGCCGGGCTGAACGGGAGCTGGTCGGACCGGTTGAGGGGCATTGCCGTATAGTCTAGCACAACCTGGGCGGACGTGGAAGCGCAAAGCGGAAGATGCGCAACCCATGACCGTTGTTAGCTTTCCGCCATGCCCGACCCCGCCTCCTCCGGACCCGGCCTGACCGGCTTCGGCAAATTCATCGTCTTCCTCGCCATCGTCGGCTGCCTGGCGGCCGCCTGGTGGTTCGGCTTCCGTGAAACGCCGGTCGCCCCGTCGGCACCGGACACGCCGTCGGCACCGGCTGCCCAGGCGCCGCAAGCGGCCGCACCGGCCGAGGACGCCCCGCCGCCCGAAGGCCTGATCCCGGCTGCGACCAAGGCTCCGACCATGCCGCCGCCGCAGCCCTACGCGCCGCAGGGCGGCATGATCGAGATCGACATCAGCGAGTACGCCGGCTACGCCGGTCTGATCGTCGCCAACAACGGCCTGGCCCCCACCCCCGACAGCCCGCTCGCCAAGGCGGTCGGCTTCCAGGTCAAGCTGACCAAGGGCGAAGGCGAGCTGTGGGATCAACTGGTCGCCGGGCGCTTCGCCGCCAGCGCCACCACCGTCGATGTGCTGGCGGTGCTGGGGCGCGGCTACGCCGTGCAGGTGCCGCTGCAGCTGGCGTGGTCGCGCGGCGCCGACGGCATCGTGGTGCAGTCGGGCATCGGCTCGGTCAATGCGCTGAAGGGCCGCACCGTCGCGGTCAGCGCCTTCAACGAGAGCGAATTCCTGATGCGCTACCTCGCCCAGGAGGCGGGCATCGCGGTACAACCGCTCGACGGCCTCGGCACCGTGCCGCGCCCCGACGCCATAGGCATGGTCTATGGCGAGGACATCGACCAGGTCGCCGACGCCTTCGCCGCCGAGGTCGCGGCCGGGCGCAGCCGCCTGGCCGGCTTCGTCGGCTGGGCGCCCAAGACCGATGAGGTGGTGCAGGCGAGCGGCGGCAAGGCGCGCATGCTGGTGACCAACCGCAATCTCCTGGTGGTCGCCGATGTGCTGGCGGTCAACCGCGGCTTCGCCCAGGCCCAGCCGGCCGCGGTGCGCGGTCTGGTGCGCGGCATCCTGGAAGGCAACCGCCTGGTGCGCGCCCAGCCGGAACGCGCCTTCCCGGTGCTCAAGGCCGCCTTCGGCTGGGACGAGGCGCAGGCGCGCACCGAACTGGCCCGCGTCCACTTCTGCAACCTGCCCGAGAACCTCGCCTTCTTCGCCGGCACCATCGACAGCGCCGGCAGCTACAACGGCATCTACCAGTCGGCGGTGCTGGCCTACGGCCCGCAACTGGTGCCCGACCCGGTCGATGGCGAGCGCTTCCTCGACCTCGCCCACCTCAAGGGCCTGGACGGCGAGGGCTTCGCCAAGGGCGAGGTCGTGGCCATCGCCCCGATCAGGACCGGCGGCAAGAGCGCGATCGAGGGCAACCCGCTGCTCTCGAAGGACATCCGCTTCCAGTACGAGCCGAACTCGTCCAACCTCGATCCGCAGGACGCCGGCAACCAGAAGAATCTGCAGGCGATCAAGGGCTACCTGACGATCAGCCCCGGCTCGATGGTGCTGCTGCGCGGCCATGTCGATGGCAGCCGCGTCGCCGAGTTCCGCGCCAGCGGCGGCGACAGCCTGGTACGCAGCATGGCGCTCAAGGCGATGGAGCTGTCGAAGCAGCGTGCCGCCAGCGTGCGCAAGGCCCTGGTCGAGCAGTTGAAGATCGACCCGGCGCGCATCGAGACAGTCGGCCGCGGCTGGGAGGAACCCTTGCAGGGCGCCGACCAGGACGCGCAGCGGCGCGTCGAGGTGCAGTGGTTCGCGTTGGAGTGAGCCGTTGAAAGGCGGAAGGCGGAAGGCGGAAGGCGGAAGGAATGATGCGCGCTAACGCGCGCCTACGGGTAGCTGGCCACCGCACCTCGCCTGCACTGGCGTCGCATCTCTTCCGCCTTCCGCCTTCCGCCTTCCGCCTTTCCCATCTCTCCCTCCATGCCCACAACACCCGCCCCCCGCGAACGCCTCCACGGCGGCCTGATCTCCGCCACTTGGCGGATCCATCTGCCGGACGGCACGACGCGGGTGCGCAAGGAGGGTGTCGGGCTGCCGGCCGGGCTCTACGCGGTCGAGGCACGGTCGCTTGCGGCGCTGCGCGTGCCCGGCGCGCCGGCTGTGCCGCGCGTGCTGGGCGTCGGCCCCGACTGGCTGGAACTCGAGGACTTCGGCCCGCAGGTTGCCTGCGACGTCCTGCCCCATCCGGCCGACGACCCATGGTGGGATGGCTACGGCCGCGCCCTGGCCCACCTGCACGGCTGCACCTACAGCCGCTGCGGCTGGTGGGAGGACACCTACTGGGGCACGATGCGCATGGACAACCGCTGGAACGCCGATGGTGCGGCTTTCTACGCCGAGCAGCGCTTCCGCTGGTTCCTGCGCCGTCCCGCGATCCAGCGCCTGGTGCCGGAGGCGCAGCGGCGCCAGGTCGATCGCCTGGCCGAGCGCATCGGTGCCATCGTCCCGCCGCAGCCCGCCTGCCTCAACCACGGCGACCTGTGGGCCGGCAACCGTGCGGTGACACGCGATGGCCGCCCAGCCATGATCGACCCCTGCGTGCACGCCGGCTGGGCGAGTTGCGACCTGCACAACAGCCTGCAGTACGGCGGATTTCCTGATCGATTCTTCGGCGCCTACCGCGAGTGCCGCTGGCTGCCCGCCGACTGGCGCGACCACGTACGCCCCTTCTTCGTCCTGCACCACCTCGGCCTCATCGACCAGGGCTTCGGCGACGCCGAGACGTGGGTGGAGTTTAGGGAGGTGCTGGCGAGGTATGTAGGGTAGGGAGGAAATGCCGAATGCTGGAATGCTGGAATGCTGGAATGGCTCGACCTCATTCCAGCATTTGGCATTCCAGCATTTGGCATTATAAATTCCCTGTGACGCGCGCCCTGTCGATTCTCCTCCTGGCCGTGTGGGCCAACGCGGTCGATATCCGCACCACCACCGTCGCGGTGGTCGATGGCGACACCATCACGGTGCAGCCGGCCCCGGGCATGCCGGCGCTGATGAAGCGCGGGCTGGCCGGCGAGATCTACATCCGGCTGCTGTGTGTCGATACCGGCGAGATCTGGGAGAAGGACGCCAACCCCGCGCCCGAGGGCCTGGCGGCGCGCGAGCTGCTGCGCCAGCTCTGCCCGCCCGGCACGGCCGTCGTGCTGTCGGCCCCCGGCGACAGCCTGGAGACGGACCGCTACCACCGCGTCCTCGCCTTCGTCAGCAGCGGCGAAGGCAAGACGGCGCGCACCCTGCAGGAGCGTCTGGTCGAAGCTGGCTGGAGCGCGTATTGGCGGCGCTACGCCGAAGCTCCGGCGCCGCTGCACGACCGCCTGCTGCAGCTTGAGGCGACGGCGCGCGCCAACGCCGCCGGCGGCTGGAAGACCCAGCCCGAACTGATGGCGCGCAAGTCGGCCGAACGCCCGCGTCAGCATTGATTCCTTCGTTCGGTGTTCGGCGTTCGACGTTCGGCGTTGACCGCAAACGAGATACAGCGTCGATATGACACCACCCGCCGGGTGAGTCTCCCAAAGCCGTAATTTTCGCGCAAGTCCTTGCGGAACGGCGAACGCCGAACGCCGAACGCCGAACCCAAAGGGGCAATGTAGGGTCAACGGTAGGCGGCGAGCATGCCTTCGGCCTGGCTGCGCACCCATGCGGCGAGGGCGGGCGGCGATTCGACCAACACGCGTGGGCCGTACTGCAGCACCCAGTGGCGTACCGCCTCCATGCCGTGGGTGTTGAAGGACACCCGCGCCCCGCCATCGGGCAGGTCCTCCCAGGTCTGGGCCGGGCCGAGACGGCGGCCGCGCACATGCAGCACCGCTCCCGGCAGCAGGCGCAGCACCACCCGGCCGCGCTGCCCGGCCCCGGCCACGCCGCGGAAGGCGTTGGCCAGGATCATGCGCACCTCGCGGTCGAGACCGCCAGGGACGCGGGGCGGGCGGGACTGCGCCGTCAGGGCCACGATGCGCGCCAGCTTGTAATTCTTGAGCTTTTCCGCCGCCGCGTCCCACGCCCACAGGTAGGGCTCGCCGTCGGCGAGGACCAGGCGCACCGGCTGCACCAGCACGGCGTGCTCGGGCTTGTCGAGCGGGCGGTAGCGCAACTCCAGGCCTTCGCCCAGACGGATGGCGCGCAGCACCGCCAGGGCGTGCGCCGGCGACCACGGCTGCGGAGCACCGGGATTGACGCCCAGCACATCGGGCAGGCGCGCATCGCCCAGGCCGAGCCGGCCGATCAGCCGGCCGAGCGCGGCGGCGAGCGGGCCTTCATCGACACGGTCGGCGCCTGGCTCGGGCGGGGCGGCGAGCACGGCGCGTGCGGCGTGCAGCGCCAGCACTTCGAGTTCGCTGACCGCGCCGAGCTCGGCCTCGACCGGCAGCAGCGCCTCGGCCCCGGCCAGGCGCCAGAAGCGGCGACTGCCGGGGAAATCGCTGGCCGCGACCTGGGTCACGCCGCGCACCACCTGCTCGATGGCGCCGGGGAAACGCTCGCGCAGCCACGCCAGGTCGTTCTGCAGCATGCGCTTCTGGATCTGCACCGCGCGCAG
>JAIFND010000014.1 GCA_020047915.1 bacterium | reverse complement strand
GCACAGCGGTCAAGGGTGCCGGCCTCACACAAACGGTGCGTCAATCCGCCGTTAGGCGGTCATCCGACCCACGAATTCGCCGGAAGACCCTATTTGTTTGGTGGGCTGCCCACCCTACCCTCGGTGCGTCGATAGGACACGAACGCCATGCCCATAGACCATCGTCCCGCCATCTTTGCTGATCGCCGCGACTATCTGCTGGGCTCCGACAGCAGCGAGGAGGTCTTCGACAATCTGTCCCAAGACCTCTATCTGCGGTTTGAGGACCAATTGCAGTCAGAGGAGGACGTACGACGTATCTTTGCTGACATGACGCTTGGTCAGCAACTGCTCTGCTGCATGTATCCCTTTCATGGCGAGGTCACCAATGGTGGGATCGCCCAATTCTTCTTCAATTCATCGGGGATGCTCAAAGAGCATCTGTGGGAGGCACTTGGGCTCATCCCCAAGCTGTCTGAGTTCCGCGCCCTCTTCGGAGGAGAAATACAGCGGTATCTCGCCAGCCAGGGCCAGTTGGAGCAGATTCGAGAGCATAATGCGCGCCATCCAGACTGGGCGCACTTTACCCGTTTCGCCAAGCAGCTGCGGTCCGAGGACGCATTCGATTCCTGGTACTACAAGCACAGCGCGAAGATCCAGGGTCTCCTGGTCGACTATGTGCGTGGGCATGTCCCCGAATTCCTCCGTGTGTGCCCTGACGACGCTGCCGGAGCCGAGGCGGTCTTTCGCGACCGGCAGCCATGCCTCGCCGCTGGGTTGCTGGAGGAACGGCAGTATCCTGGCATGGCCGATTCGTATGTGCACCGTGTTCTCGACATCAATACGCACGCGACGGGGCCTGACTGCGGCGAGGACCTGGCGGTCATCATGGGCAAACTCGGACTCCTCGTCCAGTCCACCCCACCTGACGCGTTCGTAGCCAAACTCCACCGCACGCGCGACGGATGGGAAACGGCCATCGATGGGGTCAATCCCATACGCATCGGCTACCGAGATCTGGTGCTGGTGGTCCTTTCCAGCGGCACAAGCGAGGGTCTCGCGGCGCTACCCGCACCGCCCGATGTGGATGATGACGACGAGCCGAGCACGCACCTTACGCATGACGAGGCGGTGGCGCTCATCTCGGAGTACCAGGCAAAACTCATCCAATACATCAGCGACGCAGGTCCTGACATGCAGGATGTCATGACCTACCTTCTGGACCGATTTGAGCGCGCGCAGTTGTGGAACCCGGACGAGGATAAGCCCCCTCGCCAAACGAGCGCCACGCACTTTGTCCACGATCTCGTCGACCCCGCCAGCGCGACCATCATGGAATGCCTGCTGCCGCAGCTCGAGTTCGTCATGCAAAAAACCGGAAAGCCGGTCTCCCAGTGGGACCTGGAGTTCGCGTTCGAGTTGATCCGATAGGTACCCGACCCGCATAAGCTGCTCAGATCGCCACACCGTGCCTGGACGGGCACTGACATTGGGGCATGACCGTCGCCCGAGAAGCCCAGTACGACACGCTGGTGGCGTGCATGGCGTATGTGGATCTGAATCCGGTGCGGGCCAAGGTGGCGGCGACCCCCGAGGACAGCCTGCATACGCGTGGCCCACGCGGATCCGGGAACGCAACTGCTGGCAGGCGGTGGCGAAGCTGCGGCTCGGGGCTGTGATCCGCAGCAGGTGCAGCGGTTGCTGGAGGGGCCGGACGGGATGCGCGGACGACGCATGCTGAGGACGGGCTGTGGCTGGCGCCGATCCTGGCGCATACTGTGGGGCGGTAGCGCGATCGGCAGGCATGCGATCCGCGCCGCCGAGGTGGCGCGACGCGGGCTCGACTGGATCAGTAATCGCTGTCCGTCGTTCGCCCGGGCCGGGTAGCCAGTGCGACGCACCCTTCTACGGGCGCAGCGTTCCCAGCGCCCGCCAGTACTCCCAATAGTCGTGCGGCCTTTGGTTGCCCTAGTCGGTTTCGACCAGACGCGCCTGCCCGGAACCGTCGATGCGCACCAGATGGCCGAGATGCTTGAGGCTGACCTCATGGGCCTGGCGGACGTCATACAGCGCACAGACCGTGTCGGCCTCGTGCATCACGTTCCAGATGATCGCGCCATAGGCGCGCCGCATCCAGGCATAGGCGTGGTGATTGCGCAGTACCCGCGCCATCGGCAGGTCCGGGTCGATGAAGGTGTCCGAAGCGATGGCATAGGGTGGGGCGATGAGGAAGGCTCCGCGCACGGCGAAGGCTCCCGTCCGCCGTTCGAGTTCGAAACCGCCATCGGGGGCGCGGGTGCCACGATGGGACCAGCCGTCGATCGCTGGCAGGCTGAGGAGGGCGATCGCAGCACCGAGGCTGTGGCCGGCGACGAAGACCGGGATCCGGCCGTCGCTGCCGGGGCGGATGCCCCAGCCGTCGGCCAGCGTGGGCATGATCCGGTCGAAGAATCCGCAGGCGGCGAGGTTGCGCACCCCGCGCCGGAAGCCGGCATGCCCGCTGGGGATGTAGGGATCGCCTGCGTCGCCGTCATCCTCGTACACGCTCGCCTTGAGATTCTGGTACCAGTCGTCGGGGCCATTGCTGCCGACGAAGACCACCGTCATGGTCTGTCCGACCGTATCACCGAGCACATACAGTTCGGGATGATGCACCCAAGGCATGATCCAGAGCCGCGGAGCGACGTAGGCGGCATGCAGGCCGCGGCGGGCGAACAGGCGCAGCCGGATCCCGACCGACAGGCCGGGCATCTGCGCACGCAGTTCATCGCCTGGTCCACGCTCGATGCGCTCGTGTTCGGTGCTGGCGCCGTAGGCCATGGCCGCGAGGTGCGCGGCATGGCGGAGGTTCTCGTGCCACGGGGCCGTGTCCTGCTGGATGGGCGAGGGCGCGATGGCTGCCACGGCCTCGTCAGGATGTTCGATCCGCACGCAGCCGGCCGCGAGCACCACCAGGCACAGGACGGTCAACCGCATCGCAGGAGATCCAGCGCCTCGGTTGGCGAATCGGCGAACGACAGCAGTTCATGCGGCGGCCCATAGAGCAGGCCGTCGCGTTCGGCGCGGTCGAGCATGGCGCGGAACGGGGCATAGCAGCCGTCCACATCGATGGCGACGAAGGGGATGCGCGTCGCGCCGATCTGGCGCTGCACCGCCAGTTCCCACAGCTCCTCCCAGGTGCCCGGTCCACCAGGCAGGGCGATGGCCGCGTCCGCGCCCTCGAGCAGCAGGCGCTTGCGCGAGCGCATGTCATCGGCGATCGCCAGCGAGGCGAGGCCGCCGTGCGCCAGGCCCTGGTCCAGGAACAGACGCAGGATGACGCCGTCGACCGGGCCGCCAGCGGCGATGACGGCATCCGCCAGGGCGCCCATGCAGCCGTCCTTGCCGGCCCCGGTGCGCACGCGCCAACCCGCGGCGGTGGCGAGCCGGCCGAGTTCGGCCGCCGCCGCGAGATAGCGGGACGGGGTGCGTGGGCTTGATGAGCCGTAAACGGTGAGGATCACGCGCGGCAGCGTGCCGGGTGCGCCGCCGTGGGAAGCGCCGGCTCAGCCGGGAAGCACGTCGAGCATCGCTCCGAAGCCCCAGCCCTCGCGATAGTTGATGATCTTCAGCACCAGGCGGTGTGGGCCGGCTGCGAGGTCGAGCCGGACGCGGTTTTCACCGACGGTGTAGCCGCGTTCACCATCGACGCGCAGGATGCTGGTGCCGTCGAGCCAGGCCTCGACGGCGTCATCGCTGCCGATGGCGAGTTCGACCCGCCGCGGTGCCGGCTCGTGCCAGGCATGGACGGCGTAGCAGATGGCGTACTCGCGGCGTCCCAGCACCTTGTCGAGATCGACGAAGGCCTGCGTGCCGGCGGTGGCCTGGAGGTCGCGGATGCCGTCCGGCAACGCGACGCCGCGACCCGCGATCAGGTCGGATTCGATCGGGGTGGTGGTCGTCAGTTTCAGCTTCCCGGCCTGGCCGGGGAAGGGGCCCAACACGCGCCAGGCCGGGATTGCGCCGGCATACAGGCGGGCTTCGCGCTCGGCCCGTTCGAGCCGCCCTCGCGCAGCCTCGGCCGGGTCGTAGGGGCGGTCGCCGACCGCGGCCTGCTCGCGGTGCAGACGGACAGTCAGTTCGTCGCGGATCGCGGCGTAGTCCGGATCATCGTGCACGCTGGTCAGCTCAAAGGGGTCCTTGCGCAGGTCGAACAGCTCCCATTCGGGCGGCTCGGGTGACTGGTCGGCCAGGCAGCCAGCGGGATCGGTGTCGAGCGGATCGGCGTAGTAGTGGATCAGCTTGTGGTGGCGGGTGCGCAGGCCGTAGTGAGCCCAGACATGGTGGGCGCCATCCTTGTGCATCCAGTAGCGGTAATAGAAGGCGTCGCGCCAGTCGCGCGGGGTGCGACCTTCGAGGCAGGAGACGAAGCTGCGCCCCTGCCAGGCGGCGGGGCGTTCGATGCCGGCCCATTCCAGGAAGGTGGGCGCGATGTCGGTGTTGAGCAGGATGTCGTCGTTGACCACGCCCTGCGGCAGGCGCCCCGGCCAACTGGCCAGGAAGGGCATGCGCAGCGATTCCTCGTACATGAAGCGCTTGTCGAACCAGCCGTGCTCGCCCAGGAAGAAGCCCTGGTCGCTGGTGTAGATGACGATGGTGTCCTCGCGCAGGCTCTTGGCCTCCAGCCAGTCGAGGACTCGGCCGACCGAATCATCGACCGACTGCACGGTGCGCAGATAGCGCGCGAGGTAGCGCTGGTAGCGCCAGCGGTGCTCGTCGCGCGGCGAGAGTCCGGTCGGGATCGGGGCGCCGAGATCCTTTTCCTGCATGTCCTCCAGGCGCATCTTCGCCATCTTGGCGGCAGTGGCATGGCCGCTGTGGTCGTCATAGAAGGTCGCCTCTGGCGGTTCGGGAATGGTCCCTTCCGGGTAGAGGTGCGCATGTCGGGGATGGTATTCCCACTCCCGGTGCGGCGCCTTGTGGTGCAGCATCAGCATGAATGGGCGCTGCTGATCCCGCCCCTCCAGCCAGGCCAGCGACTGGTCGGTGATGATGTCGGAGACGTAGCCCTGGACCTGGATCTTCCCTTCGGGGGTGTGGAAGGCCGGATTCCAGTAGGCCCCTTGGCCGGGCAGCACGCACCAGCGGTCGAAGCCGGTGGGATCGCTGCTTCCACCCTGACCGAGGTGCCATTTGCCGAACAGGGCGGTCTGGTAGCCGGCCGCCTGCAGGCGCTTGGCGACGGTGTCCTGCGTGCCGTCGAAGCGGTCGTGCAGGGTGCGCACACCGTTCACATGGTTCCAGGTGCCGGTGAGGATGGCGGCCCGACTGGGGGCGCAGATCGAGTTGGTGCAAAAGGTGCTGGTGCAGCGCACCCCGGTCGTGGCCAGGCGGTCGATGTGCGGCGTGTGGTTGAGTCCACCGCCGTAGGCCGAGATGGCGTGCGCAGCGTGGTCATCGCTGAGGATGAAGATGATGTTGGGGCGTCGCATGCCGGGATGCTAGCGGACGGGCCATGTCTGGGGAGGTGCGGTCTGGAGCGTTGCTGGCGTTTTGTAACCACTGGTGACGATCGTGGACATGTCCGAGCAGGAGCCATCCGTGGTCGCCGCCGACATCGCCTCGGCGATCGGGGCGTTGCCGATCCTGCGGCCGCTCTGGGTGCGTCCGGTGCTGGGATACCATGCTCCATTGCGTTCATCAGCTACCGGGCGTCCGCGTATCACGATCGTTATCGATGGCATCCGACCGGTGCTGGCACCGGTCGATGGGCGGGTGGTCGAGCATCGTCTGGTAACCGGTGATGCGCTGATCGTAGCCGCTGATGGTTGGACCCAGCCGCGTCCGCAGCGCCCGAACCGGATCGTGGCGATCAATTCCTTCGACGATGGCACCCGCTTCGAGGCGCCGCAGGGGCTGTCCTTCCACAGCGCGGCTCCGCTCAACCCGGTGGCGCGCAGTCTGTTCAGCGCCCTTATCCAGGCTGGTGAAGACGCCGGACAGCGGCCGTCGGCACCTGATCTGCTGCGTCTGCTGGTACGGGCCGCCTTGGCCGACTGCCGGCCCTGGCCGCAGGCCGACCGCGCCCGTCTCGCCTGGGCTCGGGCGCGGGCCCACGCCTACGAGCACCCCGGCAGCGGACGCGAGGCGCTGGCTGCTGCTGCGGGAGTCCACCCCAACCATCTTTCGCGCCTGTGCCGTCGCATCGAGGGCCAGCCACTGATCACCTGGATCACCGGAGTGCGCATGGAGCGCGCCCGCGCACTGCTGGCGGCTGGCCTTGATGCCGGGCAGATCGCCACCGCGTGCGGCTACGGTGAGGCCAGCCACTTCCGGCGCACCTTCCGGAAGCAGCACGGCTTGCCCCCCGGCGCCTGGGCGGTTGCTGCAGCCCGGCCTCTGGCAACAGTACCGTCGTGACCAACACCCTGCTCGACCTGGTGCAGAAGTCCGGCCAATGGCTGGTCGGCAAGGGGATCGAGAACGGTCGGCGCGAGGCGGAGTGGATCTTTGGCGAGGCGCTGGGCCTGACTCGTCTCGAACTGTACACGCGCTACGACATGCCGCTCGATGCCGCCGAGACGACCCGCCTGCGCGAGCTGGTGGCGCGGCGCGGCCGGCGCGAACCGCTGGCCTATGTACTGGGCAACCAGGAATTCCACGGCCTGTGCCTGACGGTCACTCCGGCTGTGCTGGTGCCGCGCCCGGAGACCGAGGTGCTGGTCGATCTGGTGCTGGCCGGGCTGCCGGCCGGGGCCGCCCGGGTGCTGGATGTCGGTACCGGCAGCGGCGCGATCGCGCTGGCGCTCAAGCATGCGCGGCCCGAAATGGCGGTGCAGGCGCGCGACCTCTCGCCCGAGGCCCTGGCGGTGGCGCGGGGCAATGCCGAACGGCTCGGGCTGGAGGTGGCCTTCAGCCAGGGACACCTCGCCCAGGGCCTGGACGGCCCTTTCGCGGCGGTGGTCGCCAATCTGCCCTATATCGCCGAGGACGAGCGCGGCCTGTGCGATCCCGAACTCGCCTACGAACCGGCCACCGCCCTCTTCCCGGGTGGCGACGGGCTGGGCCTGATCCGCGAACTGGTCGCCGACGCGCCGCGTCTCCTTGCCGTAGACGGTGCGCTGTGGCTCGAACACGGCTTTCGCCAAGCCGCTCCGATCGCGGCGCTGGCCACGGCCCGGGGTTTGCGCTGCACGCTGCATCGTGATGCGGCTGGCCTCGATCGTCTCAGCGAGCTGCGCCGTGCGTGAGGCCTTGCCGGTCGGCGGCTTGCTGGTGCTCCTGGCCCTGCTCGCTGTGCTGCGCCCACTGCCGTCGCGTCAGGCCCCGCCGCCGCTTGCACCCGCGGTTTGCCAGTCGTGGATGGCCGACGCCATACCCGGCATCGGACCGAAGCGGCGTGATGAAGCGGCGGCAGCGATCCGCGCTGGCGCCGTGCCGGCGGTGGCCCAGCCGTGGTTCACGCGTTGATCAAGTGAGCGCCGTCAGCGCCTGCGCCACCAGCGTATCGGCCGGCCCGCTGAGGCGGACCTCGCGCAGCCCCTGCGGGGTGCCGAGCCGGGCGAGCAGGCGCCAGGTGCCGTGCTGGCGTTGCGCCAGGCAGCCCAGGGGTAGCGAGCAGCCGCCCGCCAGCCCGGCGAGGATCGCGCGTTCGATGCCGACTGCGATCGCGGTCGCATCGTGGTTGAGCAGGGCGAGCAGCCGGCGGGTACGCGTGTCGCCACTGCGGCAGTCGATCGCCACCGCGCCCTGGCCGGGGGCGGGGGTGCACACGCGCCACGGGTCGAGGACGGCGGCGGCATGCGGCGTGGACAGGCCGAGACGGCGCAGACCGGCGATCGCCATGCAGGTCGCGTCGGCCTGGCCGGCACTGATCTTGCCCAGGCGGGTGTGCACGTTGCCGCGCAGATCGACGAACTGCAGGTCGGGACGCAGCGCGGACAGCTGGGCACGGCGCCGGGTCGAACTGCTGCCGATGCGCGCGCCCTGCGCCAGGGCGTCAAGCCCACGCGACCCGACCAGGGTGTCGCGCGGGTCGGCGCGGGTCAGGATCGCGGCCATGCCCAGGCCGTCGGGCAGAGTGGTCGGCAGATCCTTGCACGAATGCACGCCGGCGTCGGCTTGGCCGGCCAGCACCAGTGCCTGCACCTCTTTGCAGAACACCCCGACCCCACCCATGGCATAGAGCGGGGTCTGCAGATCGATGTCGCCGTGGCTGGTGGTCGGCACCAGCTCGACGCGCAGGCCGGGATGGGTACGGCGCAGCAGGGCGGCGGCGTGGCGCGCCTGCCACAGGGCGAGGGGGCTGGCACGGGTGGCGAGGCGGAGCAGGTGTTTCATCGGCGCAGCAGCCAATCGAGCTGGCGCAGGCCATCGACCAACAACTGGGCGGCCGCCTCGCGTACCAGTTCGGCGGTCTCCTCGCGTTGTGCGTGGCGCAGGTCGATCACCGGGATGCCGCGCGCCAGCAGCGACCTGGCAAGGCCATTCCAGCGCGCTGCGATGGCGGCCTGCTCGTCAGGCTTGATGCGTTCGAATGCCCCCACGGCGAGGATCGGCAGGACCGCCTTGCGCCGCGGCTTCGGCTGCTGGGTGAGGAACTTGCCGAGCAGGCCCAGGACCAGGGGGTCGAACTGCGCTGCCTCGCCATCGCCTTCCGCACCCCAGCCGATGACCACCGCGTCATAGACTTCAAGGTCGCCAAGCGCGTCCTTGGGCCACGCCAGCTTGGCATCGGTGAAGGCGGGCTCGCGCCGGGGCAGATCGACGGGATTGCCGTTGGCGATGCCACCCGAGCCGCGCTTGGTCTCGGACAGCAGCGCGCCGAGCTGCTTGCGCATCGCGGTGCGGAAGGCCGCATTACGGCCAGCCTCGACTTCGGGCAGCAGGACCTTGGCGTTGGCCACCGCGAACTGGCGGTCTTTGAGTGGTTCCGCTGCGATTTTGCGCAAGAGCGCCAGCAGATCGCCATCGCGCAGCGGCTTGCCGTTGGCGGCGGCTACCTCGGCGGGGTCGAGCAGCGGCAGGCGTGGCGGGCTGTCGTCAAGCCGGGGTGGCGCATCACTGCGCATGGCCGCGCCGGCGATCAGGAAGGGCCGGTCTTCCGGCAGATCCTTGGTGTCCTCAAGGCGCAAGCGCAGGCTTGCCGGATCGAGCGCGGACACGCCGGTGCCAGGCACCAGCACGGTCTGCCAACGTCCCGGCTCGAGGGTCAGCACCTGCGGGGGCGCGCTGCCTGTCGTGGCGGCCCACACGGCATGCAGGGTGGTGCGGTCGGCACGATGCGGATGCAGCACCAGGGCCACGCCTCCCGCTTCCCCGACCATGGTGAAGCCCAGTTCGATGACCAGGCGCTTCCGCTTGCGGTCGAGGCCGGGCGCCCAGATCGGCTCACCGCTCGGCCACGGCCAGGGCAGCAGCAGCTTGCCCGGTGAGGGGCGATCCGGCGAGACCAGTGGCTGGGCGCGATCGGGCCAGAGGATCCTGGGATCCCAGCGTACCGCCCCCAGCGGCTTGCTCGGCTTCACCACGGGCGGGGTGCTGGGCGGCGCCTGTTCAGGGGCCGGATCCTGGGCTGGCGTCGGGACTTCGGGGCGGTTGGGTTCGACCGGTCTGGGTGGCAGGGCCGGTACCGGGACGGGTGCCAGCACCACGGGCGGCGGCGGTTCCGGCTGCCTGGGCGCAGGCGCGACGGGGTCCGGGGTCGGGGGGGCGGCGCGCAGGCGTGCCAAACGTGCCAATTCGTCGGCCCGGTTACGCAGGCCGAGGTCGCGCAGCGGCATGGCATCGCGCAGCAGCTCGGCCTCGTCCGCTATGCTCGCGGCCTGGTCGGGATTGCTGATGAGGCGGCGCTCCAGTTCGGTCAACTGCAGGGCGTAGTTGGGCTCTGCAGGCCGGACCGGAGCCGGCTGCACGGCCGGGATGGCTGGAGCGACCACCGGTGCGGGCGGAGTCGCAGGAGCTGGCCGCTCCGCCGGCACAGCCAGCCAGACGATTCCGGTGATGATCAGGATGGAGATGCCGGCCACCGCGATCCAGCCGGTGCGGTCGCCGCGCGCCGCCTCGGAGGCGGTCGGCAGGCGTGGCCGGCTGCCGGGTGGCGGCAGCGGCGGGGCCTCGAATTCCTCGCCATGCACCTGCTTGCGCCGGTGGTTGAGGATCAGTGCGGCGGTGGTGAAGGTGAAAAGCGGCAGGCCCGGATGACGGCCGCTATGGTAGCGATAGGTGGTCACCGCCATGCCGCGCAAGGCGCGCATCTGGTTGACCGCGACCTTGGCATCGCCAGGCAGCCGATCGACGCACAGTGGGCAGAGCAGCCGGCCTGACACCTTGACCGCCAGGCCTTGGGCGACCTCTTCGAGGGCTACCTGGGCTCCGCACGCGGCGCAGGGGGTGGCGGGAGCCGGGTCCATCCCCATAGCGTCGGTTGTGCCCAGGGGCTGGTCAAGCAGCCGCACCTGAGCGCTCTGGCACCGCGGCGGCGGGCCGTCAGGATACCGGCATGGACGACGAACCCCTGGTCCGGGCCATGCCGCGCCGGCCCCTCTACGCCCTGAACGGATTCATCTCACGCATCGATCTTGCGGTCCTCACGGCGGTCGATGAGGACGGCTGGTGCGCGACGCGCAGCGCCATCGCTGCGGATGTCGATAGCAAGGAGGTCCGTCTGGCCGTGGTGCTGGTGCGCCGCTCGCCCGGCGGTCCGGAAGGCCTGGTGCGCACCGGGGTGCTGGCGCATGCCACCGACATCGGGCCCGAGACCAGCGGCCTGCCTGGCCTGAAGGCCGTGGCCAAGGGCCTGGCTGATGGCGTCGCCCCCGGGCTGGCGCGCGGGGTCGAGCTGGCCGGCTACCTCAA
>JAIFND010000041.1 GCA_020047915.1 bacterium | reverse complement strand
GAGAAGGGATTACGAGTGCAGGGGAAGCCCTGGGAGCGGCGTACGGCAGCGAATTGCGGGGCAGTACAAGGATAGCGCTCGCGATTCGCGTGGCATGGGCGTCTCGCCCATGGGCGCTGCGATGGGAAAACCACGGGCAAGATGCCCGTGCCACGAAAAAGCCCCATCCCCCCTACCGCCAGCGGCGCGCGCTCCCAGGTTCCCCTCAAGTCCCCGTCGCCCCTACCGATACTGCCTCTGGAGGGGTCTCTACCGGCCTCTCCAAGGAGGATTCCCACATGGCCCGTATCGATGCCGCCGTCGCCACCCAGGTCGCCGATGTCTCCCGGCCCTTCCAGTCGAACCGCGACTCCGAGGCCCAGACGCGCCAGGCGCGCAGCGCGGAGAACAGCGCCAGCGAGACGGCCCTGGCCGCCACCGAACCGCGCGCTGATGATGTGCGCGCGGCCTCCCAGCGCATGCAGAAGGTGATCGAGTCAGCCACCGGGCGGCAACTCGACTTCGCGCTCAACGACCGCTTCAAGGAGCTGGTCGTGACGATCTCTGACCGCAAGAGCGGCGAGGTGGTCAAGGAGATCCCCTCCAAGGAGTTCATGCAGCTACGCGAGCGCCTGAACGACCTGCTCGGCGTGTTCGTCGACGAGAAGGCCTGACGCCATGGCCTCGCTGCTGTCCGTCGGCGGCCTGTCGACCGGCATCGACACCAAGACGCTGGTCGAGCAGTTGATCAACGCCGACCGCGCCCCGGCGCGGCTGTCAGAAGCGCGGCGTGCCACCGCCCAGGCTCGCCTGGCCTCGGTCCAGGCGATGAACACCAAGTTGCTGGCAGTGAAGGATGCGGTCGATGCGGTCAAGCTGCCCGACAGCTTTCGTGGCCGCAGCGTCACCTCGTCGCAGGAGACGGCACTGACCGCCACCAGCGGCAGCAGCGCGCTGGCCGGCAGCACCACGGTGTCGGTCAAACACCTCGCCGCCGCGCACCAAGTGGCCAGCGATCCGCAGACCTCGGCCACCGATTCGATGGGCTCGGCCGGGGCGATCTACATTCAGGCGGCCGGAGCCACTACGGCTACGACCATCACACCGACCGACTATTCGCTGAACGGTGTCGCCACGGCGATCAACGAGGCCAATGCCGGGGTGACCGCCAGCGTGATCAACGACGGCGTCGGCTTCCGCCTGCTGCTGACCTCGACCGCGACCGGATCGGCGAAGGGTATCGCCATGGCGCAGGGCGACGGCGCGCTGGCAACCCTGCTGCCCGACCTCGCCTCGCTCACCGAAGTGACCCCGGCACGCAACGCCCTGCTGATGCTCGGCGACCCGGTCACCGGTCTGCCGGTCGAATCGGCCAGCAACACGGTCGACCAGGTGATCCCCGGGGTCACCCTGACCCTGAAGGCGCCGGGCGACAACATCGCTGTGACCGTGTCCAAGGACCCGGCAATCGCCCGCAATGCGGCCCAGCAGATGGTGGATGCATTCAACGGTGCTCTCAGCTATCTCACCGCCAACAACCGCTTCGACCTCAACACCAAGCAGTCCGGCCCGCTGTTCAACGACTACGAGATTCCGCGCCAGCTCGACCGCATCGAACGCGCCCTGACCGGCACGGTCGCAGGTCAGCCGACCGGATTCACATCGCTGAAGGACCTGGGCATCACCCTAGGCAGCGACGGCAAGCTGGCCCTGAATGCGACGACTTTCGATGCCAAATTTGCTGAGAATAGCGAAGAGGTCGCCGACCTCTTCCTGGCCGTCGGATCCGCCGCCAGCGAGCCTCTGGAGTCGCTGACCCGCAGCATCGATGGCAGCATGGCACTGAAGGAATCGCAACTCAAGGAGAGCATCGAAGCCTACACCGAGCGCATCACCGCCTACGATGCCCGGCTGGAGAAGCGCAAGGCCCTCTACCAGGCGCAGTTCGCCGAGATGGAGAAGCTGACCGCGCAGTTTCAATCGCAGGGCAACGCCCTGACCGGCTTCGTCAACGGCCTGAACAAGTCGTCGAACTAATCCTCAAGCCGAGGCGAAGGCCCACCGATGCTGACCACGGACAAGGGGAATACCATGGGTGCAGCCATCGCCTACAGCGCCTACCGGCGCAGCGAGATCGAAACCCTCTCCCCGCGCGATCTGCTGATCAAGCTGTTCGAGGGGCTGGAACGCTTCCTCGAGCAGGGGGCCCTGGCGATGGACAACCGCCACTACGAGATGGCGGCGAAGAACTGCCACCGCTCCCGCGAGATCCTCTTCGAACTGCAGGCGACGCTGAACCACGAGATCGGCGGCGACATCGCCAAGCAGCTCGACGCGCTCTATACCTTCCTGACCAACGAAGTGATCGAAAGCAGCCTGCGCCATGACGGCGCGCGCCTGCGCAAGCTGCTGGTCGTGGTCCGTCCGCTGACCGAAGGCTGGCGCGGGGTGCCCAACGAGCACGCCAAGCTGACCTCGCTGACCGGCGACGCGCACCGTAATATCGTCAGCATGCGCGGGTAGGGCGTTTAGCTCAGGGGCTTTCGCCCCCGCGGCCCTGCGGGCCTGCCCCCCGACGCTTTGTCGCGGCTCGGTTTCATCGCTCCGCTCTGAAACCGTGGCGGCATCGGCTACGCCGATTGTATGCCGCCACCGCCCCTCGGCGCGCGATCCTCGCCTACGGCTGCGGCCAGGGCTGTGCCCTGGACCCCGAATCCGACCCCCTCTTGCCCAGGCGGGCGCGCGCTCACGCTGCGCGACCCATGACCGCTACCGTCGCTGATTTCCAGGCCCGCGTCGCCCGCATCGAAGGGACCGCCGGCTATGTCCGCCCCGCCGCCTGGGGCCTTGGACTCGCCCACCTCTCGACCGCCACGCCCGCCGCCGGGGCCGGACGGCGCATCCTCGACACCTGGTTCCCGGTGGTGAACCGCGAAGAGAACTACGGCGCCGCCGCGGTGCTGGCCGAGGCCGCCGGACTGCTGGGGGCCGGGGTCGCCTATCTGGGCAGCGAACAGCTCGACAGCGCGCGCGCCGCCTTCGCCGCCTTCCGCGACGACGGCAAGCGCCACGCCAACATCGAGGCCCTGGACGCGCTGGCCGAGGCGATCAGCCGCCCGCGTACGATCGGCGGCGTCGAACTGCCGCGCGCCATCGTGCTGGTCAAGATCGGCGACCTGGCCAGCAAGCCGGGCGACGCGCACGATGTGTACCTGCGCCTGCACCTGCTCTCGCACCGCAAGGTGAAGCCGCACGGCCAGAACCTCGACGGCGTGTTCGGCCTGCTCAACAACGTCGCGTGGACCACCCAGGGGCCGATCGATGCCGACGAGGTCGAGCGCCTGCGCCTGCGCGCGGTCGCCACCGGGACCCCCTTCCAGGTCAACGGCATCGACAAGTTCCCGCGCATGGCCGACTACGTCGTGCCCTCGGGCGTGCGCCTGGCCAACGCCAGCCAGTGCCGCCTGGGCGCCTATCTGGCCGAAGGCACCACGGTGATGCCGGCCGGCTTCATCAACTTCAACGCCGGCACCCTCGGCAAGTCGATGGTCGAGGGTCGCATCAGCGCCGGCGTCACGGTCGGTGCGGGCAGCGACATCGGCGGCGGCGCCTCGATCATGGGCACGCTGTCTGGCGGCGGCAAGACGGTCATCTCGATCGGCGAGAACAGCCTGCTCGGCGCCAACGCCGGCCTCGGCATCCCGCTCGGCGATCACTGCGTGGTCGAAAGCGGCCTGTACGTCACCGGCGGCTCGAAGGTGCGCCTCGAGGACGGCAGCGTGGTCAAGGCCGCCAGCCTGGCCGGCAAGCCCAACCTGCTGTTCCGCCGCAACAGCCAGACCGGCGCCATCGAAGTCATCACCAAGAAGAACGAGGTGATGCTCAACGCCGCGCTGCACGCGGCCCCCATTGCCACAGCATTGCCACCAGGGGTTAGGGGTTAGGGGCATTGCCCCGCCATTGCCCCAGGGGTTAGGGGCATTGCCCCTCTCGCACCTGGGGCAATGATGCCTTTCCCTAACCCCTAACCCCTGGGGCAATGACGCCTTCCCCTAACCCCTTGTGGCAATGCACATTCCCGACCACTTCGCCGTCAACGGCCGCATCATCCCAGCCGAGCAGGCCACGATCAGCGTCCTCGACCTCGGCTTCCTGCGCGGGGTCGGGGCCTTCGAGACCTTCCGCACCTACGACGGCCATCCCCATGCCCTGGGCGAACACCTGCGTCGCATCTGGGAGTCAGCGGACAGCTTCGGCCAGAAGCCCTTCTTCGACGAGGCGACGGTCCGGCGGGTGGTGGCCGAGATCCGCACGCGCAGCGGCCACGCCGAACTGCGCGTCAACATGGTGGTCACGCCGGGTAGCCACGGCGAGGGCGTGTTCGGCACCACCGGCGAACCGACCTGGGTGGTGATCGCGCGCGATGTGCACGCCCCGCCGGAAAGCAGCTACGAACAGGGCGTCGCGGCGGTGACCTTCCAGAGCAGCCGCCATCTGCCGACGCTGAAGACCACCAGCTACCTGTCGGGCCGCAAAGGCCTGGAACTGGCGACCAAGGCCGGCGCGCACGAGGCGTTCTACGTCGATGACAGCGGCTACGTCACCGAAGGGGTGACCAGCAACGTGCTGATCCGCGTCGCCAACCGCGTGATGACGCCGGTGATCGACTGCCTGCCCGGCATCACCAAGGCCGGGGTCAAGCCGATCGCCGAGCGCCTCGGCCTGACCTGGTACGAGTGCCGCATCACCCGCGACGATGTGTACACCGCCGACGAGGTGTGGATCACCAGCGCAGTGCGCGAGGTGCTGCCGATCGTGCGCGTCGATGGCAAACCGATCGGCGATGGCCGGGTCGGCGAGTGGGGCCGCAAGTTGCGCCAGGCCTACCGCGCGCAATGCATCGCCGACGCGGCGCGCGACGCGGGATGAAAGACATGTTCGGCGTTCGGCGTTCGGCGTTCGGCGTTTCGAGGTCCGCGCTGGCGGTTGACCAGCGCCTCGTAGCGTCGTTGATCGTCCATTTCTGCAGCCTCCCCTGCGGAACACCGAACGCCGAACGCCGAACGCCGAACCACGCCGCAGGCGCCCCCTGATGCGCCTCCTGCCCGGTCCCGCCCACTTCCACGTCGTCGAGGAACCCGCCTACGCCGCGAGCGGCAGCGGCGAGCACCTCTACGTCGAGATCGAGAAGGAAGGCCTGACCACCGACGAGGTGGCGATGGCCCTGGCGCGCTGCTGCGACGTCAAAGGCATGGAGGTCGGCTTCGCCGGGCGCAAGGACCGCCACGCCATCACCCGGCAGTGGTTCTCGGTGCGCGGCGCCACGGATGCGCAGTTGACCGGCCTGCAGACCGCCTTCGCCAAGGGCCGCCTGACCGTGCTGAACGTGTCGCGGCACGCCAACAAGATCCGCGTCGGCCATCTGCGCGGCAACCACTTCCGTCTCGGCCTGGGTGACGTCACCGACCTCTCCGCGCTGCAGGCCAACCTCGCCCGCCTGGCGCGTGACGGCATCGCCAACCGGTTCGGGCCGCAGCGCTTCGGCTTCGGCGGAGTCAACCTGCGCATTGCCGCGGCGTGGGGCGCCGGCGACCTGGCCGGGGCGATCGCCCTGGTGGTCGATCCGAGCGGGACGTGGAAGCTGGGCGATGATCTGCCCAGCCGCTTCCGCTTCGGCCCCGAGGGCAAGGTGATCGCGGCGCTGAAGCGCGGCACCGATCCCATGCGCGCCCTGCGCCAGGCCGACGAACTGCGCAAGCTGATCGCCTCGGCGGCGCAGGCGGCGGTGTTCAACGCGGTGCAGGCGGCGCGCGCCGAACGCGGCCTGGTGCACCGCCTGCGCGTGGGCGACCTCGCCTGCACGCGCGACGGCATTCCCTTCCTGGTCACCGCCGACGACCTCGACGAGGTCAACCGCCGCGCCGCGCCCGGCCTGCTCGACGCTCTCGCCACCGGCCCGATGCCTGGCTCATGGAGGCTGCGCACCAGCGATGAGGTCATCGCCGAAGAGCACGCCTGGAGCGCGAGCACCGGCATGGACTGGGCGTGGTTCGGCGAGGACAGCGTGTTCGACAGCCCCGGCGGCCGCCGCCAGTTGCTGGTGGTGTTCCGCGAAGCCCCGGTGCTGAACCAGGCCGACGGCATCACCTGGTTGGAATTCACTCTGCCCAGCGGCGCCTTCGCCACCGAGGTGCTGACCCAGGCAGGGGTCGAGTTGCCGACGGACAGGGCGGGCTGAAGCGAAAGTCGAGGCGGAAGGCGGAAGGAAGGCCGGGCTGAACTGAAGAACGCCTATCGACCAAGGCTTCGTCGTTCGCCTGATCGGGCGTTGGACATGCGCCGTCGGACGGCGTTCTACCATAAGCCCAGCAACTCTTCCGCCTTCCTCCTTCCTCCTTCCGCCTTCCTCCCCATTTTATACCCCGTGTTGTGACCGTGGCATTACCTCGTGACGATCACGTACAACTTGTCCTTCGGCAGCACGATCGTCCCTCCCTGCACCGCCACCTCGCCGGCTGCATAACCATGGCCGTCGAGGGCCACGGCCTTCAGGCCGGCCGGCTTGGCAAAGGTCACGCTGGCGTCCAGCTCGCGCACGTTGATCGGCGCGCGGCCAGTGTCCTCGATGCGCTCGCCGGACACCCGCCAGCCGTACATGCGCTCCTCGGTGAAGCTCTGGATGAGGATGCGCTTCGCGCTCGCCAGCGGCGCCCCGTCCAGGCTGATCACGTGCACGGTGCCGTACTCGGAGCCTGAGCGGATGGTGACGTCGCCGAGCTTGAACTCGCCACCCTTGGCGAGGAAGCCGGTTACCGCCTGGCTGCGCGGCGTGTTCACCGTCACCAGGCCCTTGCCCCAGTCCCAGCGCAACTCGCCGGTGAGACTGGTGACGGTCTTGGCGTTGCGGTCGATCGCCTTGCCGAGATCGGCGGCCTGCGGCTTGGCGTCGGCGGGGGCGCCGGGCAGCCCGACCAGCACGCGCTCGACCCGCCCGGCATAGTAGCTCAGCGGATCGAAGCCGGTGTCCTGGCCGGCGTCCTGTGCGCGAGGCGCCTCGGCCAGGCGGAAGTCGGCGTTCTGGCCCTCGACCAGGCCCGAGCCCTTGAGCGCGAACATCTCCTCGGTCTTGACCACCTGACGCACCGCGACCGGGGCGGCAGCGACGTCACCACGGCGGAACTGCAGGGCGTTGGCCGGCCACTGACCCATGACGCTGGGCATGGCCGCCGGCCACTTGCCGGTGCCTTCGTTGGCCCAACTGCCCTTGCCCAGAGCGAAGCCGAAGAAGCCATCGACGCCCTGCAGCGCGGCGTAGCTGGCGGTCAGCAGGGCGCCATCGGCAAGGAAGCGGTTCGGCTTGTTCCACGCGATCTCGGTGTGGATGTGCGGCCGGCCGGCGATCTGCAGGTAGCCGAGCGGCGTATCAGCGGGATCAAGCACCGCCGCCTTGTCCGCGAAGGTGTTCCCGGCGCGCACCGACCACGAGGCGCCATCGCCCTCGTGCTTGCCGCCGAAGTAGCCATGCCGATCGACCACGTCGCTGCCGGCGGCATAGGTCCAGCGTTCGAGGGCGCCAAGCTGGCGGTTGTCGGCGGTGGTCCAGTTGCTGGCCGTGATCACGCCCGTGAAACCGCAGTCCTTGCGCAGGAAGGCCGATATATCCGCATAGGCGGTACGCATCTGCTCGGCATAGAAGCGCACCTGGTCGCGGATGCGCGCCTGCTTCGCCGCTGCGGCCTTGCTGTAGCCGTCGCGGGTCGCCTCCCACGGGCCGTAGAGGCCCAGACGCTTGGCCGCGACATCGTCGTCGCCGTGGCGCTCGCCACCCCAGGCGCCCAACGCCTTGTCGAGCGATCCATGGCGCTTGATCGCCCAGGCGGCGAACAGACCACCCAGGGTGCGGTAGGGACCGCTGCCCAGGTTCTCTTTGGTCAGGGTCCAGAAGAACAGCGAGTCCTCGTTCTGGATCTCCCAGATCGCGACCGCGGGATCCTCGGCCGGGGTCTTCCCCGTGTACGGATTGCGCGTGGTCAGGATCGCCTTGGCCCACGCCTTGTACATCGCCTGGAAGCGCGGCTCGAAGAGCAGCAGACCGAAGGGGTTCTTGCCGACGGCGGCATCAGCGATGCCATCGCTGGGCTTGAGCTGCATCCACAGCGGAAAGTAGGTCGAGAGGTGGACGTAGATGCCCTGCTCGGCCGCTGCCTTGATGTTGTAGTGCAGATGGTCGAGGGCCTTCTTCGACACCGCCAACGGGTCGCCACCTTCACGATCGGCGACCAGGCCGTGGAATCGCGCCATGTTGACGCCGGTCTTGGCCAGGCGCTGGAACAGGTAGGTCGCGGCATCTTCACCATCGTGGGTGCTGGCGTTGACCGCCCACAGGCGCAGCGGCTTGCCGTCGCCGCCGATCAGATCGTCGCCCTTGGCCGCAATCCGCCCCTTCTCGCCGGCCCGCTTCTCGTTGAGCGAGCGCAGGTCAAGCAGGGCCTCGCCGGAGAACTCGTCCTGGCCCGGTTCGAACGCGAACCAGCCCGGCTCAGCCTCGCCCAGACTGGCGCCCGGCTTGGTCTTGCCGTTGGGGGAGAACGGCTTGGCGGCAAAGAGGATGGCGTCGATGGCGGCGTGGTTGCTGAGCGTGCTGGTGGTGCGCACGACCAGGCGGTGCTTGCCCGCCGTCAACTCGGCCTTGCCGCCGCCCATCCAGGCGACGAAGCGCAGGTCGGGCTTGCTGTCATTTGCCAGGTTGACGTTGTCCTGGTTGCGAGCGACATCGACCTTCTGCCAGGCCCCGCCGTCAATCTGCCATTCCAGACCGGCCTGGATCGGATTGGCGCGCAGCCACAGCGTCCACGCGCCGGCAGCGGGGATCTCGACCTCCCAGGCCGCGGTCGCACCGGCCGGACCCTCGAAGGTGGTCAGCCAGTTGCCGCCGCTGAGCATGTCCTTCCTCACCGCGTCGCTGTACCAGCCGTGCGGCTTGAAGTCCGACGACACGGCGTCCTCGCCCTCGATCCACACGTAGCTGCGCGCATCGAAACCCGATGCCGGCTTGGCCCCGCCCGGCTGGTTCTTGCCGCTGGGCAGGAAGGGTTTGCTGGTCAGCACAAAGCAGTCGAGCGCGCCGTGGTGGTTGTTGGCGCTGTGCAGCTTGAAGCCGAGCGCAGTGGGTCCGGCCTTGAGGTCCAAGGCCGCGATCTTCACCCAGGCGAGAAAGCGCAGGTCGGGCTTGCCGTCGTTGGCGATGTTGACCTGATCAACGGCTTTGCCGAGATCGACCGGCTTCCACGCACCATCACCCTGACGCCAACTGACCGCCGCCTGGATCGGATTCACCCGCGCCCACAGGGTGTAGGTGCCGTCGGCGGGTATGGTGACATCGTAACCGACCTCGGTATCGCCCGTGTCGGTGAACGACGACAGGAAACCGTTGCCCGAGAGCGCCCCCTTCTGCACCGCATCGCTGTACCACGGATGCGGGTACCCCTGACCTCGGCTCGGCGCCTCGCCTTCGACCCAGACGAAGGAGTCGGCAGCCGCAGCGGTGGCGGCGGCGAGGGCGGTGCAGAGAAGGGCGGGGACGAGGCGCATGGGGGCTCCGGGATATCGATTAACGGATTCGATTAGGAGCGTGACGGGGGAAAGCGGAAGGCGGAAGGCGGAAGGCGGAAGGCGGAAGGCGGAAGGGATGCTGCGCAAGCGTATGCGAAGCACGGCGAGACAGCTGGCCAGCCTCCGGCGGGCGCGCGCAGCGCGCAACGATTCTTCCGCCTTCCGCCTTCCGCCTTCCGCCTTCCTCCTTCCACCTTACGGCTGGTGCGCCTCGCCCGCCAGGCGCTGCGCCTCCTCGCGGCCCAGCCAGCCATCGACCAGGGCGTGCGCCAGGTAGAGCAGCGGGGTGATCGCCACCGCGATGAGGAACTTGTACACGTAGTTGGTCACGCACACGCTGAAGGCGCTGAATTCGCCCAGTGACGAGAAGGCCGGCCACGGCTTGGCGCCGGTGAGCAGCGGGATGAAGACGAAGGCCAGGAAGATGACCACGAAGGTATCGACCAGCTGGCTGACCACGGTGCTGCCCTGGGCGCGCAGCCACACGTGGCGGCCGCCGGTGGCGCGGCGCAGGCGGCTGAACACCCAGACGTCGAGAAGCTGTCCGACCATGAATGCACTCATCGAACCGGCGACAATCGCCCACGAGCTGCCAAAGGCGAGGGCGAAGCCCTCGTGAGCCAGCTGCGTCGTGCGCGCCGGATCGCCGGCCGCCGCCGCCGCCATGCCCGGGGGCAAGGGGTCGAACTGCACGGTCGGGGCGACGATGGCGGCCTGGACCACGAACTGCAGCAGGATCGACACGATCACCGCGATGAAGGTCAGGCGGCGCACCACCCTACGGCCGAAATACTCGTTGATCACATCGGTGAGGATGAAGGTCAGCGGAAAGGCGATCAGGCCGCTGGTCGCGGTGAAGGTCGGACTGCCGCCCAATCCCAGATCATCGGGTCCGATGCCTCCCAGGCTGAAGGCGAAGAGCTTGGCCCCGATCAGGTTGGCGGCGACGAAAAAGCCGACAAACAGGCCGGTCAGGGTCAGAAGGAGGGTCTCGCGCCGCTGCGTGATGGTGCCGGACATGGCCACGGTGTCGGCTCTGGCCGGCGGCAGGGAAGCACGCTCTGGGCAAGGCCAGACGGTGTAGAAGGACCGCGCGAACGCCTCCCCTGGCCCGCCCAATGGCACCTGACTTAAGACGTTGATGTAAGAATAGTTTTGACATGCATTTGCCGCATACGAACGCCGCCATCGATGGCGGGTTTTCATGCGCATCTTGCATGGCCCCGACATCCTGGCGGACTTCGTC